>NZ_DATCUY010000344.1:0-29715 GCF_036567245.1 Achromobacter sp. | reverse complement strand
TGATTTCGGAACAGGCTATTCCTCGCTGTCCAATCTGCGGGCCTTTCCATTCGACAAGATCAAGATTGACGGATCCTTCATCAAGTCCGTCCACGTCAATCCGCAGGCCGCCACCATCGTGAGGGCGGTGCTGGGGCTGGGGCGCGGCCTGGAGCTTCCGGTGCTGGCCGAAGGGGTGGAGACCGAGGAAGAACTTGCCTTCCTGCAGGCGGAATCCTGCCACGAGGCTCAAGGTTATCTGCTGGGCAAGCCTCAGGCCATCGAGAATTTCATGGATTTCACGGCGGGCAGGTACGCAGCGCGAGCCGAAGATTCGCTTATGGGCGACCTCACGCCAGCCTGACGCCGGCATGCGAACGGCGCTGACGGCAACTGGCGGGAAAAGGCGAGCTTCTCCTGACCGGCGAGGATGTCCTGCAAGCGACTCCCGAGGCACGCCGGACACATCGCCGGCCTGATCATCCTGGAACAGGGCAAGCGGCCTGCCATGCTGGCCGGCCAGCACATGAAGCGCGCCACCATGGAATCGGGCGGACACGCGCCTGTTGGTGCAACGGAAGATCTACGGCCATTCAGCCATCTTTCGGATATCAGAAAATCAGATAGCAGAAAACTTGTGCAATCTGATGATATCCATAGAATTGCCGCTCAATTTGGGGAATACACCTAGATTTCTCTCGATTTCTGGTGCTTTTCCAGCGACCGAATTGCGCCTCTGAACAGAGGCTTTCCACGCTTTCCATTTGGCTCGCGCATCAGCGCGCGCCGCTCCCGTGTCTACTCATACGAGGTTAAGCATGAAATTCTCTACCGCATTTTTTGCCTGCGCGGCCTTCAGCCTGTCTGCGAGCGCGCTGGCTGCGGACGGCTCCATCACCATTAACGGCGAAATCACGTCGCAGACTTGCCAGATCAACGGCAATGGCGGTGGCGCGGACTTCACGGTGACGCTACCCACGGTTTCCACCAGCGCGCTGCCGACCGCGGGCGCGACGGCTGGTCGCACCCCTTTCAATATCGCCCTGACCAATTGTTCGCCCAACTCGGGAAATGTGGCCGTTTACTTTGAACCCAACGCAACGGTTGACCTTTTGACAGGCCGTCTCAAGAACACCGCGGCCAATGGCGCCGAAAACGTCGAAGTGGGCCTGCTCAACAACGACCATTCGGATATCCAGCTGGGCGGCGCGGAAGCTGCGCAGAACATGCAATTTGTTGCGCTGGAAAACGGCCAGGCGACGCTCAACTACTTTGCCCAATACGTCGCTACCGACGCGTCGACCGCCGGCAAGGTTGAAGCCCGCACGATGTACTCGATCGTTTACCAGTAATAACCAGCGGCCGTCGCCCTCGCCCCTCGTGTAAAGCCGGCAGGGAAAATGCGCATCGCTGACGCGGCGCAGGATCCAGCGCCTATGAGATGACTATGTTTTTCAGATTTAAATGGCACGCTGCCTTTGCGGCGCTTTCGGTTGCCGTCATGGCGACCTCGGCAAACGCCGCAGTTGTCTTGAGTGGAACCCGGGTCATCTATTCCTCTTCGCAGCGAGAGGTGACGCTGAAGCTCACGAACGAGGGCGATGGGCCGGTTCTGGTGCAGTCCTGGATTGATGACGGCGACCCGAACGCGACCCCCGACCAGGTCAAGGTTCCGTTCACGCTGACTCCGCCGCTGTTCCGTCTGGATCCGGCGAAGGGCCAGACGTTGCGCATCATCCATACGCAAGAACCGCTGCCGCAGGATCGCGAGTCGCTTTTCTGGCTCAACGCGCTTGAGGTGCCGCCTCGGGCCGGCTTCGAGGCCAACCGTCTGCAGATCGCGATCCGGTCCCGGATCAAGTTGTTCTTCCGCCCCGCGGGCTTGCCCGGCAAGGCGGGCGATGCGCCGGACAAGCTGCGCTGGCGCTTTGTCAGAAAGCCCAACGGCGGCTACGTCCTGTCGGCCAGCAATCCTTCGGGCTACTACGTGACCCTCAGCAGGGTCAGCGTGCAGGCGGCCGGCAAACAGCATGTGAACGAAGAGGGCGCAATGGTCGCGCCGCATGCGGCGACGGAGTTCGACTTCGGGAGCCTGACGGCGGTAGATTCCGAGATTCCCTCGGTGGTCCGCTACACGACCATCAATGATTACGGCGCGGCGGTTTCAGGAGAGTTTCATGCCGGCTCGCAGTCCGCGCAATGAAACAGCGCGGGTTTTTCTTTCTTCGGGGCGTCGTGGCCTGTGCGCTGTTCCCCGCGGCAGTCTGGGCAGCGCCCCTTGACGGCCAATCTTCGGCCGAGGTGGATTTCGACTCCGGTTTCCTCATGCACTCGGGCGGCGCCACGGTCGATGTCTCGCGTTTCACGCGCGGCAATCCCGTGACGCCAGGCGAGTATTCCGTCGATATCTATCTGAATGCTTCCTGGATCGGACGCCGGGCCGTGCGTTTTGAAGGACCGGATGGCCAGGCGACGCCCTGTTTCGATGCCGCCCTGATTGCGCAGCTGAATCTGAAAAACGATCTGCTTGGCGCGGCCCCCGAGCGTTTGCGCGCGGATCTCGCCAAGGGACAATGCGTCGACCTCGGGCAATTGGTGGCCGGCGCCAGCGCATCCTTTGACATCGCTGAACTGCGTATGGATATCAGCGCGCCGCAGGCCGCGCTGCGCCATGCGCCCCAAGGCTATGTCAATCCCGAGTTCTGGGACCAGGGCGTGCCGTCCGCCACGCTGGCCTACAACCTGAACACCTACCAGACCAGCGGACTGGCATCCGGCCGGACCTCTTATGCGGCTTTTGATTCGGGTTTGAATCTCGGCGCCTGGCATTTTCGCCAGCGATCGGCGCTGAGCTGGCAGACGGGCGGCCAGCGGCAGTATCAGAACATTGCCACCTATCTGCAGCACGACCTGCCGTCCTGGCGCAGCCAATTGACGCTGGGAGATTCCTACACCGATGGCGCCATGTTCGACAGCATCGGCCTGCGCGGGGCGCAGTTGGCCTCCGATGACAGGATGCTGCCCGATTCCCAACGCGGCTACGCGCCCCTGATCCGGGGGATCGCCCAATCCAATGCGCGGGTGACGGTTACGCAAAACGGGGTCAAGCTCCATGAAACCACGGTGTCGCCCGGCCCCTTTGAAGTCAACGATCTTTACGCCACCGGCTATGGCGGCGATCTGCTGGTCACCGTGACCGAAGCTGACGGCAGCCAGCATAGCTTTACCGTGCCTTACGCCTCGGTCGCTCAGCTCCTGCGGCCCGGGACGCTGCGCTATACGGTTGCGTTGGGCAAGGTGCGGAACGTGCGATCGATCGGGGACGACAGCAAGCTGCTGCAAGCCACCATGCAGTATGGATTCACGAATCTGCTGACGGGCTACGGCGGCGCGGTGGCCGCGCAGGGCTACCAGGCTGGGCTGCTTGGAACGGCCTGGAATACGCCGATGGGCGCGGTGGCCCTGGACGTGACGCAGTCGCGCATCAGCAAGCCCGGCCTGGCCTCGAGCGCCGGGCGCAGCATCCGGGTCAGCTACAGCAAGTTCGTGCCCTCGACCCGGACCAATCTGGCGATTGCCGGCTATCGCTATTCGTCCAGTGGTTACTGGGGCCTGCGCGAAGCCGTGCTGGTCAGCGAACCGCGAAGCCGCCTGGCGGGCAGCAATGGCTTCGACTATGTTCCCCGCCTGGACCGGCAGCGCAACGCCCTGCAGTTGACGGTCAACCAATCGTTGGGCGAAAAATGGGGCGAGCTGTATGCCACGGGCTCGAGCAGCGACTACTGGACGCGCAGTGGACGATCCACCGAGTTCCAGGTCGGCTACAGCAACACGTTCCGCGCCTTCGGCACGAACCTGATGTACAACATCGCCGCCTCGCGCCGGCGCGACGGGGTTACTGGAACGCTGGGCAATCAGGTATACGCCAGCGTGTCGATTCCCCTGGGTAGCGAGGAGCATCCCGCGACCTTGTCGCTGGCGGCCTCCAGGGACGGCCGGACCGGATCATCCGGGCAGCTCATGCTTACCGGCTCCGCCCTGGACGATAACGCGCTCAGCTATGGCGTGAACGTCGACCGCGCGCTTGGGGCGTCCACCGGCGGCGGCAATGTGCAGTACCGCGGCCAGGCGGCCACGCTATCGGCCAGCGCGAGCGGCGGCTCGGGCTATACGCAATATTCGGGCGGCATCAAGGGCGCCATCGTGGCTCATCCGGGCGGGGTGACATTGGCCAACGATCTGAGCGATACCGTTGGCGTCGTGGAGGCCAAGGATGCGATGGGGGCCCGCATCGCCAATGCCCCCGGGGTGCGTATCGATGGAAGGGGTTATGCCGTGATCCCTTATCTGCGGCCGTACTCGCTCAACAGTATCGACCTGGACCCCATGGGCCTGCCATTGGATGTTGAGCTCAAGGAGACCAGCACCCGGATCGCGCCGCGCGCCAACACCGTGACCATGATCCGCTTCGCCACCGTGGCCGGCCGTTCGGCGATGATCGGCGTGATGAAGCCGGACGGCGTGGCGCCGCCGTTTGGCGCCATCGTGCTGAATGAAGCGGGAAGCGAGGTCGGCGTGGTCGGCCAGGGCGGGCGCGTGCTGGTGCGGGGGGTCGCCGACGAAGGTGACCTGACGCTGCGTTGGGGCGAGGCGCCCGATCAGGTGTGCCATTTCGGCTATCGCTTGCCGGAGCGCGATGGGCAGGCGCTGACCTACCCCCGATTGGATGTGAAATGCGAAACATATATGGGATCTGGGCCCAGATGAGAGTGAAATCCTTGTCCTTGCCGTGCTTCGGCCGGCCGCTGCGGGCTGCGGCCCTAGCCATGAGCGCGCTTGTCGCCGCGGGGTTCTCCGGCCCGGCCGCTGCCGATGATGGAGCGCTGACAACCTTTGCGACCAACAAGCTCATCGTCCTGAAGGGTTCCTACACGCCTCCCCGCGATGCGCAGGTAGGGGCGATTCTGCAGGACAAGGAGGGCGTGGTCGTCGACGGAGCCATGCAGATGACAGGGGGGCCCTGCACGTTGACCAAGCTCATGACCGTCAACGGCACCCAGGCTCCGGGCCTGGAAAAAACCTACAAGACGAACGTTCCGGGTATAGGGGTGCGCTTTTACACCACGCAGGGATGGGGAGGGGGCTGGGAGCTGGCGCCGGTCAACACGAAATTCACTGCCCCTAGAAACTCGACGGCCAAATGGCTGGTTACGGCTGAGCTGCTTGTCATCGGGCCTGTCAGCGGCGGCGCGCTGACGTCGTTCCCCAGCCTTGATGTCCAGTTCATCAATGGCTGCGGCAATCCCGGATTGACCTACCATGTCACCATCGCGGCCGGCAGCCGGGTTGTCCAGGGAGGCTGCCTGGTCACGACCCCGTCGGTTGTCGCTACCTTGCCTCCCCTGACATCGCGGGAGTTCAATACGGTCGGTGCCACGCGCGGCGACACGCCGCTCCGCATTGGCCTGAATTGCACGCCCGGCGCCAATGTGTACGTGACTCTGACCGACTCGACAAATCCAGGCAACCGTACCGACCGCCTGACGCCCGCGGCGGGATCGACGGCGGGCGGAATCGAGATGCGGCTGCTGTACAAAGGCAAGCCGGTGGCCTATGGTCCCGATTCGGCTGCCGCGGGCGCTATCAATCAATGGCGCGTGGGAACCTCGGATTCCGTGACCGAAGTGCCCTTGGTTGCCCAATACATTTCGACAGGCGCGGTGACGCCAGGGACGCTCCGCGGGATCGCCACCTTCACCATGAGTTATCAGTGAGGGTGGCCGGAGGCTGCCCGTCATTCCGGCGCAGCCTAGAACATGGTGTTGTCGTTCGCCGCCGTTTCGGGGATGGCCTGGATGACGTCCCAGTGTTCCACGATCTTCCCGTTCTCCACCTTGAAGATGTCCACGATGGCATTGCCGCGCGTGCCCGGCTCGCGCACCGAATGCACATGGAGGATCACGTATTCCCTGTCGGTGAACGAGCGTTTGATCTCGCTGTGGAACTTGGGATACTTCTCTTTCATGAACGCGATGAATTTGCGGAAGCCTTCGGGCCCGTCGGGCGCCGTCGGGTTGTGCTGCACATAGCGCTCGCCAAGATAGGGCATCGCGGCGTCGGCGTTGAGCTGATTGAGGCCTTGCTCGTAGAAGGCCAGCACGATCTGGCGATTGGCTTCCTGCTGTTCCTTGCTTACTTCGCCGGCATGGGCGTGGGTTGCCGCAAAGGCCAGCACAGCCGTGGCCAGCCAGCGCGGCGCAGATTTCAGGGAATTGATGGACATAGGGGAAGTTCCTGGTGGTCGAGGTGTCGGGAGTTTCAGGGACAGGCCTGCCCGCGATCGGGATCCTGCGTGGCAGCTGGGTGAGATGGGCGTCCGGGGGCGTGGCGCGAGCCAGGACGGAACGCGTGACGCTTCGCGCTCCAGGCGACCATCAAGGCGCTTGCCAGCAGCGCGACGATGACCCAGGGAAAGGCCTGCGCGCCGGTCGTTTCCAGCAAAACGCCGCCTAAGGCGCCACTGCCGGCAAACGATATGTTGAATACCGTCACCAGCATGGCCTGAGCCATATCCGCATGCTTGCCCGCGGCATCCGCAAGCGAAGTTTGTAGCAGCGTGGGCGCGCCGCTGAAGCTCAGCCCCCAAATGATGACGCCGAGATAGACCACGGGCAGCGAGGTCGCGCCCAGGCCGAACGCCAGCGAGACGGCGCAGAAAGAAGCCAGCGCCGCCAGTACCAGCACGCGCAGATAACGGTCGACCAGCAGCCCGACGCCCCAGATGCCCAGCAGCGCGGCAAGGCCGAATCCGAGCAGCACGCGGTCCAGGTGCGCGCCCAGGCCGATGGAGTCGAGGAAGGGCGAGAGATAGGTATAAAGGATGTAATGCGGCAGTATCCAGGTCATGACCACGAACAGCACGGCGCATACGCCGGGAGTGGCCAGCACCTGGCCTGCGGCGAGACGGCTTCCCTGCTTCTGGCCGGGGCGATCGGGCAGGCGCAGCCACACCCAGAGCGTCAACAGCATGGCGATTACCGCCAGGCAGGCGAACACGCCGCGCCACCCGATAAGCTGGCTGGACCAGCTGGCCAGCGGAACTCCGACCGACAACGCCAGGGGAATGCCAAACATGGCGACGGCCAGGGCCCGCCCTTGCTGCCGGGGAGCCGCCAGGCTGCGAGCATAGGTGGCCAGCAGGCTCCAGGCCAGGCCGGTGGCGGCTCCGGCCAGAAAACGCGCCGCCAGGCTGAGAACGAAGTTGGTCGAGGTCGCGGTGACCAGATTGGACACAAAAAAGCAGCACAGCACTGCCAGCAAGACGTGGCGCCGGCCCCAGCCGCGCGTCGCCGCCGTGAGGGGAATGGCGGCTAGGCCGGAACCCAGCGCGCAAAGCGTGACCATTTGACCCGCCCAGGCTTCGGTCGTGTCGAATCCGGCGGCAATCTGCGGCAACAGGCCGGCAGGAAAGGTCTCGTTGGCCGTCGCGATAAAGCTGGTCATACTCAGCGCAAGAAGGCTGCCAAGCGGAAATTTGCCATCGGCGTCCATGGCCGACTTCGTGATGCTCATCTGGTCAATGATTTTTCAAAAAGTAAAAACGAATGCCGTGCTTGGCATCGAGAAATAGCTATGTTCCTGCATTTCTCGATGCTTGATAATTGAGACCTTGCTTCATACGCTTTCAAGCGAGATTGAATAATGCTGATAGACGCGCTGGGTGACATTCGTCTTTTCGTGGAGGCAGCCGGCCTGGGCAGTTTGTCCGCGGCGGGGCGCAAGCTGGGGGTCTCCGCCGCGGCGGCGAGCGCGAGGCTGACCAAGCTGGAGTCCGCCCTGCAGACCAAGCTGCTGGATCGCACGACGCGCAGCCTGCGGTTGACCAATGAAGGCCACACATACCTGGAGCACTGCCGGACGGCGCTGGAGGCGCTTGAAAGCGCGGAAGCCGCCTTGCTGGCCGGACGTGCCGGCGTGAGCGGCAAAGTCCGCATTTCGGCCTCCACCGACTTCGGCCGCAATCTGTTTAATCAGTGGCTCACCGAATTCAGCAAGAGCCACCGGCACCTGAAGCTGGCGCTGACGCTGACGGATTCGCTGTCCAGGCTGTTGGAAGACGACATGGATATCGCCGTGCGCTTCGGCCGGCCGGACGACGGCGACCTGGTGGCGCGCTTCCTCGCTCCCAATTGGCGCGTCTTGTGCGCGGCGCCTAGCTACCTGGAGGCTTGCGGCACGCCGCGAACGCCGCAAGACCTGGCGCAGCACCAGTTCATTGTCCTGGTCACCGGCGCCGGTCCACTGAACGAATACCATTTTTCCGAGAATGGCCGTAGCTGGTCGCTGCGTCTTCCCATGAGGCAATCCTGGGAGACCAACGACGGAGCGCTGGCGAGGGCTTGGGCGCTGGAGGGCATCGGCATTACGCGGAAAACCATCTGGGACGCCGCCGAGGACCTGCGCGCCGGCCGGCTCCGGGTTGTGCTGCCCGAATACTCCGTCGACGAGCCTGGCGTTTACGCGATCATCCACCGCAATCGCTATCAGGTGCCGCGCGTGCGCGAGCTGCTTGAATTTCTGGTCATGCGATTCAGGCAATCTGCCGATGAATTGCTGGCGGGCCTGCCGGGGCGGCCTGCCGGCGCGCTGTCCGGGCAGGCGTCGCGGGAAGACTAGGCGGGACACATCGATCCGCCCCAGGCGTCCGTGGTTTGGTGAGTCTCGGACCGATAGGAATTATGTGAATTCCACGGATTACGCAGAAGCGGGGCATG
Source organism: Achromobacter sp. (assembly GCF_036567245.1). Classification (GTDB taxonomy): domain Bacteria; phylum Pseudomonadota; class Gammaproteobacteria; order Burkholderiales; family Burkholderiaceae_B; genus Achromobacter. The sequence continues at coordinate 20,962 of NZ_DATCUY010000344.1, read as the reverse complement.
TTTTACGCTCGTGGCCTTGCCGGCAAATGCGAGTCGCCGTCGCGGTCGAGAGAGCCGCGGTCCGGGGGCGCGGGCGTGGCTACCCGGATTGACTGGCTGTCCAACAGAGGAGATCAGAATGAACGTCTCGGAACGTCAAATTTCCACAGTGAAGGAACTGCAGGCCGCCGTGGCGGATCCCAAGGTTACGTGCATTGAGATCACCGGGCAGTTGGTCGATGTTCCGACGCTGCGTCTGTTGCCTGGTCAGTTCCTGGCTGGAGACGGACCTGGGGCGTCGATCCAATTCACCGCGGGTCAGGACGGCTTGCAGCTTACGGCTGACAATCAGGTCGAGAACCTTGCCCTCAAAGCCGACCCTGAACGGCGCGCCCTTTTCAATGACCTCAGTGTGGGTCACCTGGGCAGCCTGACTCTGCAGAATCTGTCGATCACCGGGGTGGTGCAATTGCTGGCGGGCGACAAGGTGCGCGGTGGCCATGTCGAGGCCCATAATATCGATATCCTGGCGGCCGATGCGCGCGGCTATGGCGAACGCCCCAAGGGGTATGGCGTGGAGGTGATCCAGGGGGCGTTCACGCTGTGGAATCAGCAGGCGGACGTTGCTGTCACCCTCACCGCCGACCTTACCGGCCTGTCGGCCGGCCGGCCCGGCGCGCCTGTGCTGGGCAGCGGCATCTTTGTCAGCGGCGCGGGCGTTTCGGGCGGCCGCCTGGTGGCGCGGCGGCTGGAGACTGGCGCGGTCCATAGCGACGGAGGCATAGCGCCTGGCACGCCCGACCAGATCGCCGGCGGCGTGTTTACCGTCCATGGCGCCTACGTTGACAGCGTGCGCAACCTGGGGCCGGTGACCACTTACGGCCCCAACGATATGGTGCTGGACAACTGGGGTACGGTGGACCATTGGCTCGCCGAGGACAAGATCACGTCCTATGGCCCCAGCGGCATCGGCTTCGTCAATTTCGGTACAGTCAATTTGCTGCAAGCCGAAGCGCCCATCGAGACCTTCGGGCAGGGCTCGCGCGGCTTCAATGTCTATACCGGGACCGTGCAGACGGCCGAGTTCGACCGCGTGGTGACGCATGCCGACGGCGCGGTGGGCATACAGATCAGCCAGCCGGTGGGGCGCATTTCGGTGCGCCGGGGCATTGAAACCTATGGCGGCACCGGCGACTCGCTGGTCAAGGGTGTGGTGCTGCGGCTGTCGGCCATCGCGTTCAGCGTCAAGCCTGGAGGTTCGGCGCGCGAAGTGGAGATAGAAGGCGGCCTGCTCACCCACGGCCAGGGCGTTGAACCGCTGGAACTGCTCGGCAATATTGATTCGCTCCGCGTTACGGGCGGATCGGTCGCGGTTGGCGCCGGATTCGACCAGATCTGACCCGTCGAGCTCCGGGAGGCGAGGGCGAGGCAGAGGTCGGGCTGATACGCGGCCAGCCCTTGCAAGACCCGGTGCTGTTCGGCGGACCATTGATCATGGACATTCCCGAAAGGCTGCGGCAGGCCCTCTGCGCCTGAAAGCGGAGGCGCTTCCGAGAACGGATAACATGGCGCACACGCCTGCAACCGTCTCGCGCCATGCCCAATACGATTTCCGCACAGCAGGACCTTGAAAAGAGCCAGGCCGTCATAGACCGTCTTCTGCCGCTGACCACGCCGTTTTCCGGCTCGGACCAGGAGCTGAAAGAGCATCTGGTTGCCGCCTGGTTCGCCAAGCTGCAGGCCCTGCGGCGGGCGGGAGAGACGGCGAATGAAGTTCAGTCCGCCGAGGCATTGGCCTCGCATCTCGAAGGAGCGGTTCCCGACGATTGGCCATGGATGGCCAGGGCGCAATTCGCCAAGGGTACGGCCCTGGCCGCCGATGGCAAGCATGAAGACGCCTTGGCGACCTGGCGTCACCTGGAGCGACGCTTCGAGCACGTTGAGTCCCCGGCGGTGCGCGAGTGGCTGGTTCGCGCGGGCATGGAAGTCATCGCGCTGACCGTGCATCGCGGCGCGACCTTTGCCCGCGTCGACATGGTGCGCGAGGCTGATCGGCTGGAGCAGCGTTTTGGCGCGGACGCATGGCCTGCCACGCAGGCGCTGGTGGCGAAGATCCGGCTGCGCAAATCGGAGTTGTTTGAAGACCTTGGTTATCGCCAGCAGGCGCTTGAGGGCTATGCGCAGTTGCAGAGCGACTTTCAAGAGAGCGACGTTGATGATCTGCGCGAAGTCGCCGCCGACGCGGCCCTGGCGCAGGCGCGGCTGTTGGTGGAAAAAGACTGGCCCGGCGCCTTGCAAGCCATGGACGCGTTGTTGCTGGTTCATGGAGGCAGCCCTAACACGGGCATACGTCAGACCCTTGCCCTGGCGCAACTGGATCGTATTTTCTGGTGGCATCTGTCCAGCCTCGAAGCACCGGAAAAAAGCAGCAAGCCTGAACAGGCGGTACTCGCCTGCGAGCAGATGGAGGCGGAGTTCTCCGATACCGACAGCGTGATCGAGGTACGCTGCCTGGGCAAGTGCTTGCAGGTTCACGCCGAGGCTTTGCACGAACTGGCCAGCCAAACGGAAGACGAGGAGCAGGCCGCAGCCTTGACAGGCAGGGCCGAGACCTTGAGCGAGCAGCATTGGCAGCGCCATTCGGGACATTCCGATGCGCAAGTGCGCCGCACGGCCTTGATCGCCTGGCTCAATGCCCTGGAGATGCGTGACGAGGAAACTGCGTGGCAAGGTTATGGGCAGGTGCTGGAAAGGCTCGGCGGCGACCGCAGCGCCGCGCTTCAAGAGCCGCTGGCAAGGGCTTGGTACAAGCTGGCCCATGCTGATGAAACGCTGGACTCGCCTGAACAGGCCTTGGAAACGTTCGATGTGTTGCAGCGGCGTTTCGCGGATGACGATGATGCGGCAGTCCGCCTCGTCGTATGCCGTTCCATGCGGCAAAAGGCCCGCATGCTCAAACGTATGGGCGAGCACGAGGCTGCCCTGGCTGCGCTTGAGGACATGGCGCGCCTGTCATTGTCTGTCGAGCCCGACAGCCCGCAGCAAACCGCATGGCGTCAGTTGCAAGCATCTTCCATGGAACTGGAGGCGGAAATCTGGGGCGATCTGGCGCCGCCAAAGCATGCGCATCCCAGTGGGAAGAATGACAAGGACGAGTCGATACCTGCTCCCGAAGTGACTGAAGCCGAGCGGCGGCGGGCCGCCCTGGGCGATAGCATGCTGGAGCGCTTTCGCGACGATGGGGACACGGCCGTGCGGCTTTCCGTCGTGGAAACCCTGTTCGACCTGGCCGTCAGCCAGCGCGAACGGCTGCATTTCGATGAGGCAGTGCAGACCTACCAGAAGTTGCTGCGGAAGTTCGCCGCCGACCAGGACGAAGCGATCGAGTCGCGCGTGGCCAGCAGTTATCTGAATCTGGCCTATCTGCAGATGCAATTGCTGGAGCGCAACGAAGAGGCGCTCAAGACCTATGATGCCTTGCTGGCCCACTGCAGCACCAGCACCAGGCCGATTGCCCGCGACACGGTGGCCCGCGCCAATGCCAGCCGCCTGACCTGCCTGAATCGCCTGCAAAGCCAGGGAATTTCGGTGAATTACGGCGAGCAGTACGAGCCTGTAGCGCCGCAGCGGTTGCAGGAGATGAAGGCTGTAGTGGAAGAGGGGCGCAAGCTGCAGGAGCAGGAAAACTACCGCGAGGCGATCACGCGGTACGAGCAGGTCATCAATGCGCATGTGGAGTCGCTGCATCCCGAGCTGCGAGCCATCTGTCTGGATGCGCTGGTCAACAAGGGATTCTGCCTGGCACGGCTGGGGCTGCGCGAGGCCGCGATAGTCGTCAACGACGAGATCATCATGCGCTACAGCGACGACATGAATCTGTCTTCCGACAAAGACGTGGCGCTGGCGCTGTCCAACAAGGCGGTGCAGCTGGACAAGCTGGGGCGTCATGAAGAAGAAATTGCCGTCTACGACGAAATCATTCGCCGCTGGCAGGGCACTGCACTGAGTTATCTGCGCTTGCGCGTGGCGCGTGCCATGTGGAGCAAGGCGCTGACCGTGGCCGAGCGGGATTTGATCGAGGCGGAGGCGCTGTACCGGCGTGTCGTGCAAAGCTATCTGCATGACGGCGAGCCCGACGTGCGGCTGGAGGCCGTCAAGGCCTGCGTCAACCTGGGGGCCTTGATGCGCAAACAGGGGCGTTACGCGGAGGTCATTCCCTGGCTGGAAGAGAAACTGCATCAGCTCGGCAATGAGAATGGTCCGGGCTTTTCGGTACAGATCAATTGGATGCGCCTGCAGCTGGCGCGTTCCTACGGCAAGACCGGCGGGATCAAGCAGCAGCAGGCTCTGTATGAACAGCTGATCCTGCTTCCCAAGGGTGTACTGAATCGGGAGCAGCTGGACGCCGCGCTGGCCGAATATCGAGCTTGCAAGCCTGGGACAGGATTGCAGATATTGCGTAAAAAGCTGGTCGGCATGTTTGGCGGGAAGAAAAGCTAGGCGTGTCGCCAGTCTGGATCGGTCTTGCCAGCATGCACGATGCGTCACCGCAGACTCGCCGTCGCGCCAAGGCTCAGACGCCCCGAGGCGACCGGGATATTCGCGAAAAACCCGCATTCTCGCTCGAGATGCGGGTTTTTTTGCGTTTGGCCTGGGACAGCCTAAACGCCGGTTCCGTCATTCCTTCTTGTACGCCAGGTAGTCCAAATGGATGCCGATATGGTCAGCGATGTAGCGGGCGTCGTGCCAAACCCCCCAGATGAAGGAAGAGCTGCGGTTGGTGAGGTTGGGCAGGCCGAGGAAGTAAATGCCTTTTTCGGCCGAGATGCCGCGTTTGTGGATGGGATAGCCTTTTTCGTCGAAGGTGTCGACGTCGATCCAGCTGAAGTCGACCTTGAAGCCGGTTGCCCATAGAATGGTCTTGATGCCGGCCTCGGCCAGGTTCAGGCCAAGGATCGGGTAGGTGAGACACTCCGGGTCGGGCAGCAGTTTCCAGGCATCGGGCTCCGGCGGCAGGTCGAGGCCGTTCTGCTCGATGTAGGCGTCGGCTTCGCGCAGGACTTCGAAGTAGTCGGCATCGCCCTGGGCGACGTCGCGGGCGAGGTTGTCGGCAAAGTGCAGCACGCCGTTTTCGTAGGTGGTCGTGATGCCGACGAGCTGGATGCCGTCGTGGGCCAGACGCCGGAAGTCGACGGTCTTGCCGTTTTCATAGCCGCTCACGGCGAAGGCGACGTGTTCGCGCTTGGGCTTTTTCTTGACTTCGTCCCACATGCCTAGCGCGCCCAACCACCAGCAATAGTCGCGTTCGCGGTAGGAGCGGGGCGGGCGGTAGTGTTCGCCCACCGACAGGTAGACGGTGCGGCCGGCCTGGCGCAGTTCTTCGGCGATCTGCGAGCCGGAGGCGCCGGCGCCGACGACGAGCACGGCGCCGTCGGCCAGTTGGCCTGGGTTCTTGTAGGCCGAGGAATGCAGCTGCTGAATGCCGGCGTTTTCCGGCACGATTTTCGGGAAGGTGGGGACCTGGAAGGGGCCGGTCGCCGCGACCACGTGCTGGGCTTCGATAGTGCCTTCGGAGGTGGTGACGGTGAAGCCCGGGCGCTTTTCGTTGCGTTTGACGCGCAGGACTTCGACCCCGGTGCGCACCGGCGCCTTGAGCATCTTGGCATAGTCTTCGAAGTACTTGGCCATGCGCTCCTTGGGCGGAAAGACGTCGGGCCCGACGTCATCGAATTTCAAGCCAGGAAAGCGGTCGTGCCAGGCGGGGCCGTTGGCGACCAGCGAGTCCCAGCGTTCGGAGCGCCAGCGCTCGGCGATCCGCTTGCGTTCCAGCACGATATGCGGAACCCCCATGGCGCCAAGGTGCTCGCTCATCGCGATGCCGGCCTGGCCGGCGCCGATCACCAGCGTATTGGTTTTTTCAATTGACATTGCAAGATCCTAAGAAATACCGAGACCCTGGTGCGTCTCGAGGCTGACACGAAGATCAAGGACAAGAAGGCCGACGAACCGCGCGCAGGCTTCAGATGCGCGCTGAACGATAGGCACGCAGTGTGATCCGGAAGCTCCGAGTTGATAACTTCGTTTTTCGGACGGCTGACTTAGGAAAAAGCAAAGGTGCCGGTTTACGCGGGGGGCAAGGGCTGCCATGCCAGCGGCATCGCGATTTCGTTTTTCCGATGGCCCCCATCAGCATCGGCAACGCACTGCAAAAAGGGCTTTGCCGTATTCTTGAAACCACCATAACGCTGATGTCGCACCTTTGCGTGCCATGCGGCCACCGCCTGTTTTTCCCGGAATTTTCTCGTCGGGAGACTGAACTCCATGAGTGCAGCAGCCATGCCGAATCGCCCCTTTGCCTCCGATAGCTCCAGCGCGGTCAGCCTGGAGGGAGTGGTCAAGAAGTACCGTGATCACACGGTGCTACAGCAGGTGTCCCTGAACATCGAGCGCGGGGAGTTCCTGACGCTGTTGGGTCCGTCGGGTTGCGGCAAGACCACCTTGTTGAACCTGATCGCGGGCTTTGCCGATGCGGACGACGGCGAGATCTTCATCGACGGTACGCCGGTCACGGCGTTGCCGCCATATCAGCGCCAGATCGGCATCGTGTTCCAGAACTACGCGCTGTTCCCGCACATGACGGTGGAGCGCAACATCGCTTATGGCCTGCGGATGCGGCGCGTGCCGGCCGCCGAGATCGAGCTGCGGGTGCGCGAAGCCATGGCCCTGGTCAAGCTGGACGGATTGGGCGAGCGCAAGCCGCGCGAGCTCTCCGGCGGGCAGCAGCAGCGGGTGGCTCTGGCGCGGGCGCTGGTAATCCGTCCCAAGGTGCTGTTGCTCGACGAGCCGTTTTCCGCGCTGGACAAAGGCCTGCGTGGCGCCATGCAAGTGGAGATCCGCGATATCCAGCGCAAGTTGGGCGTCACGACGATATTCGTCACCCATGACCAGGGCGAAGCCCTCAGCATGTCGGATCGCATTGCGGTCATGAGCCAGGGGGTGATCCGGCAGGTCGCAGCACCCGACGAGCTGTATCGCAATCCGCAGGATCCGTTCGTGGCGTCGTTCCTGGGCGACGTCAACATCCTGCCCGCGCACTATCACGGCTCCAATGCCGAAACCATCCAGCTGCGCCTGGGCGGCGGGCTGACGCAGATTCCCCGCCACCGCCTGGTGGGCGGCTCGCACGAGGGACACCGGCTCGATCTCTACGTGCGGCCCGAACATATCAAGCTGGAAAACCTGCATAGCGGGTCGGTCCTGAGCGGCACGGTGGTTAATCACGTGTTCCAGGGCGACCACGTGGATCTGTATCTGGAGGTGCATATCCCCGTGGAAGGACGCCAGCACGTCATGGTGCGTACCTCCGACCTGAATTGCATCCATGAATGGCCCGTGGGCGCCGTGGCGGGGCTCGCGCTGCCCGGCCACGGGGTCAGTGTCTTCAAGACGGCGTCCTGAAGACGGGTCTATCGCACGCTGTTCCACCCTTCCTGGCGGCCGCGCCGACGCGGCCGCCCAGTTTCCATTCGTCCGCGAGGCACAACGCCATGAACCAGATCCCTGTTGAAATGCAAGCCGTCATCGCCCGCGAGCCCGGCGATGCCACGGTGTTGACGCTGGCAGACCGGCCGGTACCCGCGCCGGGCCCCGGCGAAGTGCTGCTGCGCGTGCATTCGGCTGGCATCAACCGGCCCGACATCATGCAGCGCCAGGGCGTGAGCAAGCCGGCGCCCGGCGTGACCGACGTGCTCGGGCTGGAGGCCTGCGGCGAGGTGGCCGCTTGCGGCCCCGGCGTGCCGGAGTCCTTGCGCGGACAGCGCCTCATGAGCCTGCTGGCGGGCGGCGGCTATGCGCCGTGGTGCGTGGCGCGCGTGGACCATTCCTTGCCAGCGCCCCGGGGGCTGGACGACGCGGAGGCGAGCGCCTTGCCGGAAGGCCTGTTCACGGTCTGGCACAACCTGTTCGAGCTGGGCCGCCTGCGGATGGGCGAGACCGTGCTGATCCACGGCGGCGGCGGCGGCATCGGCACGCTGGCCATCCAGATGGCGCATGCCGCAGGCGCGCGGGTTGTCGTGACGGATGGCGAACGCAGCCGCTTCGACGCCCTGCGCGAGCTCGGCGCCGCCGAGGTGATCTGCTTTCATGACACGGATTTCGTGGCGGTCTGCGACACCCTCACCGAGGGCCGTGGCGTCGACGTGGTGCTGGATATCGTCGGCGGCGATTATGTGCGGCGCAATCTGCAGGCGCTGGCATTTGGCGGACGCCACGTGAGCCTTTCCTTCCTGCAGGGATCGGCCGTCAACGTCGAGCTGCTGACCTTGATGCAAAAGCAGTTGAGTCTGCATTCCTCGACCATGCGCCCGCAGACCGATGCCGAGAAAGCCCGCATGGCCGCCGCGCTCAGGCGCCACGTGCTGCCCTTGGTGGCCGCCGGCCGCATCCGGCCCAAGATGGCGCAAAGCCTGCCGCTGGCCGACGCCGTGCGTGCGCACCAGTTGCTGGAGAGCGGCAAGGTGTTCGGCAAGCTGGTCCTCAAACCCTGACATCCGGAGACTGGATTGAAACTACTCTACGCCCCGACGTCCCCTTTCGTGCGCAAGGTGATGGCTTGCGCGCACCTGACCGGCCAGGCGGAACGGATCGAATGGCTGGCCAGCGCTGCGCATCCGGTGAACCGTGATGCGCGCATCGCCGCCCACAATCCGCTGGCCAAGGTGCCCACCCTGATCCTGCCGGACGGGCGGGCCCTGTACGACAGCCGCGTGATCTGCGAGTACCTGGCTGAAGCCGCCGGCGATACGCATTTGTTTCCGGCTGGCCCGGCCCGCTGGCTGGCGTTGACGCGCCAGGCGCTGGGCGACGGCCTGCTGGATGCCGCTTTGCTGGCGCGCTACGAACATACGGCCCGGCCGACCGCGATCCAGTGGCCGCAGTGGCGCGAGGCGCAGCTGGTCAAGGTACAGGCCTGCCTGACGGAAATCGAGGCGCAGGCCGACAGCCTGCCGCAAGCGCATCCGAGCATCGGCGACCTGACCATCGCCTGCGCCTTGGGATATCTGGATTTCCGCTTTCCCGAGCTGGACTGGCGCGCTGCGCAGCCACGCGCCGCAGCGTGGTTCGCCGCGTTCAACCAACTGCCTGCCATGCAGGCGACCCTTCCCCACGAAACCTGAGACCGCCGCCATGACGACGCCGAGCGCGACCCCATCATCTTCCACCGTCTGGTTCCTCAACGGGCCGAACGCCAATCTCTACGGATTGGACGCCAACAAGACCTATGGTTCCGACAGCTTTCCGGTACTGCAGCAGCGCTGCGAAAAGAAGGCCGCCTCGCTGGGCATCCAGCTGAACTTCGTCCAGTCCAACCACGAAGGCCAGCTGGTCGACTGGATACAGGAAGCCCGCGGCACCGCGCAGGGCGTCATCATCAACGCGGCCGGCCTGACCTATTCGTCCGTGCCCATCCTCGATGCCTTGCTATCATTTCCGGGCAGGATCATCGAGGTTCATATGAGCAACATCTGGCGGCGCGAAGCCTTCCGCCATCATTCCTATATTTCCAAGGCCGCGGATGGCGTCATCGCGGGACTGGGCGGCGATGGCTATGAGCTTGCCATCGAGGCCATGTCCCGCCTGATAAACCGCGGCACATGAGGTAGACCACCCATGCACGCATCCCCCAGCCCCGCCGTGTCGGGCGCAATGGTTTTCTACAGCGAATTCGACGACTACACCGCTTGGCGCGACGCCATGCAGGCACGCCTGCCGGGTCTGCGCATGGTGCATGGCAACGAAGTGGACGATCCCGCCAGCATCCACTACGCACTGGCCTGGAAGGCGCCGCTGGGTTTCTTCGATCGCATGAAGAACCTGCGCCTCATCGTGAACCTGGGGGCGGGAGTGGATTCGCTGGTCGGCCGCGAGGACCTGCCCGCCGGCGTGCCCATCACGCGCATCACCGATCCCAATATGGCGCGCATGATGGCCGGCTATGTGCTGTTCGCCGCCCTGCGCTATGCGCGCGACATCCCGTACTTTGAAGCGGCGCAACGGCGCGGCGAATGGGCCTATCGCCATCCGCGTGCGCCCGAGGACGTGTGCGTGGCGGTGCTGGGCCTGGGCGAGCTGGGCGCCTGCGCGGCGCAGGAGCTGCGCCGCCAGGGGCTGACGGTGCTGGGCTGGTCGCGCAGTCCGCGCAACATCGAGGGCGTCGAGTGCCACAGCGGCATGGAATCGCTGGACACGGTGCTGTCGCGCGCCGACATACTGGTGGTGATGCTTCCGCTGACGCCGCAGACCCGCGGCCTGCTGGATCGCGAACGTTTGCAGCGTCTGCCCCGCGGAGCGGCCCTGATCAATGTGGCCCGGGGCGCGCTGGTGGACCAGGCCGTCCTGACCGATCTGCTGCGCAGCGGCCATCTGGGCGGCGCGACGCTGGACGTGTTCGAGCGCGAGCCCCTGCCCGCTGGCGACCCGCTCTGGGCGATGGACAACGTGCTGATCACGCCGCACCTGGCTTCGGTGGCCATTCCAGCATCGGCCGCCGGACAGATCGCCGACAACATACTGCGCGTCAGCCAGGGCCTGGAGCCCGCCAACCGCGTCGATCCCGCGCGCGGCTATTGAAGTTGGGTCTTGCGGATGTCAGGGTTCTTTAGCCGCCGAGGCTGCCCTGCGCCATTCCGATGCTCGCCCCGATGGGGCTGCGCTTCGGATGGCTCCGGGGTCCTCGGCTGACAGTCGCCTAATGCATTGGTTTCGGACCCCGTTCATGAGCAGATGCCATGAGCCGGTGGCCGGACGGAGGGATCCGAAGCGCAGCCCCACTGGGGCGAGCATCGGAATCCCGCAGTCCGGACGCCGGCGGCTCAAGAACCCTGCCTCACAAAACCGAAGCAGCAGGGCTTCGAGCTTGCGGATGTCAGGGTTCTTTAGCCGCCGAGGCTACCCTGCGCCATTCCGATGCTCGCGGGCAACGGTGAGCCGTCCAGCTGGGGAAACGCCGTTGAAGCAGCTTCTTGCAGGTTCAGCGCCTTCACTTCGCCAATCGCGATCAGGTGATCGCCAGCGGCGTGTTCGGCATAAATCTCGCAATCAAGCCAGTACAGGCTGCCGGCGATGATCGGATTGCCTAGCGGCGATTCCTGCCACTCGACTTCGTGCCATTCGTCCGTGCCTTGCTGAGCGAATTGGTTGGAAATCTTGATCTGTTCATCCGACAGGATATTGACTACGAATCGACCCGCCCGGGGAACTTTTGGAGGGTGCGGGCGGCGGGCATCCAGGGGATTAGGCCGATCAAGCCATCAGGACGGCGATCTGCTCCCCGAAAAGGATCAGGGCGATGACGATCATGGCCAGGCCCGAAAACTGGCTCACCCTGCGCGCCGCCGCCGGCCGCGTTTGCAGGATCGCCTTGGAACCCAGCCCCACCAGCGTGTAGATCACGGCGCAGTTGAGGATCTGCAGGATGCCCAGCGCGGTGATCTGCGTGGAAATCGGCCACGCGCCATCGCGGCTGGTGAACTGCGGCAGCAGGGCCAGGAACAGTAGGATGGCCTTGGGATTGACGCCGCTGACCGCGAAGCCGCGCGCGGCCCAGGCCATCCAATGTCCAGAGGCTTGCGCATCGCCCGCCTGGGGCTCGGATGGATGGGCCAACACATTGGCGCCTAGCCACAGCAGATAGGCCGCGCCGGCCAGGGTCAGGACGGTGAGGATGGCGGGCTCGCTCGCGACCAGGGCGCCTATCCCCGCCGCGACCACCATGGTGATCATCAGATAGCCGGTCAACATACCCGCCACCGCGGGAAGCACCGCTTTGTCCCGCAAGCCGGCGGATATGGCATACGCCCAATCCGCGCCTGGGACGACAACCAACGAAAGCGAAACAAGCCAAAACGCCACCAGATTGCCGGTTTCCAACTGCACACCCCAAATGAACCACAGGCGGGGAATGTTATCGGCGATGAGAGGGGAAGTGCTCCCGCTATCTACCGGAGAAATTCCAGATTTGAGTAAAATCTCCCGCATGGATGACTTAGACAGAAAGATTCTTGCTGAGCTGCAGCAGGACGGCCGGATTTCCATCACGGACCTGGCGGAACGGGTCGGTTTGAGCTTGTCTCCCTGCCACCGGCGGCTGCGTGCGCTGGAAGAGGCGGGCGTCGTCAGCGGGTATGGCGCCAACATCAATCTGGCCGCGGTCGGGCTGAACTTCTCGGCCATCGTCTTCGTCACGATGCGCGAAGGCAGCAGCGACAGGGTGTCGGCGTTCGAGGCCGCCTTGCGCGACATTCCGGAGGTGGTCCAGGCGCAACGGCTGTTCGGCGACCCGGACTACATGCTGCACGTCGTTACCCAGGACTTGCCGGCGTTCCAGGCGCTCTACGACCGGGTGCTGTCGGCGCTGCCGAGCGTGCTGCGCTTGCGGTCGACGCTGGTGATGAAGAATGTGCTGCGGAACCGGCCAGTGCCGCTCTGAGGCCTCGGGGGCTGATGGCGGCGTGGACCGCAATATCTGAATCCAATCAGAGGAGGGCGCAATGGAGCCGATCGTAGAAAAGCTGTTCGAGCGATATGCACGCTTTTTCAACCAGTCCTTGCACGCAGACGTGGACATGCAAGAGATGGCGTCCCTTTACGCCTCCGATTTCATCGCGGCGTCTCCGGCCGGCGTGATGGCGGGGAAGAACGACGACCAGCTAAGACAGGCCATGGCGCAAGGATATGCGCACTATCGCGCGATAGGCACGAAGGAAATGCGGATCAGGAATATCCGGCTGTCGCCGATAGACGAGCTGCATTGCGTGGCGCATGTGGCTTGGACGGCGATCTACGCGCGCGCGGGCCAGCCGGATACGCATATCGATTTTGACGTGCACTATTTCGTCCAATTACTGGATGGCGCGCCTAAGGTTTTCGGTTGGGTGTCCGGCGACGAGCAGGCTGTGCTGAGGAAGCACGGCATCGTCTGACCCGGGCCGTCTGCCGCCAAGGAAACAGGTCCATTGCTGCCGCGCCAGCCCGTTGGGGGCGTGGCGCAAAATGAGTGGCGACCCGATTTCCCTTCTCCTACGCTGCGGGTGTTTCTTTCTTGGCTGGGCAATGGCCGCCCAGGTTTTATATCTGTTCCACGTTTTTATAAGTAAATCCTGTCGGAGCATGTGAATGAAGCTAACACGTCGAGAATTCAATGCCGGTGGCGTCGCTTTGCTGGCAACCGCCACCCTGGGCGCTTCCGCGCGCGCGGCCGATGGCCTGGTCGCGAATTTCCCGGAAGGCGATGAACAGTTTGGGTTGGCGACCGAAGCCTATATTTATGCTTATCCCCTGGTGACCATGGAAATGACCCGGCGGGTTATCACCAACGTCGCGGAGCCGAAGGGCACCCGGGCGCCCATGGGGCATCTCATCAAGCTGCGCCAATATCCCGACGCCAAATTCCGGGACGTGACCGCGCCGAACGCCGACACCCTCTACACCACGGCTTTTTTCGATGTGGGCGACGAGCCCTGGGTCGTCAGCCTGCCCGACCTGGACGACCGCTACGCGCTGTTCCCGATGCTTGATGGTTGGACGACAGTGTTTGACGTGCCAGGAAAACGCACCACGGGCACCGGTCCGCAAACCTTCGTCGTGACGGGTCCAGGCTGGGAAGGGGCGGTCCCTTCAGGCATGGCGCAATACAAGTCGCCGACCAGCATTGTGTGGCTGTTGGGCCGCATCTACTGTTCAGGCACGCCGGAAGACTATGCCAAAGTCCATAAGCTGCAGGACGAAGTAAAGCTCTGTCCCCTCAGCGTTTGGGGTAAGAACTGGAATCCGCCCAAAGGCAAGGTCGATCCCGCCATCGATATGAAAGCGTCCGTTCGCGACCAGGTCAACAACATGGACGCGATCGAATACTTCACCTTGTTTGCCGAGTTGCTGAAAAGAAACCCGCCGAGCGCGGCGGACGCGCCCATGGTGGCAAAGCTGGCCTCTATGGGTATTGTTCCTGGCCAGGACTTCGACAAGACCAAGCTCGATCCCGCCCTTGCCAAACGTGTCCCGCAGGTCGGTTTTGGCCGGATCATGACGCACTTCAAGTCCAGCGGCGGTGACATCCAGGACATCGACGGCTGGGGATTCACGACCAAGACGGGCATTTATGGCACCAACTATATCCAGCGAGCCCTGATCACCGCGATTGGCCTGGGCGCCAACCGGCCCCAGGATGCCATCTATCCCACCTCCCTGAAGTCGGACACCGGCGCGATCAAGCGTGTCTACAACGGTTCTGAAAAGTACGTGCTGTCGTTCAAGAAGGGGCTTACGCCGCCGGTTTCCGGATTCTGGTCATTGACCATGTATGACGCGGACTACTTCTTTGTCGATAATCCGCTCAACCGCTATTCCATCAGCGCGCGCCAGCCGCTGAAAGCAAAAGCGGACGGCTCGATCGATCTGCTCATCCAGCACGAATCCCCCGGCCCCGGCCTGGAGTCGAACTGGCTGCCGGCGCCCAAGGGAGAATTCATCCTGATGATGCGCCTCTATTGGCCCAATGAAAGCGACCCGTCAATCATCAACGGATCCTGGACCATTCCGCCGGTAAAAAGAGTCAGCTGAACCGCTAGCGATGAAAAAGAAAATCACTGGCTGCCTGGTTTGCGGATTGCTCTATGCCGGCTCGGTCGTGGGTGCGGAACGGGAGGCTGCCGCGGCAGACTCCCAGCCTTCCAGCGAATGGAAGTTCTCGGTCACTCCGTATTTCTGGGCAGCCGGACTGTCGGGCAAGACCTCTCAGTCGCGTTCGCCCGTCATCGATTTCGACGCGGGGTTCGACAAACTGTTCGATAACCTCGACTTTGGAGCCATGCTGATCGGCGACGCGCGCAAGGGGCGCTACAGTATTTTCGGCGATTTGATCTATACGAAAATCGGTTCGCAAGGCGATACGCCGCACGGCATTCTGGCCACCAGCGCAGACGTGCAGACTTCGACGTTTGCGGGGCTCATCGGAGTGGGCTATTCCGTTCTGGAAAATTCACCCCACCAGCTGGATGTCGTGGCGGGCTTGCGGGTCTGGTCGGTCGATACCGACGTCACGCTGAAAGGCGCGCATCTGAATGGCAGGAAGACCAGCGACGGCGCCACATGGGTCGACGGACTGGTGGGAGTGCGAGGGAACTACGTATTGACCGAGAAGTTCTATATCACCGGTTGGGGCCTGATCGGCGCAGGCGGTGCGGATGCGGACTGGGATGTCGGGCTCGGCGTCGGCTACAACATCAGCAAGAGCGTATCCGCGGCCGTCGGCTACCGCGCCCTGGGCGTGGATTACAACCGCGGTGGTTTCAAGTTCGACGCCGTGCTGCAGGGGCCGATGGCCGGTTTGACCATTCGTTTCTAGCCGGCCTTCTGGCTCAGCCGATATTCATGCGGCGCCACGCCCGCGGCATTGCGAAACGCGCGGGCGAAATTCGCTGGACTGGAGTATCCAAACTCCATTGCAATCTCGGTGATCGAAGCATTCGTCCCCGCGAGCAACTCCTTCGCGCGCCGCATGCGGATGACGTTGACGAGTTCCCTGAAGTCGGAGCCGCTATCGCGGCGCAGCACCCGTTGCAGCGTGCGCACGCTGCTGCCTAACGCTCGCGCCGTACTGTCGATCGATACGACACCGCTTTGAACCTGCGCGCGGATATGCGCGACGACCACTCCCAGAAAGTTTCCCAGATCGGCAGGTTCCAGAAGCACCCGTGCGACGTCGTCGATCGTCACCAGACGCGACCGAATACCCGCCTTGGCCGGGCGCTGCAATAAGCGGGCGTCAATGCAGACGGATACGGCTTCGGTCTCGAACACGACGGGGCACAGGAAAGCATCCTCGAAAGGGGAGGATGCCGCTGGACGGCGTATGTCCAGTTCAATCTGAATGGGAAGAAAGTCCGATTCCAGATAAGAGCGCAGAACGCTGAGCAACACGACCGCGGTGCCGCTTGCAATATGCGCGTAGCCGCGACGGCCTCGCATGGCATGGAAATAGCGGATTCGAGCAATGCCTCGGTCTATCGTGAGCTGCAACCGGTCGCCCGTGCTGTGATAACCCAATGAGGACGCGGCCCGCGTAACCGCCTCGCCCAGATTGTCGGCAGCCAGAACATATTCACCCCAGCGGCCATAGGTTGTCAGCGACAGACGCGGGGCGGCAAGCAGGCCCAGGTTGGCCTCTCCGGAACGCCGTTCGATCTCCCACAGGAAGTCGGTCATGACGACCTGAGGAATGAAGCATTCCTGGTTCTCGATCAGCTCGATATCAAGCATCACGGCTTCCTTGGCATACCTCAAAACCCTGTCGCCGAATGCATGCCTCACCAAGCCGGATACGCCTGCCAAGGTCGTGACTGATTTCACGGGAGGAGCCAGAACGCCGGAACCTGGATAGGGTCGACAGGACGCTGGCGTCAAATGAGTGGTGACTTGGTTCACTTCTGACTACCTTTGCCATGTAGTTGCGTGAAACCTGCCGGCTCTCATTTTGTGAGACTTGCAGAGATCGGTCCTGTCTTGCGAACCCAATATTACATTCGGCGGAACGAGCCGATCGCTCGCGCTGCCGTTTTACAACATCGGCGGAGAGAAATATGAAGCCAGGCAAACTTGCTGTAGTGGCGTGCTTAATGCTGGCGGTCTCGGGCTGCGTCACCAAAAAGACGTATGACAAAGAGGCCCAGATGGCAGCTGAGTATGCGGCCCTCAACCAAAAGCTCACTACCGAGTTGAGCGGTGATCGGGCGCAAATCACTCAACTGCAGAATGAACTCAAGGTGACGATGGTCAACGAGATCCTTTTCCCGGAAGGCGGCTGGAGACTTAGTCCGAAAGGTGAACAGACTCTCGCAAAGATTGCTCCTACACTTTCCAATTTGCCGGGGCAGCAAGTCGTTGTGCAGGGATTCACCGATAACGAACCGATCGGCCCGGAGCTGAGATCGCATTTCCCTTCCAATCTCGAACTGTCATCGGCAAGAGCGGACAACGTCGCGCGTTTCCTGACCTCGAAGGGAGTCCCGTCGAATTCCATTTCGGCGCAAGGCTTTGGTGAAGCTCGTCCCGTGGCGAGCAACTCGACGCCTCAAGGCAAGGCGCAGAACCGGCGTGTCGAGATCGTGATTACGTCGGCCGGACGTCCGTAGCCCATTTCTTGCCCGTCAGAACGCGCTCCTGAACGGGGCCTGGGATTGTTCCGGATTTGAATGCTGGGGGAATTCTCTGATCGAATGATCCAGGCCCGGGAGGCACCGCATGATTTGGGAAGATGATTGGCTTTGGGGTTTGCCATTATTCGTCGCAACTATCGTCTTGCACGTCACCGCATTCATGACCATGGCCAGGATACTGGCTGCTGCGCCATCCCACTGGGGCCAAAGCAAGATCCTATTTGGCTTATCCGTTGCAATCTTTGCATTGTTTGCGGCGGTCCTCCACGCTTTCGAGGCATTTGCGTGGGCTTTGCTCTATGTGCACATAGGCGCCGTCCATAGTCTTTCCGAAGCAATGCTCTATTCGCTGGAAGCCATTACCAGTTATGGGCATGCGCCGGCGTTCCTGCCGCTGCATTGGCAGCTCGTCGGCGCCATTGAGGCGGTGAACGGACTCATTTTGTTTGGCCTCACCACGGCATTTTTCTTTGCAGCGATCCAGAACGACCGACCAAGAATCTCAAGAACGCGGTAGCGCATCTACTGGGCTTCGCGGTGGCCGTTCGATTGCTAGCCTTGGCTGGGCCGGCTTGCCGGCGTAGCAGGCGATGCAGCCTGCGCCGCCTTCTGCGGCGCGGCGATATCCATGATGAGTTCCACACGCCGGTTGGCTGCCCGGCCGGCCTGGGTGTCGTTGGACTCGATCGGCCGGGTCTCGGCATAGCCGACCGCGCGCAGGCGCTGGGCCGATACACCGTCACGGACCAGCTCGCGCAGCACGCTGGTGGCGCGGCTGCTGGATAGCTCCCAGTTGGACGCGAATTGCCGGGTCTGGATGGGCACCGGGTCGCTGTGGCCCTCGACCGAGACCTGGTACTCGTTCTTGTTGAGAATGGCGGCCAGACGCTTGATCACGTCCAGGCCGGTGGGGCTGAGGGTTGCCTGGCCGGAAGGGAACAACAGTTCATTGCTGATGCGGAAGCTGACGGACTGTTCGTTGATGATCACGTCCACCGATTTGCCCAGGTCGCCCAGGCCCAGCGATTCCTTGGAGGGCGCGCGCAGAGGAGGAGCGGCTTCGGCGACGACTTCGCCTTCCTGGGCCGGCTGCGGCGTGGCAGCGGCCACGGCGACCGCTGGGACCTCGGCCTGCGCCCAGCTCGCGGGAATCTGGACGGCATCGAATTCGGAGTACTCGCCGTCGTAGGCGGGCAGGCCGCTTTCGGCCAGCGTGCCGACAAGTTCCACGGGTTGCTCCGACTGGCCGAAGGCGCCGCCGTGCAGGCGCGTGAGCGCCAGCAGCACGACCAGCATGGCCAGCAGCAAGGTGATCAGGTCCAGGTAGCTGAGCAGCCAGTTTTCCGAGTCTTGCTCGACGGTTTCTTCGACGTGCCAGCGGGCGTAGCGGTCCTTGCGGTCGCTCTTGCTAGGACGCCAGCCGCCATTGGCCGCCGCTTTCTCGGCGCGCATCTGGGCCTGGCGGGCCTGCTCGATCCGCTGCGCCAGGGTGGGGGAAATCAGGCTCATTGGCGCGCGGCGGCAGGGCGGGCGATGGAGACGGGTGGGGTTGCGGGCTTGACGTTGGGCTTGACCTGGCCTTCCGTCTTGGCTTGTGCGGCGGCCGGGGATTTGGCGTCCGCGCCACCGTCATAGATCTCGTCTTCGACGTGCATCACGAAGGAATTCAGGGTTTCGCGCACGACCGCGGGGCCACGCTTTTCGCACATCATGGCGATGCCCTGCAGCACCATGTTCATGGATTCGACGCGCCGGGCGGTGCGGCGTTCCAGCTTGAGCGCGATGGGTTTGCACACCAGGTTGGCCAGCAGGATGCCGTAGAAAGTGGTCATCAGGCCAATCGCCAGCTGCTGGCCGATCATCTGCATGCTGCCGTCGCCCAGCACCGCCATCAGGTTGATCAGGCCCACCAGCGTGCCGAGCATGCCGAAGGCCGGGGCGAAGGTGGCCATGACCCGGAACATCTGGGCTTCGGCCTGTTCGCGGGCGCGCAGCCGCGCCACGCGCCATTGCAGCAGTTCGATGATCTGGTCTTCGGGCGTGTTGTCGATGATCAGTTGCACGCCGGTGCGCAGGAAGGGATTGGTGACCTTCTTGAGTTCCTGCTCGACCTTGCGCACGTCGGTGTTCATCCACAGTTGGGCCATGGATACCAGTTCTTCGATGTCGCGCTGCTGGTCGTGCTGGTCGTTGCGGAAGACGGTGCGCACCAGCTTGAAGACGCGCAGCACTTCGGACAGCGGATAAGCGATGAACACGGCGGCCGCGGTGCCGCCCAGCACGATGGCCAGTCCGGGCAGGTTGATGTACATGCCGGGGTCGGTGGCGGCCAGGGCCACGACGATAACCAGGGTAAGCAGGCCGACGGCGGCGCCGATGACGGTAGACGGATTCATGGATCTTGCCCGATAAACATAGGCATTCCATGCGCGGAATGCCGGATTTTCGGGAATTCTAGCCATGACAGGCCTGGGTCAATCGGCCGGAAAACGGGGCGAAAAGGGCGGTAAGCGGCGGCTTGGACCGGTTATCGGAGAGGCGTTAATCTGAAAATAATGGGGACGCATTGATTCGTGAACCCCCCGTTGCCTGCGTCGCCTCGCGCCGGTCCTAGCGGCCTCGCCGGGCCAGCCATTCTTCGCGAGTGATCTCCCAGATTTCAGTTGGGAGGCGACCGCTGACGTAGCCTCGCTCTTCGGTGCCGACCAGGCGCATGCCGCCGCGCTCGGAGATTCTGCGCGAGGGGACATTGACGGCGGCCTTGGGCGCGCGCAGCAGCGGCTTGCCCAGGACTTCGAACCAATAGGCGGTGGCGGCCTCGCTGGCTTCGGTCATGTAGCCTTGCCCATGGTGGGCCGGGTCCAGCCAGAAACCGCGGTTGTTCCAGGCATCGTCGTCCATCAGGCTGACGAGTCCGATCAGGTCGCCGGGTTCCAGGCGGGTGCGGATGGACCAGTGCCACTGTTTGCCCTGGCGCATGGCCGGGATGGCTACCTGCTCCAGGTAACTGCGCGCGCCGTCCGACGGGTAGGGCCAAGGCACCTGCTCGATCAGGTAACGCACCACTTCCCACTGCGGAAACAGGCGCTGGATAGCTTCGGCATCGCCGATTTCCAGGGGCTGCAGGACCAGACGATCGGTGGCAAGAGCCGGGAACAAGGGAGCTTCGGGCATGGTTGCTGGGGCGGGGCGCGGCGGACGGACGGCAGATATGTATATCATGAGCGTCATCTGGCGGCGTTTCGCCCGACAGCCGCCATCGCATTGGAGCAAAACATGAACACCCCCAACGAAAACGTCAGCATGGCGCTTTTCTGTGATTTCGAGAACGTGGCGCTGGGCGTGCGCGACACCAAATACCAGAAGTTCGACATCCGGCCGGTGCTGGAACGCCTGCTGCTAAAGGGCAGCATCGTGGTCAAGAAGGCCTACTGCGACTGGGAGCGGTACAAGGAATTCAAGGCCCCCATGCACGAGGCCAATTTCGAACTGATCGAAATTCCCCATGTGCGCCAGTCCGGCAAGAATTCGGCCGACATCCGCCTGGTCGTGGACGCGCTGGACTTCTGCTACACCAAGTCCCACGTCAACACCTTCGTGATCATCAGCGGTGACTCCGATTTTTCGCCCCTGGTGTCCAAGCTGCGCGAGAACAACAAGAAAGTGATCGGCGTGGGCGTGAAGCAGTCCACCTCGGACCTGCTGATCGCCAACTGCGACGAATTCATCTTCTACGACGACCTGGCGCGCGAAGGCCAGCGCGCGGCGGACGC
>NZ_DATCUY010000343.1:0-2811 GCF_036567245.1 Achromobacter sp. | reverse complement strand
GGACGCGATGCGCTCCACCCAGCCCGATACCGGGCGCGCCAGCGACTCGATGTCCGAGGTCAGCGGCGCGTCGCACTCCAGGTGCCAGCTGGCGTGGTCGCCGATGATGTTGACGATGGGCGTGCGGGCGCGGCGCGCGTTGTGCAGATTGGCGATGCCGTTGGCGAATCCCGGCCCCAGATGCAGCAGGGTCGCGGCCGGCTTGCCGGTCAGGCGGCCGTAGCCATCGGCCGCGCCGGTGCAGACGTTCTCCTGCAGGCCGACGACGCAGCGCATGCCGGGCACCTCTTCCATGGCGCGTACCAAGTCCAGCTCGGTCGTGCCGGGGTTGGCGAAACAGACTTCCACGCCCTGCTTGCGCAAGGCTTCCAGCAAGACACTGGCTCCGCTCATGATTACCGCCTCCTTTTTTTGCTACTTTATCGTAATTTGATAAATGTGCAATTTATTTAGGCGGATTGATGCTAGATAATTTATTAGAATTATCTATTTGATAGTTCTGCGCGGAACCCCTATACGCACGCATGCGCGCCGCGCGCGGCGCGGCGATTTGCCAATACGCGCCCCTTGGTGCACCCTCGCAGCACGTCAGCCTTCCCACACCTCGCTCCCATGAACAGTCTTCGCCGCATGCTCGATGTCCTGGACCTCTTTCAGCCCGACCGGCCGGTCCTGGACGTCGACGCCATCTGCCAACTGCGCGGCTACGCGCCGGCCACCGCCTACCGCTACGTGCGGGAACTGTGCGCCTGCGGATTGCTGGTGCGCCTGCCCGCCGGCTATGCGCTGGGCCCGCGCATCATCGCGCTGGACCTGCAGATGCGGGAATACGACCCCATGCTGACCGTCAGCCGCGACCTGATCGAGGAGCTGTCCAGCCAGACCGGCCTGGACGTGCTGCTGAGCGCGCGCTACGACGACAAGGTGATCAACGTGCACCAACAGCCGGGCCGCAACACCCAGGCCCTGAATTTCGGCCGCGGCCGCTTCATGCCGCTGCTGCGCAGCGCGACGGCGCGCGTGATCCTGGCCAATCTCGGGCCGCGCCAGTTGCGGCGCGTCTATGACGAGCATGCGCAGTCGCCCGACATGCAGCGGCTGGGCCCCGACTGGAAGGCGTTTTCCCGCGCCATGCTGCAGGTGCGCAAGGCCGGCTACTGCGTATCGTCGGGGGAGCTGGATTCCGGCAAGACCGGGATCGCCGCGCCGATCTTCGATGAAGAGAACCATGTGCTGGGCAGCATCACCATCATCGGCGCGCAAGACGCCTACGCGGCGTTCCGCGAGGACTATCTGGCCAGCCTGATTCTCCGTGCTGCCACGGAAATCACGCGCCGCATCGCCCAGGCGCCCGCCAAGCTGCAACATGCGGCCTGACCCTCAACGCCAGCCGCAGGTACTGCCATGACGCCCGCCATCCGCATCGGCCCCCTGGTCTTTCCCTCGGAGCTGCTGGTCCTCATCGTTGCCGCAGCCATCGGATTGCTGGCCGCCAGGCTGTTCACCCGCAAGCCGGCGGCCGTGACCGCCGCGCCGCCCGACACCGGCGCGGTGCTATGGCGCGCGCTCATCATCGGTCTGGTCGTGGCCCGGCTGATTTTCGTCTGGCAGTACCCGGCGCACTTCCTGGAGAACCCGCTGCGCATCCTCGACCTGCGCGACGGCGGCTGGACCGGCATGGCCGGACTGGCCGCGGCCTGGGTCTATGCGCTGTACGCGGCGCTGCGCCGCAAGGCGCCCCGGCCTGCCCTGCTGGGCGCACTGGCGCTGGCAAGCGTGGTCTGGATAGGCGGCGGACGTTGGCTCGCGCCCACGCCCCAGGCGCAACCCGAACTGGCCGAGCTGGTCCTGCGCCAGTTGGACGGCGCGCCGGCCGGACTTGCGGCCTACCAGGGCAAGCCCACCGTCATCAATCTGTGGGCGAGCTGGTGCCCGCCCTGCCGCCGCGAAATGCCTGCGTTCTCCGCGGCGCAGGCGGCGCATCCCGGCGTGAATTTCGTCTTCCTGAACCAGGCCGAGGCCCCGCTCGCCGTCACGGAGTTCCTGGCGCAGCACGCACCATCGTTGCGCAACGTGCTGCTGGATCCCGCAGGCGCAGCCTCGCGCCAGATGAGCAACCGCGGCCTGCCCGCCACGCTGTTCCTGGATGCCCAGGGGCGGCTGGTGGACCTGCGCGTGGGCGAGCTGTCGGCCGCCTCGCTGGCCCAGCGCCTGGAGGCGATCCAGGAACCGGCCAGCGGCGACTGACGGGGTAGCGTTTCAGGTCGGCGACTCTGCCGGCACGCGCGCCCAGGGCAACGCCTGCCCCGCCATGTCGCGTTCAAACAGCGACAAGCGCTGGTCGCCATGGACGGGCGGTTCTTCCAGGCGCACAACCAGCACGGGCCCCGCGGGCAGCGCCCGGACGGTCGCGACTACCGTGGCCGGCGCGCCATCCTTGGACGGCAACACCGTCCAGGCCTGCAGTTCCGCGTGTTCCACCGCAGCGGCCCGCGCCTGATCGTGGCCGCAAGCCGGGCACCACAGCCGGGCGGGATAGACCAGATGGCCGCAGCTGCAACATTGGCTGACCTTGATGCTCATGGTTCCTCCCGGGCCAACACCGCAGCGTTGGCACACATGCCGTAGCGCAGTTGAACCATGCCGTAGCCGGTGGCCACGCCATGGCGCGCGCCGCGCACCTGCCGGTCGCCCGCCTGCCCCAGCAACTGGCGCACAACCTCCACCAAGCCATGCATGCCGCCGGCCGTGCCGGCCTGCCCGGCGGACAACTGGCCGCCCGCGGTATTGACCGGCAAGTCGCGGCTGGGC
>NZ_DATCUY010000342.1:0-21146 GCF_036567245.1 Achromobacter sp. | reverse complement strand
CCCAGCCCGCCGTGGCCGAGATCGAACGGGCCTTTTCACTGAGCAGCCGCGCCGTGTCGGATTGCAGGTCATCGTCGATGGCGCCCACCGGGCCCATCAGGGTGATGGCCGCCTTCATCTCGCCCAGCATGTCGAAGATCGGCGCCGACAGCGACGTGAAGTGCGGCAGCAGCGCATCGCGGCAGCGGCTGAGGTGGTGCTTGAGCACTTCCTCGCGGATGGCTTGCACGTCTTTCTGGGTGTAGGACCTGCCGCCCGCGCCATATCCGTCTGCCCCTGCCGCGGCCATTTCCTGTTCCAGCAGCTCGCGCGTACTCGCCTCCGGCAAGTGGGCCAGGAAGTTGCGGCCCAGCGCGGACGACAGCAGCGGCAGCACGCTGCCCACGCGCAGTTCCAGCAGGGGGCGGCTGCGGGCGCCTTCGACGCGGTAGACGATGGTCGGGCCCTTGTTGCCCCACACGCCCAGGAACACGGTGTGGCCGGTGATCGCGGCCACTTCGGCCATGATGGGCCGCGCGGTGGTGAACACGTCGAACTGTTCCAGGGCAGCCAAGCCCAGCCGCAAGGCATAGGGCCCCAGGCCGTAGTGGCCGGTATCCGCGTGCTGCTGCACCACGCCCACCTTCTGGAAGCTGACCAGGTAGTAGTGGACGTTGGGCACCGTCAGTTCACAGGCGTCGGCGATTTCCTTCAGGGGCAGGGGGCGGCCGGCCTTGCGGATGACGTCCAGGATCCGGAACCCTACTTCGATCGACTGGATGCCCCTGCGCGCGGCGGCGGGCGCCTGTTCCCCGTTCTTTTCTACCTTGCCGGCGGGCCTTGCCATTGCTGCCTCCACTGATTTTCTGGCGGGAGTGTAGCAGCGGGGCGCGCCGCTTCCGCCTGGGGTAGCGGGCATTGCGCCGGGTTTTCCCTAGTTTTTCACGCCTTGGTTTAAGTTTGATAATAGTTAATGACTACAGCATTATCAATCTAAAGTGATTGGGGAAAGCAGGCATGGAAGCGAATGTGGCAATGCAGCGGATCGACGCGGGGCCGACGCTCAGCAGGAAGGAGGAACGTCAGGTGGTGGTGGCCTCGACCCTGGGCACCTTGTTCGAGTGGTACGACTTTTTCATCTACGGGACCCTGGCCGTCTTTATGAGCCAGGTCCTGTTCCCGCAGGACAACCCCACGGTGGCGCTGCTCGCCGCGCTGGGCGCGCTGGCGGTGGGCTTCATCATCCGGCCGCTGGGCGCCGTGATGTTCGGCTACCTCGGCGACAAGCTGGGACGCAAGTACACCTTCCTGATCACCGTGGTCATGATGGGCGGCGCGACCGTGCTGATCGGCTGCCTGCCCACTTATGAATCGGCCGGCCACCTCTCGTGGATCCTGCTGCTGACCCTGCGCGTGGTGCAGGGCCTGGCGGTGGGCGGCGAGTATGGCGGCGCGGTCATCTATGTGGCCGAACACTGCGAACCCAGGCGCCGCGGGCTGTTGACGGGCTGGATCCAGATCACCTCGTCGGCGGGCCTGATCCTGTCCCTGATCGTGATCCTGTGTACGCAAGCCGCGATGAGCGCCGAGGATTTCCGGCAATGGGGCTGGCGCCTGCCGTTCATCCTGTCGATCGTGATGTTGGCGGTTTCGATCTATGTGCGCGCCAAGCTGCACGAGTCGCCCGTGTTCACGCGCATGAAGCAGCAGAACCGCCTGTCCAAGAACCCGGTCAAGGAGACCTTCGGCCAATGGTCCAGCCTGAGGCTGGTGCTGCTGGCGCTGATCGGCGTTACCGCCGGCCAGGGCGCGACCTATTTCACCGGCCAGTTCTACGTCATGATTTTCCTGCAGCAGGCGGTGCAGCTGGACCAGACCAGCGTCTACACGCTGATCCTGATCGGTTTCATCATCGGCGCGCCGACCTTCGTGCTGTTCGGCTGGCTGTCGGACCGCATCGGCCGCAAGTGGATCATGATGGTCGGCCTGTTTGTCGCCGCCGTCGGCTACCACTCCATGTTCGACGTGCTGCTCAAGGCTGGCAACCCGGCCCTGGCGCAAGCCATGCAGACCACGCCGGTGCGCGTGCATGCCGACACCAGCGGCGGCGCTTGCGACTTCGGGTTGCAGGCGGCCATGATCGGCAGCCATGCCGACCACAAGAAGGTCTGCGTGCAGGCCAAGAAATTCCTGGTCGGCAAGGGCATCAACTTCGAGTACGCGGCGCCGCTGCCCGGCCAGAGCATCGCCATGAGCGTGGGCGGCACCACCATCAACGGCTTTGACCGCGCCGCCTACACCAGCGCACTGACTGCCGCGGGTTATCCGGAACGGGCCGATCCCGCGCGCGTCGACCGCAGCACCATCATCCTGATCCTGGTGCTGATGACGGCTGTCGTCGCCATGGTCTACGGCCCGGTGGCGTCCTATCTGGTCGAACTGTTCCCGGCCCGCATCCGCTATACGGCGCTATCCTTCCCGTACCACATCGGCGCCGGCATCTTCGGCGGTATCGTGCCTTTTACCGCCACCTACCTGGCCCAGGCCAGCGGCAATATTTTTGGCGGCCTGATGTATCCGGTCGTCGTGACCGCCGTGGTCGGCGTCATCGGTAGTCTGTTCCTGCCGAACACCCGCGCCCGCGCCATCGACGAAGACCCCGCGCACTGAGAATAAAGGAGAGACATGTCCATGCAACAGAGCTTCAAGGCTGCCGTCATCCAGGCGGCGTCCATCCCGACCGACAGCGTCGCCTGCGCCGAGAAGGCCGCATCCCTGATCCGCCAGGCGGCGGAGCAGGGCGCCCGGGTGCTGGTGTTCCCCGAGGCCTTCCTGGGCGGCTACCCCAAGGGCAACTCCTTCGGCGCACCCATCGGCATGCGCAAGCCTGAAGGCCGCGACGCCTTCGCCAGCTATCACCGCCAAGCCATCCGGCTGGACGGCGAGGAAGTCGCGCTGGTGGCCCAGGCCGCGGCCGACACCGACAGCTTCGTGGTCATGGGCTGCATCGAGGCCGACGGCGGCACGCTGTACTGCACCGTGCTGTACTTCAACGGCCGCGAAGGGCTGGCGGGCAAGCACCGCAAGCTCATGCCCACCGCGGGCGAACGCCTGATCTGGGGCTTCGGCGACGGTTCCACCATGCCCGTAATCGACACCCCCTACGGCAAGATCGGCGCCGTCATCTGCTGGGAAAATTACATGCCCATGCTGCGCATGTACATGTACAGCCAGAACGTGGCGCTGTATTGCGCGCCTACCGCCGACGACCGCGATTCCTGGATTCCCAGCATGCGCCACATCGCGCTGGAAGGCCGTTGCTACGTTCTGACGGCTTGCCAGCATCTGCGCCGCGACGCCTATCCCGACGATTTCGAGTGCGCGTTGGGCGACGCGCCCGACACCGTGCTGATGCGCGGCGGCAGCGCCATCATCGACCCGCTGGGCGAAGTGCTGGCCGGTCCGGATTTCTCCGCCGAGACCATTCTGTACGCGGACATCAATCCGAATCAGATCCTGCGCGGCAAGTACGACTTCGACGTCTCCGGCCACTACGCCCGTCCGGACGTGTTCCAGCTGCAGGTCGACACGCGCGAAAAGCGCGCCGTCTCGGCGCTGAACGGCGGCCAGCAGCAGGAGGCTTGAGTCATGCATTTTGATTTCAGCGCCTTGCCGACGCAGACGGTCTACAACGTGCTGACCTCGACCGTTACGCCGCGCCCGATCGCGTGGCTCACCACGATTTCCGGCACAGGCGTAGTCAACGCGGCTCCCTTCAGTTTCTTCAATGTCATGGGGCCCCAGCCGCCGACGGTCGCCATCGGCCTGATGCGCCATGCCAGCGGCGAGCTGAAGGATTCCGGCGCCAACATCATCGAGAACGGCGAGTTCGTGGTGAACCTGGTGCCGGAGTCGCTGGTCGCGCAGATGAACCAGACCTGCGCCGATTATCCGGCGGACGTGGATGAACTGGCAGCGGCCGGCCTGACCGCGCTGCCGGCGACCCATGTGCGTCCCCCGCTGATCAAGGGCTCCCCGGTGTCGCTGGAATGCGTCAGCCAGGCGACCATCGTCACCGGCCCGCGGCAGCTCGTGGTGATCGGCCGGGTGCTGGGCGCGCACGTCGACGACGCCTACGTGCAGGACGCCGAGCGCGGCTACATGGACACGCCGGCCATGGGGCTGATCGCGCGCATGCACGGTGGCGGCTGGTACGCGCGCAGCACTGATCTGTTCCAGCTGGCGCGGCCGACGGTGCCATTGTGATAGTCAGGCGGGGGCGGCCTGCGCACTTGCCATATGGTGCCAAAGTGACATGGGTCCATAGGTGGGGCTGCGCTTCGGATCCCTCTGCCCGGCCCCGGCTCACGGCCTCTGCTCATGAACGGGGTCCGAAACCAACGCATTAGGCGACTGCCAGCCGAGGACCCCGGAGCCATCCGAAGCGCAGCCCCACCGGGGCGAGCATCGGAATGGCGCAGGGCAGCCTCGGCGGCTTAAGAACCCCGACATCCGCAAGCTCGAAGCGCTGCCGCTCCGCACTTCGGTTGTGTGAGGCAGGGTTCTTGAACCGCCGGCGTCCGGACTGCGGGATTCCGATTCTCGCCCCGGTGGGGCTGCGCTTCGGATCCCTCCGCCCGGCCCCCGGCTCACGGCATCTACCCGTGAGCGGGGTCCAAACCCAGCGCATTAGGCGACTGCCAGCCGAGGACCCCGGAGCCATCCGAAGCGCAGCCCCACCGGGGCGAGCATCGGAATGGCGCAGGGCAGCCTCGGCGGCTAAAGAACCCTGACATCCGCAAGCTCGAAGCCCAACCGCCCCGCACTTCGGTTTTGGGAGGCAGGGTTCTTGAGTCGCCGGCGTCCGGACTGCGGGATTCCGATGCTCGCCCCGGTGGGGCTGCGCTTCGGGTTCCTCCGCCCGGCCCCCGGCTCAAGGCATCTACCCATGAACGGGATTCAAAACCAACTCATGAGGCCGCTGTCAGCCGAGGACTCCGGAGCCATCCGAAGCGCAGCCCTACAGGGGCGAGCATCGGAATGGCGCAGGGCAGCCTGCACGCAAGCCGGCGCGCGCCGAGCCTGTGCGTTTTTAGTTTTTATGAAGTCCGAAGGAAAAAGAAAAAGGCCAACCCCGAGGGATTGGCCTTTTTTGCAATACTTGGCGGAGAGGGTGGGATTCGAACCCACGGTACGGGGATACCGTACGCCTGATTTCGAGTCAGGTACATTCGACCACTCTGCCACCTCTCCGTGGCTGGGTTTCGTAACGGCGGTTGTCCTGGCTGGGTTTCCCCTGGGCCGGGTTTTCCACAAAAGATCCCTGGTCGGAAGGATCTTCGTTGTCGAAGCAGCGAAGCCCGCAATTCTACAGGATTTTTTTTGTTTGTGTAAAGAGGGTGGTTGAAAGTCCCCTACAGCGGGTTTCAACCGGCTTTCAGAGGCGGCGTTCTTTGCCCAGAATTCCGGTATGCCTGACATTCCTGCCCAGGCATCCATCCATCTCGGCGCTCATCCCGGAACCGCTAGTCCCATGGATCTGATCCTCATTCTCCTGCTTGCGGCCGTGCTGTGCGTGCCCCTGACTCAGCTGCTGGGCCTGGGCGCGATCCCGGGTTATTTGTTGGCTGGCGTGCTGGTGGGGCCGTCCTGCCTCAGGCTCGTCACCAATGTGGACACCATGATCAACGTGTCCCAATGGGGCGTGGTGATGATGCTGTTCATCATCGGGCTGGAGCTTTCGCCCAAACGCCTGTGGGCCATGCGCAACGAAGTCTTCGTGTTGGGCTCCTTGCAGATGCTGGCTTGCGGTCTGTTGCTGGCGGTGGTGTTCGGCGCGGCGCTGCGGCATCTGGCCGGCATGGAGTGGCAGGCGGCGATCCTGTGCGGCCTGTCGCTGGCGCTGTCGTCCACGGCGGTGGCCTTGCGGCTGCTGGACGAGCGCGTGCTGACGCGCACGCCGCTGGGCAGGTCGGCGCTGGGAATACTGCTGTTCCAGGACATGGCCGCGATTCCGATGCTGGTGGCGGCGGGTCTGCTGGGTTCCGACGGGGCGTCGGCGCCTTCCTTCAAGGAGGCGCTGATTGCCGTGCTGGTGGTGGCGGCCGCCTACCGCTTGCGCCTGCTGGGATGGGCGGCCAAGGCGCAATTGAACGAATTGTTCACCGCCGCCGCGCTGTTGATGGTGGTGGGCGCCGCTCAATTGTTCGACTTTGCGGGCCTGTCCGCGGGCCTGGGCGGATTCCTGGTGGGCGTGCTGATGGCCGAATCGCGTTACCGGCATGACCTGGAAAAGGCGATAGATCCATTCAAGGGCTTGCTGCTGGGCCTGTTCTTCGTGGCCATCGGCATGTCCGTGAATTTGAAGGTGGTGGCCAACCACTGGCCGTTCATCCTCGTCGGCGTATTCGCGTTGCTGCTGGTCAAGGCCTTGATCTTGTATGGCTTTTCGCGCTTTCTGGGTTTGCCGCGCTATCACCGCTTGCTGTTTGCCCTGGCACTGGCGCAAGGCGGCGAGTTCAGCTTCGCCATCTTCAATGAAGCCTGGGACAACCACCTGATGAATCTGGAACAGCGCGACCTGCTGTCAGTCATCGTGGCGATTTCAATGGGCGTGGTGCCGATGCTGATCAAGCTGCTGGAACGCATCCCCGAGAACCGGGGCGGCATGGCCGATCTGCCGACGGCGGAACCCGACAAGGACGAGGCGTCTCAGCCGCCCGCGCCGCGCGATCCTCCTCCCGCTGCTTGACCCTGCGGAGCGTACGGGCATGGCATGATTGCCGTCTTGCCAGGCAGCTACACTTGACGCCTGCTTAGCCCGCCCAATGTGTCCGACCACAGGAGAATGCTCATGCTTAAAGGAAAAGTCGCCCTAGTCACCGGTTCCACCAGCGGCATCGGCCTGGGTATCGCCACGGCCTTTGCCCAGCAAGGCGCCGATATCGTCTTGAACGGCTTCGGCGATGCCGCCGAAATCGAAAAGGTCCGCGCAGGTCTGGCCGACAAGCACGGCGTCAAGGTGATCTACGATGGCGCCGACCTGTCCAAGGGCGCGGCCGTGCGCGAGCTGGTCGAGAATGCCGTGCGCCAGATGGGCCGCATCGACATCCTGGTCAACAACGCCGGCATCCAGCACACCGCCCTGATCGAGGATTTCCCCGCCGAAAAGTGGGACGCGATCCTGGCGCTGAACCTGTCGGCCGTGTTCCATGGCACCGCCGCCGCCTTGCCGCACATGAAAAAGCAGGGCTTTGGCCGCATCATCAACATCGCCTCGGCCCACGGCCTGGTGGCCTCGGCCAACAAGTCGGCCTACGTCGCGGCCAAGCATGGCGTGGTCGGCTTCACCAAGGTCACCGCGCTTGAAACGGCCGGGCAGGGCATCACCGCCAACTCTATCTGCCCGGGCTGGGTCCGCACCCCCCTGGTGGAAAAGCAGATCACCGCGCTGGCGGAAAAGAATGGCGTCGATCAGGAAACGGCGGCGCGCGAACTGCTGAGCGAAAAGCAGCCGTCGCTGCAATTCGTGACGCCGGAGCAATTGGGTGGCACCGCGGTGTTCCTGGCTTCGGACGCCGCCGCGCAAATCACAGGTACGTCCGTCTCGGTCGATGGCGGCTGGACGGCACGCTAAAAAGGAATTCCCGAATGCTGTTTCTGCTTTCTCCCGCCAAGAAGCTGGACTACGACTCGCCGCTGCACATCGAGACGCATACCCAGCCGCTGTTCGTGGACCAGGCCGCCGGCCTGATCAAGGTGCTGAAGACCAAGTCGGCCGACGACATCTCCGAGCTCATGAGCCTGAGCCCGGCGCTGTCCGAGCTGAACGTGCAGCGCTATGCCCACTGGAAGCGCAGCTTCACCCAGGCCAATTCGCGCCAGGCCGTGCTGGCCTTCAACGGCGACGTCTATGAAGGGCTGGAAGCCGCCACCCTGTCGGCCAAGCAGCTGGACTGGGCGCAAGAGCACGTGGCCATCCTGAGCGGCTTGTATGGCGTGCTGCGCCCGCTGGACCTGATGCAGCCGTACCGCCTGGAGATGGGCACGCGCCTGGCCACGCCCAAGGGCAAGAACCTGTACGAGTACTGGGGCCCGGCCATCGCCGGGTACCTGAACGAACGGCAGGCCGGCCAGAAGACGCCCGTGATCATCAACCTGGCGTCCGAGGAATACTTCAAGTCGGTCGACCTGAAGACCCTCAAGGCGCGGGTGGTGCAGTGCGTGTTCCAGGACTGGAAGAACGGCGCCTGGAAAGTCATCAGCTTCCACGCCAAGCGCGCGCGCGGCCTGATGGCGCGCTATGCGATCCTGCACAAGGTGTCCAAGCCTGAAGGCCTGCAAGGCTTCGACCTGGAAGGCTACAAGTTCGACGCCTCCGCTTCGTCGGACGACAAGCTGGTCTTCCGCCGCAAGGTCTGATCCGGTCCCGGGCTCCGCGCCCGGGACGTCCCTATTCCGCGAAATCCATCCAAGGCGGTCACGCCGCTGCCGCCACCGGAGGCGCGTGCGTGGGATCGGCCAGCGCGTGCAGTTCCTGGCGGATCATGTGCGCGGCCTTCAGCATCTGCTTGACCGGATAGACCAGCGCGGCCTGCTCGCCTTCGGTGTCGAACTGGGTCGGCAGGCCGGCCGGCGCCTGCGCCCGGTTCTCGTCCAGCAGGTCCACCATGCCGGTGAGCGCGCGCTGCACCGCTTCGGGCGTGGCCGGCAGGGCGGCCAGGATGGGTATGGCTGCGGTGATCTGCGAGGCCAGGATGTGGTTCTGGATCAGCAGGTTGTTCAGTTCGGGCACGCTCACCTGGTGCGAAGTGGGCTCGCTCATCATGCGATAGAAAGCCTCGGCGAAATTGCTGAACGAGATGTGCACGTTCCTGCGCGCCAGCCGCCACGCCAGGTCGGCGTCGGTCACGGCCGGGGTCTCGCCGGCTGCGGCGCCCACGGGCGCGCCATGGGCCTGCATGGCCTCGACGTAGCGCATGCCCGCGATCAGGTACTCGCGATTGGCGCGCGTGGCCGCAGCCGCCAGCGGCTTCAGGTAGCGGGCCTCCCACCACGGCAGGATGTAGCTGCAGATCAGCGCCAGCGCGCAGCCGATCAGCGTGTCGATGGCGCGTTCGCCGATCACCGACATGGACACCGTGCCAGGCGACACGAAGTGGAACACCAGCACCACGAACAGCGTATTGAAGGTGGCGCTGGCCATGTAGTTCAGCTGGACCAGGCTGTTGCCCATGACGCAGGCGGCCAGCAGCGCGGCGAACAGGAGTTCGGGCCGATCGGTCAGGTTGAACAGCAGCAGCGCCAGGATGCAGCCGATCAGCGTGCCCGTCAGGCGCCAGCTATTGCGCTGGCGCGTCAGCGCGAAGCCCGGCTTCATGATGATGACGATCGTCAGCATGATCCAGTAGTTGTGCGCGGAGAACGCCGGCGACAGCCATTGGCTGGCCAGGGTCATGGCGATGGCCGCGGCGGCCGTCACCCGCAGCGCGTAGCGGAAGTGCGGCGAGTCCAGGCGCAGATTGCTGGTCAGCAGCCCGACCCGGAATTCCTGGCGCGAAATGAAGCGCGTCAGCGACTTGTTGATGCGCAGCACGTCGGTGGGCTTGGCATCGGGCGAGGCGGCGGTGTGGTCGGCCAGCCGGTCGACGATGCGCGCCGAATTGCGCAGCCGGCGCAGCACCTGGACGATCAGCGCCAGCATCTCGGGCTCGCGCTCGCCCAGTCCTTGCTGCTTGAGCTGTTCGATTTCGTACTCGATGGCGCGCAGTTCGGCCTTGGCGCTGCTGCGGTACTGCACCTTGCGTCCGCGCGACACGTCCAGGGCGATGCGGTTGAGCTCCAGCGACATCTTCACCAGCGCGTCGCGCATGAACATCAGGCAGTCGCTGCCGGTCAGCGCGCGTCGCAGCGCCGCGTAGTCGGTATGCGTGGCCACCAGCGTGTCCAGCAGCTGCAGCATGTCGACGAACATGTTCCAGATCATCACGCGCTGGCGGTCGCCCAGGCCCTTGCCGCGGGGCAGGGCGCGCAGCACCATGTCGCGCGCCGCCTGGTGCTTTTCGGTCATGACGGACTGGCGCTGGATCAGTTCGCGGTAGGCGTCGTCCAGGTCGGCGGTTTCATCGTAGAAGGCGGCGCGCGCCGCCACGTAGTCGGCGGTGGCGAACAGCGCCACCGACATGGCCTGCTGTTCCTCGCGCAGCCAGAACAGCCGCGAAAAACCCAGGCTGAACGCGACGTAGAACAGCGCGCCGCCCAGCGTGGCCGCGGCGTGCGCCAGTACCTCGTGCGGCGCCAGCGGCGAATGCATGGTCAAGGTCATCAGCAGCAGGCCGGCAAAGCCGATCAGCCCGCCGCGCTTGCCGAACACCGTGAACATCGAATAGACGAAGCACTGCGCAATGACCGCCAGCCAGATCAGCACGGGATGCGAGGAAGCGAACCCGGTGATGATGACGGTCAGGGTGCCCAGCGCGGCGCCGCCCAGCATCTCGTTGGTGCGGTGGCGCTGCGGCCCGCCCGGCTGGTCGATGATGGCCAGGCATTGCGCGCCGAAGGTCGCGACCAGCCCGGTGGTGTAGTTGCCGAAGACGCCGCCCAACACCAGCACGGGCAACAGCATCCCCACCCCCTGGCGCACCCCTCCGAAGAAGTAGTGGCTGTAGAGGAAGCGGCGGATGCTGGCAATGCGCAAATCCATGAGGCGGCGGCTCGGTTCTGGATGACGAAACAAGTATAGAGAGACTGCCCCAATTTTTGGGGCCGGATGGTTACCGAACCTTCCACGCAACGGTCTGGAAATGGTCGATTTGCCACCTTTGACGCAACGCGGTAAATTGCTCCACTTGCGCCGGTCTGCCTATCCGAAACCGGCGCGTTGAGGCGGATTGCCAGGGTCACCTCCCAGCCATCCCGCAGCAGTTACACCTGCCGTTGGCCGCGCCACAAGCGTGTGTTGCCAAGGCTTCCATTTCGACCTCCAGCGTCCCCCAGGGGCGTTTGCACTGCGTTCTGTCGAGCGTGTGCCGGGTCGGCAAGGTGTCCGGGTGGCGTGGCTCCGTGAGCCGCAAAGCGCCGGATCATGTTGTCGGAACCGGTATGGGTTCAGTTGCCGCCGTATCCGGGCGAGCAGCAGTCAGGGTTGCAGGGCCGGTACTGAAAGGAATGACAACATGGAACTGAATGGCGCCGATATCGTCGTGCGCTGCCTGGCCGATGAAGGCGTGGAACACGTTTTCGGCTACCCCGGCGGCGCGGTGCTTTACATCTACGACGCGATTTTCAAGCAAGACAAATTCCAGCATATCCTGGTTCGTCACGAGCAGGCCGCCGTGCACGCCGCCGATGCCTATTCGCGCTCGTCGCAAAAGGTCGGCGTCTGCCTCGTGACCAGCGGACCGGGCGTGACCAATGCCGTCACCGGCATCGCCACCGCCTACATGGATTCCATCCCCATGGTCATCATCAGCGGGCAGGTGCCCACTGCGGCCATTGGCGAGGACGCCTTCCAGGAATGCGACACCGTCGGCATCACGCGTCCCTGCGTCAAGCACAACTTCCTCGTGCGCGACGTCAAGGACCTGGCCGAAACCATGCGCCGCGCGTTCTACATCGCGCGCACCGGCCGTCCCGGCCCGGTGCTGGTGGATATCCCCAAGGACATCACCATCGCGCAGTGCAAGTACACGCCGCCCAAGGGCGAAATCTCGATGCGTTCCTACGCGCCCGTCAACAAGGGCCACCAGGGGCAGATCAAGAAAGCCGTGCAGATGCTGCTGGCCGCCGAGCGGCCCATGATCTACACGGGCGGCGGGGTCATCCTGTCGAACGCCGCGCCCGAGCTTAACAAGCTCGTGTCGCAGCTGGGCGCGCCCTGCACCAGCACCCTGATGGGCCTGGGCGGCTACCCGGCCAGCAGCGGCCAGTTCGTGGGCATGCCCGGCATGCACGGCACCTACGAAGCCAATATGGCGATGCAGCATTGTGATGTGCTGCTGGCCATTGGCGCCCGTTTCGATGACCGCGTGATCGGCAACCCCAAGCACTTCGCCCAGAACGCCCGCAAGATCATCCATATCGATATCGATCCCTCGTCGATCTCCAAGCGCGTGCGCGTGGACGTCCCGATCGTCGGTAACGTCAAGGATGTCCTGGCCGACCTCAGCGCGCAGTACGACATCGCTGCGGCCGAGCACAAGCCCGCCCCGATCGCCAAGTGGTGGGAGCAGGTCGAGAGCTGGCGCGGCAAGGAATGCCTGAAGTTCGCCAATTCGGACGAAGTCATCAAGCCGCAATACGTGGTGGAAAAGCTCTGGGAAGTGACCGGCGGCGACGCCTTCGTCACCTCCGACGTGGGGCAGCACCAGATGTGGGCCGCGCAGTACTACAAGTTCGACAAGCCGCGCCGCTGGATCAACTCCGGCGGCCTGGGCACCATGGGTGTGGGCCTGCCGTACGCCATGGGCGTGCAGATGGCCAATCCTGGACACGACGTCGCCGTCATCACCGGCGAAGGCTCGATCCAGATGAACATCCAGGAACTGTCGACCTGCCACCAGTACCGCCTGACGCCGAAGATCATTTGCCTGAACAACCGCTTCCTGGGCATGGTCCGGCAGTGGCAGCAGATCGACTACGGTTCG
This sequence comes from Achromobacter sp., assembly GCF_036567245.1. Classification (GTDB taxonomy): domain Bacteria; phylum Pseudomonadota; class Gammaproteobacteria; order Burkholderiales; family Burkholderiaceae_B; genus Achromobacter. Next base: position 8,523 of record NZ_DATCUY010000342.1, on the reverse strand, counting down.
CGCTATTCCGAGTCCTACATGGATTCGCTGCCCGATTTCGTCAAGGTGGCCGAGGCCTATGGCCACGTGGGTCTGCGCATCGAACGCCCGGCGGACGTCGAGCCGGCGCTGCGCGAAGCGTTCAAGAAGCACAAGGACCGCCTGGTCTTCCTGGACTTCATCACCGACCGCACCGAGAACGTGTGGCCGATGGTCAAGGCCGGCCGCGGGCTGACCGAAATGCTGCTTGGCTCTGAAGACCTGTAAGGAGGCCACCCATGAAGCACGTGATTTCCGTCCTCCTCGAAAACGAACCCGGCGCGCTGTCGCGCGTGGTGGGCCTGTTTTCCGCGCGGGGCTACAACATCGAGACCCTGACGGTGGCGCCCACCGAGGATTCCACGCTGTCGCGCATGACCATCGTGACCACCGGTTCCGACGAGGTGATCGAGCAGATCACCAAGCACCTGAACCGTCTGGTGGACGTGGTCAAGGTCGTCGACCTGACCGAAGGCGCGCATATCGAGCGCGAGCTGATGCTCGTGAAGGTGCGCGCGGTCGGCAAGGAACGCGAAGAAATGAAGCGCATGGCGGACATCTTCCGCGGCCGCATCATCGACGTCACCGACAAGTCCTACACCATCGAATTGACGGGGGTGCAGGAAAAAGTACAGGCCTTCCTGGAGGCCCTGGACCGCAGTGCCATCCTTGAAACCGTGCGCACCGGCGTGTCCGGCATCGGACGCGGTGAACGGATTTTGAAGATTTGACCGGCCTTCCAGGCCAAGCCGCACCCTACATCTGAATTAAACAAATATCCAAAATACTGGAATCTGGAGCACAACCATGAAAGTTTTCTACGACAAAGACTGCGATCTCTCCCTCGTCAAGGGCAAGACTGTTGCCATCATCGGCTACGGTTCGCAAGGCCACGCGCACGCGCAGAACCTGCATGAGTCCGGCGTGAAGGTCGTGGTCGGCCTGCGCAAGGGCGGCGCCTCGTGGAACAAGGCCGCCAACGCCGGCCTGGAAGTCAAGGAAGTCGCCGACGCCGTCAAGTCCGCCGACATCGTCATGATGCTGCTGCCCGACGAGAACATCGCTTCGGTCTACAACAAGGAAGTGCACGCCAACATCAAGCCCGGCGCCGCCCTGGCGTTCGCCCACGGCTTCAACGTGCATTACGGCCAGGTCGTGCCGCGCGAAGACATCGACGTCATCATGATCGCCCCGAAGGCCCCGGGCCACACGGTGCGCAACACGTACAAGCAAGGTGGCGGCGTGCCCCACCTGGTGGCCGTATACCAGGACAAGTCGGGCGCCGCGCGTGAAGTGGCCCTGTCGTACGCCAGCGCCAACGGCGGCGGCCGTGCCGGCATCATCGAAACCAACTTCCGCGAAGAAACCGAAACCGACCTGTTCGGCGAACAGGCCGTGCTGTGCGGCGGTACCGTCGAACTGATCAAGGCTGGTTTCGACACGCTGGTGGAAGCCGGCTACGCGCCCGAAATGGCGTACTTCGAGTGCCTGCACGAACTGAAGCTGATCGTCGACCTGATCTATGAAGGCGGCATCGCCAACATGAACTACTCGATCTCGAACAACGCCGAGTTCGGCGAGTACGAAACGGGTCCGAAGATCGTCACCGACGAAACCCGCAAGGCCATGCGCCAGTGCCTGACGGACATCCAGACCGGCGAATACGCCAAGAAGTTCATCCTGGAAAACACCGCCGGCGCTCCGACGCTGACCTCGCGCCGCCGCATCAACGCGGAATCGCAGATCGAGCAAGTGGGCGGCAAGCTGCGCGCCATGATGCCCTGGATCGCCGCCAACAAGCTGGTGGACAAGTCCAAGAACTGATCCATGCCACTGCGCGGGGCTGGCCCCCGCGCAATCAGGGTCGAAGCGGCATGCCTGCGAGGGCATGCCGCTTTTTTTCTGGCGTCCCTGGCGATCTGGCCAGGCACGCGGCTTGCTCCGCCCCGCAAGCGGGGCCAGATGGGTTAACCTTTCAATGTTCGTTGTAAGTTATTGAGACCATGCCCAATTTTTCCATGCGCGATTCCGAGAACCGCCACCGCAGCATTTACCTGCTGCCCAATGCGTTCACCACCGCGGCACTGTTCGCGGGGTTTTACGCCGTCGTGCAGGCCATGAACGACCGCTTCGAAGTGGCCGCCATTGCCATTTTCGCGGCCATGGTGCTGGACGGCATGGATGGCCGGGTCGCGCGCCTGACCAACACGCAGTCCGCCTTCGGCGAGCAGTACGACTCGCTGTCCGACATGACCTCCTTCGGCGTTGCGCCGGCACTGGTCATGTACGAATGGATCCTGAACGACCTGGGTCGCTGGGGCTGGCTCGCCGCCTTCGTCTACGTGGCTGGCGCGGCGCTGCGCCTGGCCCGCTTCAACACCAATATCGCCGTCGTGGACAAGCGCTACTTCCAGGGCCTGCCCAGCCCGGCCGCGGGTGCGCTGGTGGCGGGCTTCGTCTGGCTGGCGGTGGACAACAAGCTGCCCATCCATGACAGCCTGATGGCCTGGGCGGCGTTCACGCTGACCATGTACGCCGGCATCTCGATGGTGTCGAACGCGCCGTTCTTCAGCGGCAAGAGCTTCGCGCTGGGCCGCAGCGTGCCGTTCTGGGGCATCCTGCTGGTGGTGGCCGTGTTCGTGTTCGTGTCCAGCGATCCTCCGGTCGTGCTGTTCGGCCTGTTCGTGCTGTACGGCCTGTCGGGCTGGATCATGTGGGCCTGGCGCTGGAACCGCGCGCGCCGCCTGACGCAGGAACGCCGCAGCCAATCCTCCTGATCAGGGCAGTCTTGCCGCCCAAAACAAAACCCGCCATCTGGCGGGTTTTGTTTTTCAGGGGCGGAGCGTTCAGTGCCACATGAGCCGGTCGTCGTCGTACATGGGGTCCGGGCCGGGGTGGAAGTGCGTCAGCTTGCTGCCGTCGCGGCTCATGTACACGTACATGAGCGAGTTCCAGACGCCGTTTTCCTTATAGCGGTACGACCAGACCACCTCGCGCTTTTCGCCCAGGCCGGCTTCCTCGATCTTGGCGGGCGGGCCGAATTCGCAACGCACGCGGTCGGGGCCCCATTCGCCTTCGCTGAGGACCTTGAAGTGCGCGTCCGTCAACAGCGGCACCACCGGGCCCACGCGGCCGTCGGCGCCGACATTGGTACCCCAGGCATACTGGCCCATGGGCTGCTGCGTCCAGATCACGCGTCGCCCGCCATTGGCTTGCGGGCATTCGAAGTTGGGCCGGCCGAACTGGGCCTGTACATCGGCGTAGGGGGTGCCGGGCTGAATCTGGGCCATGTTTGCGCAGGCTGCCAAGGTGGCCAACGCGGCGGCGGCCAGCGCGATGCGGGCGTCTCTGTAATATTTAGACATGATTTTCTCCTGACGTCGGATTGCGGCCCGCAGCGGGGCGGGCACCCGTCACTGGGGTAATTCTATCGAATCGGCTATAATCATCGAGCTTTATCAAGTGTATTGATTTTGCAACATCCTTTGCGCTGGCCGCAGAGCTGGTCCAGGTGCCAGGCCCGGTGTCGAAACGCCGCGTCCACAACCAGGGTTCCAGGCTTCTGTTTGAGTCATCAATGGCAGCAGTGAGAAAGCGAATTCAGCCAGGTTCGCGCAAAATTTTTTCCAAACCACGTCAGGGCGCCTCGGCCCTGTCGCATGTCCGAAGAGGTCATAAATGTCTGTAGCTGACATCAAGAAATCCGACATCGTCGCGCAATTCCAACGCGCTCAAGGCGATACCGGCTCCCCCGAAGTTCAGGTGGCTCTGCTCACCGCCCGTATCAACGAACTGACCGGTCACTTCAAAGAACACATGAAGGACCATCACTCGCGCCGCGGTCTGCTGCGTATGGTCAGCCGTCGCCGCAAGCTGCTCGACTATCTCAAGGGCCGCAATCCCGATTCGTACCGCGCACTGATCGAAAAACTCGGTCTGCGCAAGTGATCGACGGGGCTGGCTCCCCATGACGCAATAACCGTGGTCGGTGCGACGCATGTCGCGACGGCCACGGTTTTTCATTTGTAAGGAATAATCGTCATGTTCAATAAAGTGACAAAATCGTTCCAGTACGGCCAGCACACGGTCGTCCTGGAAACTGGCGAAATCGCTCGCCAGGCCTCCGGCGCCGTTGTGGTGTCGATCGAGGACACCGTCGTCCTGGCCACCGTTGTGGCTTCCAAGAAGGCCAAGCCGGGTCAAACGTTTTTCCCGCTGACCGTTGACTACATCGAGAAGACCTACGCCGCCGGCCGTATTCCGGGTGGCTTCTTCAAGCGCGAAGGCAAGCCCTCCGAGAAGGAAACGCTGACCTCGCGCCTGATCGACCGTCCCCTGCGTCCGCTGTTCCCCGAAGACTTCTACAACGAAGTCCAGGTGGTCATCCACACGCTGTCGGTCAATCCCGAGATCGATCCCGACATCGCCGCCATGATCGGCGCCTCGGCCGCGCTGGCCATTTCGGGCATCCCGTTCAACGGCCCGATCGGCGCCGCGCGCGTGGGTTACATCGATGGCCAGTACGCCATCAACCCGACCGCCTCGCAGCTGAAGTCGTCCAAGCTGGACCTGGTTGTCGCCGGTACCGAAAACGCCGTGCTGATGGTGGAATCGGAAGCCCAGCAGCTGTCCGAAGAAATCATGCTGGGCGGCGTGGTCTACGGCCACCAGCAAATGCAGGCCGTCATCAACGCCATCCACGAACTGGTCAAGGACGCCGGCAAGCCCGATTGGGACTGGCAAGCTCCCGCCAAGGACGAGGCCCTGATCGCCGCGGTCACCGCCGCTGCCCAGGAAGGCCTGAACGCCGCCTACCAGATCCGCGAAAAGCAGGCCCGCACCGCCAAGCTGCGTGAAGTGTCGGCCGACGTGTCGGCCAAGCTGGCTGCCGCCGCCGCCGAAAAGGGCGAAGCGCTGCCGGACGCCGTGACCGTCGACAACATTATGTTCTCGCTGGAATCGGCCATTGTCCGCGGCCAGATCCTGAACGGCGAGCCGCGCATCGACGGCCGCGACACCCGCACCGTGCGCCCGATCAGCGTGCGCCTGGGCGTGCTGCCCCGCGCACACGGCAGCGCCCTGTTCACCCGTGGTGAAACGCAGGCGCTGGTCGTGGCCACGCTGGGCACCAAGCAAGACGAACAGATCATCGACGCGCTCATGGGCGAGTACCGCGACCGCTTCATGATGCACTACAACATGCCTCCGTTCGCCACCGGCGAAACCGGCCGCATCGGCGTGCCGAAGCGCCGCGAAATCGGCCATGGCCGCCTGGCCAAGCGTTCGCTGATTCCGCTGCTGCCGGCGCCTGAAGACTTCCAGTACACGATCCGCATCGTGTCGGAAATCACCGAGTCCAACGGCTCCTCGTCGATGGCTTCGGTCTGCGGCGGCTCGCTCGCCATGATGGACGCCGGCGTGCCGGTCAAGGATCACGTGGCCGGCGTGGCCATGGGCCTGATCCTGGACGGCGGCAAGTTCGCCGTGCTGACGGACATCCTGGGCGACGAAGATCACCTGGGCGACATGGACTTCAAGGTCGCGGGCACCGAAAACGGCGTCACCGCACTGCAGATGGACATCAAGATCCAGGGCATCACCAAGGAAATCATGCAAGTGGCGCTGGCTCAGGCCCGCGAAGGCCGCCTGCACATCCTGGGCAAGATGAAGGAAGCGCTGGACGGTTCGCGTGGCGAGCTGTCGGCTTTCGCCCCGCGCATGCTGACCATCAAGATCAACCCCGAGAAGATCCGCGACGTGATCGGCAAGGGCGGCGCCACCATCCGCGCGCTGACCGAAGAAACCGGCACGCAGATCGACATCTCCGACGACGGCACGATCGTGATCGCCAGCGTCGACGAAGCGCAGGCCAAGGAAGCCCAGCGCCGCATCGTCGAGCTGACCGCCGACGTCGAAGTGGGCCAGATCTACGAAGGCGCCGTGCTGCGCCTGCTGGATTTCGGCGCCATCGTGCAAGTGCTGCCGGGCCGCGACGGCCTGCTGCACATCTCGGAAATCGCCAACTACCGCATCGCCAACATCAACGATGTGCTGAAGGTCGGCCAGCAAGTCCGCGTCAAGGTCATCGAGGCCGACGACAAGGGCCGTCTGCGCCTGTCCATCAAGGCTATCGGCGGCATCGAGCAGCAGCAAGCCGCTGCGGCTCCCGAAGCCGCCCCGCAATCGGAACCGCAAGCTGAATAAGCCTGCTTGACCGGTAGCATGAAACGGCGCCTTCGGGCGCCGTTTTTCATGGGCCGGCAACGGCTGCGGTCGCCACGCCCGATTCATCTTCTTGCTTCTTCAGGCCGCGGACATCTCCCAACTGCGCCTACCTTCCTGTAAAGTCTTGCGCGTGAGCGCAGCCCCCCGACCACGGAGGACGGCATGCGCGACGTGGCAAAAAGGGGGAAACGGATGGGCAAGGCATGACGGCGTGGGCCAGACCCGCCAGTGCCGCGGCGCTGCTTGCGGCGCTGCTGGCCGGCTGCATGAGCAGCCCCGGGCCGGGGCAGGGCGCTCCCAAGAGCGAAGACATGTCCGCCGACCAGTTTGGCCAGACGGACTTCAACCGCACCGTCACGCTGGAGGTGCGCGACAACCTGGCCAGCCTGTACGTCCTGCTGGACAAGCTCTACCGCCGCAATCCGCGCGAATGGCGCAAGACCGGCGCGCCTGACCTGGCCAAGGCGGTGTCGCTGGTCAAGCATTCCATCGAGGTCCGCATCCCGCCCAAGGATCTGGCGGGCCTGCGCGACATCCAGATCCTGGCCGTGGCCCTGGACCCCAATTATTCCGGCGACCGGGTCGGCGCCTTCATCTACGGTCTGGCCGACACCATCATCGCGGCCCACAACGGCAAGACTCGCCTGTACGCCACCGACGCGCTGGACGGGCAGCGGGTCTACAATGCCGCACGGAACGTCGAGGCAGCCGCCTGGCTGCTGGCGTCGCGCCGCAATGCCCAGGGCGAACCCTTGCTGCTGGCCAATGAAATGTCCCAGAACGCCACCAACCTCAGCTTTGAACGCGAATTCGGCGCCATCATCGGCCGCCTGGACCTGATCGCCAATCTGCTCGGCGAGAACACGCGGCGTATCGGGATCAACTACGCGCAGGGCCTGCTGCTGTTCAACTTCCTGCCGGTGCGCTAACAGGATTTCCACCGTGATCGATATCGCCTCCATTCAGACCGCTCGCGAAAACCTGCGCGGCCAGGTCCTGAAGACCCCGTTTACCCTGTCCCGCACGCTGTCCGACATCTTCGGCGCCGAGATCTGGCTGAAGTTCGAGAACCTGCAGTTCACGGCTTCCTTCAAGGAGCGCGGCGCGCTCAACCGGATGCTGACGCTGTCGGAAGAAGAGCGCGCCAAGGGCGTGATCGCCGTGTCCGCAGGCAACCACGCGCAGGGCGTGGCCTACCATGCCCAGCGCATGGGCGTGCCCGCCGTGATCGTGATGCCGCGCTTCACCCCCACCGTCAAGGTCGCCAATACCCGCCGCTTCGGCGCCGAGGTGGTGCTGGCCGGCGATACCTTCGACGACGCCAAGGCGCGCGGCTACGAGCTGGCGCAGGAGCGCGGCCTGATCATGATCCACCCCTATGACGACGAGGCGGTCATTTCGGGGCAGGGTACGGTGGCGCTGGAAATGCTGGAAGACCAGCCGCAGCTGGACACGCTGGTCATCGCCATCGGCGGCGGCGGCCTGATCTCCGGCATCGCCACCGCCGCCAAGGCGCTCAAGCCCGGCATCGAGATCATCGGCGTGCAGACCGAACGGTTCCCTTCCATGTACGCGGCGGTCAAGGGCGTGACCATGCCGCAGGGCGCGTACACCATCGCCGAAGGCATCGCGGTGAAATCGCCGGGCGCGCTGACCCAGCCCATCGTGACCCAGCTGGTCGACCGCCTGGAACTGGTCAGCGAAAGCGATATCGAGCACGCCATCGTGGTGCTGCTGGAGATCGAAAAGTCGGTGGTCGAAGGGGCGGGCGCCGCAGGCTTGGCCGCACTGCTGCGCGCGAAGGAGGAAGGCAGCGACCGCTACCAGGGCAAGCGCATCGGCCTGGTGCTGACCGGCGGCAACATCGATCCCCTGATGCTGGGTGAATTGATCGAGCGCGGCATGGTGCGCGCTGGACGCCTGGCCCGCATCCGGGTGGACCTGCGCGACCTGCCGGGCGCGCTGGCCCATGCCACCAAGCTCATCGCCGACGCCCAGGCCAACATCACTGAAGTGCACCACCAGCGCGCCTTCACCTCATTGCCGGTGCGCAATGTCGAAGTGGATTTCGTGCTGCAGACGCGCGGCCATGAGCACATCCAGGAAGTGATCGAAGTGCTGAACGCTGCGGGCTTCTCCGCCAGCAATCACGACCACTGAAGACGCAGGCGCGGTTCAGGCGGCGCCGTTCTGCGCGGCGTCGCGCGCCAGCAAGCTCTTCAGGCCGTAAAGCCGCTCGCGGTGCAGCGTGGCCGACAGCGGCTCGGGCTCGCGCCCTAG
>NZ_DATCUY010000341.1:0-3453 GCF_036567245.1 Achromobacter sp. | reverse complement strand
CGAGCGCCAGCGCGCTGGCTGCGGCGACGATGCCGATGAAACGGCGGCGGGTGTGGTTCATGGCGATAGGCCTGCAGGGGCGCGGTTTATTGGGCGAAGACATAGCTTTCCGGTACGTCGGCAAAGGTGACGACGCGGCCGCCGTGGGTGTCGGCGAAAGCCTGGGCATGGTCGCGCTGGGAAAACGGGATGGCGTCTTCGGCGCCCATGCCGCCGATGTAGCGGCCCTCGATGACGTAGTACGCCTGGCGCGCGTCGATCCAGGCGGCCGGGTCCGGCGCGCCGCCAGCGCCCGCGGTGGACATGTCGTTGACGTAGATGGCGCTGATGCCCTTGGGTTCTTCAGGCAGCAGCGTGTAGGCGAAGACCTGCTTGATCGAGGAGAACCATACCGGCGCCGCCTGCCCCTTGATGAAAATCTGTCCCTTGGGTCCGTTGTGTTCGTTGAGCGCCATGCCGCAGTAGTGGCCGACGGACTCCGTGGTCACGGCCTGGGGCGGGGGCGCGGTTTCAGGCGCAGCGCCGCTACCGCAGCCCGCGGCGAGCAGCAGGATGGAAATGGCCAGGGCGAGTTGCAAGCGTTTCATAGCGGCTTGTTCCTGAAAGCCGCCGTCGCCAGCAGGAATGGAACGGCGATCCACAGCAACAGCGCCGCAATCAGCGCGGCAATGGGCAGGCTGGCCTGGTCGCTGACGCCCGCCATGCCGGCGTACAGCGAAATGTTCTCGAAGCCCGTCAGGTTCAGCAGGCGGTACACGTCCGAGGGATTGAGCAGCAGCAGCGCGTTGAGCACGCCAGGGCTGACGTGGCGTCCCTGGTCGGCCGCCAGCACGCCCAGCAGCGCCATGTCGTAGATCACCACGAAGAACAGCCAGACGCCGACGGCGATGCCGGCGGCCGTGGCGCGCTCGCGCACCAGCGAGCTGATCAGGTAGCCCATGGCGAGAAAGCTGGCGCCCAGCAGCACGCTGGCTCCTATCAACAGCGCGAACGGCTGCCAGGCGCTGGCGTCCAGGCCGCCGTAGGCCCATTGCAGCGCCAGGCCGGCAGAGCCGTAGCCCGCGCCCGTGGCCAGCGCCAGGATGGCCAGGTGGCCGATGAACTTGCCGATCAGCACCTGCCAGCGCGACACCGGATAGCTCAGCAGCAGCGCCATCGTGCCCCGGTCGACTTCGCCGACCACGGCGTCATAGGCCAGCAGCATGGCGATGAGCGGCACCAGGAAGATCGACAGGCTGGACAGGCTGACCACGGTGACGGTCAGCGGTTCGGCCTTGACGGTGCCGGTGGGCGAGCTGCCCAACAGGCCCAGCGCCAGCGCCAGCGCGGCCAGCAACAGGGCGGTCGCCAATACCCAGCGATTGCGCAGGCCGTCGCGGATTTCCTTGCCGATGATGGTGCATACCGCGTTCATACGTCTTCCCGTTCAAGCAGATGTGCATAGATGTCGTCCAGGCCCGGTACCTGGATGTCGAGGTCGGCAATCGTGGACGACAGCGCGCCGATGCCGCGGATCGCTTCAACCTTGCCGCTCTCGTGGCAAGCCAGCTCGAAGCGCCCGGCCTCGATGCGGCGCCAGTCGCCGCCCGGCGACGGCGCATCGGCGTCGGCAAACGTCAGGCGGATGCGGATGGGCAGCCCGGTGGAGCGCCGCAGCGCCGACATCGCGCCGTCGGCGATCTTTCTGCCCGCCTTCATCACGACGATGCGGTCCGCATGGCCTGCCAGCTCGGACAGGGCATGGGTGCTCAGCAGTATCGTGGCGCCGGTGGCGCGCAACTCATGGACGATGTCGTAGAACATCAGGCGCGAGGCCGGGTCCAGGCCCGTGGTGGGCTCGTCGAACAGCAGCACCCGAGGCTGGCCCAGCAGCGCCTGGGCCAGCGCCAGGCGCTGCCGCATGCCCTTGGAGTAGCCGCCCACGCGGCGGCGCGCGGCGCCCGAGATGCCGACCTTCTCCAGCAGCGCGGCATTGCCCGACAGGGGCTGGCGCTTGAGCCTGGCGTAGAACGCCAGGGTTTCCTCGCCGGTCATCGACGGATGCAGCGCCACGGTTTCGGGCAGATAGCCGATCCTGCCGCGCAGGCGCGCCGCGGCCGGGCTGTGGGCGTCCTGGCCGAAGATCGCGACCCGGCCGCGGCTGGGCCGTATCAGTCCCAGGATGAGTTTGATCATCGTGCTCTTGCCGGCGCCGTTGTGTCCGGCGAGCGCGACGCATTCGCCCTCGCGCAGTTGCAGATCCAGGCCGTCGAGGGCCTGGTGCGCGCCATAGTGCTTGCTGACGCCGGTAAGCGCCACAAGGTCGGTGCTCATGGTGATTCCTTGGTGCTTGCGGTGGGCGGGGGCTGCATCAGCGGGGCGCTGTCGATCACGCCGCCGGGCAGGATGGCGGGGAACTGCGACTGCGCCCAGCGCACGATGGAAATCGACGGACTGTTCAGCAGGATGCGGGCCGCGGGTGCGCGCCACAGCAGCTGGTCGACCACGTCGTTCGGCCGGTACGCGGTGTCGGCGATGCCGTCGCCGTCCAGGTCGAAAGCGGTGTTGTCGCTCCAATAGTTGCCGCGTCCGTCCACCGACCAGTCCAGCGTCCGGGTGCCCACGTACTTCACCTGGTTGCGGTTGTTGATGAAGGCGTTGCCGGAGATCCGGTTGCCTTCCGACCCGGCGGTGAAATGCACGCCGATGTCGCAGTTGGAAAAATGGTTGTCCAGAAAGGTGTTGCGGTTGGCGTTGTAGATGAACACGCATTTGCCGGCGCGGTCCACCGTGTTGTTGGCGATGGTGGAATGGTTGGCATAGTTCAGCATCAGGCCCTGCTCGTGGCTGTCCAGCGCGACGTTGTCGCGCACCACCAGCCGGTGCGAATACATGATGGCGTAGGCAATATCGGTGCCGGTCGAGACGTTGCCGCTTATCTCGCTGTCGTTGGTGTACATGTAGTGCACCGCATAGCGCAGGTCATGGAAGCGGTTGCCGCTGAACGTGTTCAACTTGCTGGTGTTGACGAAGATGCCGTCGCGCCCGGCCGAGATGTCGTTGTCCAGCACGCGCGTGCCGGGCGTGTTCCAGAGCGTCACGCCGTTGCCTCTCTCGGCCACGCGCAGCTCCTTGTTGCCCACGATGCGGTTGCCGCGGACGGTCGCGTCCGCGGGTCCCCAGACGTGCACGCCCACGAGGTTGTCCAGGATGTCGTTGCGCTCCACCCGCGCGCGATGAGCCTCGCGGTCCAGGAAGATGCCGGCGTCCATGTCGGACAGGCTCAGGCCGGAGCGCGTGACGGTCAGGTTGCGCAGGGACACGTCCGCCGCCTGGACCCAGACGGTGCGCCCCTGGCGCGTGCCGGCGATGATGGCCGAGCGGTCCGCCGGGCCTTCCAGCGTCAGCGGCTTGTCGATGACGATGGCGCCGGCATAGGAGCCCGGCGCCAGCTTCAGCACGTCGCCGGCCTGG
>NZ_DATCUY010000340.1:0-4421 GCF_036567245.1 Achromobacter sp. | reverse complement strand
GCCAACCTCGCGCCGTGGTCGCTGTTGCCGGCACTGGTGTGGCTGGGCGCGGCGCAGGGCGCCGTCAACACGCCGCTGGTGAATCTGGCGCTGGGGTTGGCGGAAGACCGCCATGCGGGCATGGCGGCGGGTGTCATATCGACCTTGCAGCAGGTGGGCGCGGCGCTGGGGGTGTCGGCAGCGGGGATGCTGTTTGCCGGAACGCTGGACGCGTATGCCGATGCCGGCGCGGCCGAACGGCATGCCCGCGCCTTCGCCAGCGCCATGCAGTACAACGTCGCGACGATACTGATCGCGGCGGCCCTGCTGTGGTGGCTCGGGCGCGGCGCGCGCGACGCTGGATCAGGCCAGCAGCCCCGCTGAACTCAGACAGCCCAAGCCAGCGGCACGCCCGGCCGGCTGGCCGAACGCGTGCCCGGCAGCGGATGACAGGATTGCGGATGGTAGGTATGCACCAGCGACAGCTTGACGCGATCGCTGCTGTTGCCCTGGGCCGCGTGCAGGGTGCGGCAATGGAAAAACACCACGTCGCCCGCCTGCAATTCCGGACAGACGGCGCGCGCGATCCACTCGGCGTTCTGGGGCGCGTCGTCGCGGAAGAACTTCTGCTGGTCGAACTGTTCGGGCGCGAAGGCAGCCGCGTGCGAACCCGGGATGAACGACAGGCCCCCGTTGGCACGGGTTTCCGTGCCCAGCGCCAGCCAGGTGGACACCAGGTCCGTGTCGGAAAACGACCAGTAGCGGATGTCCTGGTGCCAGCCCGTCAGGCTGCCATAGGCCGGGCGCTTGGTCATCACGCAGTTGTGGTGCACGGTGGACAGCACCGGCGTTTCGCCGAAATAGCGTCCCAGCCACTGGCCGATGCGCGGCTCGGTAGCCCATTGCGCGAACTGCGGATCGCGGTCGTAGGCGCTCAGCAGGCGGCGCACGGTCTGGCCGCCTTCGGCGGCTCGCGACTCGGGCGCGCCGGGGTAGCGCAGGTCGGCTTCGTACTCGATGGGCGCGATGTGCTCGCGCAAATGGCGTTCGGCTACGGCACGCAGCGCCACCACCTGTTCCGGGCTGGCGAACTGGCGCGCCACCACGAAGCCCTGCTCGCGCAGGACGGCTATCTGATCATCAGGCAACAACATGGCATTCAGGTTGCAGGGGGTTGGGCGGGAGGATTGATGCGGGCGGCATCGCGTTCCTGTACCTCATGGTGCACCCATTCGCGCCACACCGCCACCAGCAGGGCCATCAGCACCGGGCCTACGAACAGCCCGACGATGCCCATGGTCTTCACGCCGCCCACCAGGCCGAAGAAGGTCGGCAGGAAAGGCAGCTTGACCGGCCCGCCCACCAGCCGCGGGCGCAGGGTCTTGTCGACGATGAAGAGCTCCACGCTGCCCCAGACCATCAGCGCGATGCCCGCCACCACGTGGCCCGAGCCGACCAGATACAGCGACACCAAGGTGAACGACAGCGGCGCGCCGCCGGGTATCAGCGCCATGAAGCCCGTGACCACGCCCAGCAACACCGGCGACGGCACGCCTGCCACCCAGTAGGCGATGCCCAGCACCAGGCCTTCGCCCAGAGCGATCAGGCCCATGCCGGTGACGGTGGAGTTGATGGTGGCCGGCACCACGCGAGAAAAGCGCTGCCAGCGCGCCGGCAGGATGCGTTCGCCCAGCACGTCCAGCTGGGCCACCATGCGGATGCCGTCCTTGTAGACGAAGAACAGCGTAATCAACATGAACAGCACGGTCAGCAGCAGCTGGAACACATTGCCCGTGGCCGCCAGCACCATGCGGTAGATGTTGCCCAGATGCTCGCCGCTGACGGCCTCGACCAGGGCGCCCAGCGCGTGGGGCTGGCCGATATAGGCTTCCCAGTACTGGCCCAGGCGCTCGCCCAACACGGGCATGGAGGTGATCCAGTTGGGCACGTCCACGCCATGGCGGTTGGCCGCAATAGCCCAGGCAAAGAAGGTGCTGGCTTCCTTGATGGCGTAGGACAGCGCCAGCGACATCGGCACGATCAGCACCACGATCACCACCAGCAGCGCCAGCGAGGCGGCCAGCGCGGTGCGGCCGCCGCAGCGGGCGACCAGGCGTTGGTACAGGGGCCAGCTGGCCAGGCCGATGATGAGTGCGGCGAGCGCGGGGACCAGGAAGCCGCTAAGGAAGTACACCCCCGCCAACAGCACGAGCAACAAAAGCCAACGGGCGATCAGGTAAGCGGGTAGTACAGGCTGCATGGAGCGGATCGACAGTAAGGGCGTTGTAGGCTTTGACTGTCGGACTATACAGACGTTTCATGCAAATCGAGGGACGCAAGGCCTGTATTTACTACGGGGTTTCCCGTGTCCCCCTGGACGGAGGGCGGATCGGCCCTCCGTGCCAGACACTTACAGCGCGTACTCGGCAGCCTCTTCGCGCGCGCTGCGGCGGCGCGGCGGCAGGTATTCCTCCAGCGCCGGCCGCGGCGCGGTGGACGCCAGGGTATTCGCCTGGCTGACCTGGCGCGCGTACACGCCGCAGTTGGCGGCGGCCGGATCGGTCTCGTCGCGGCCGCTCAAGAGCGGGCAGCTGGCGAACAATTCGGCGGTCCAGTCGGCGAAGGCGCGCACCTTGGGCGACAGTTGGCGGCTTTGCGGGTACAGCACCGAGATCGCCGTGGGGCTGGGCTTCCATTGCGGCAGCACTTCGATGAGTTCGCCCGATTGCAGGTGCGGCAGCGCCATGTAGCGGGCGGTCTGGATCAGGCCGAAGCCCTTCAGCCCGCAATCCAGGTAGGCGCCGGCTTCGTTCACCGACACCACGCCCTTCATTTCCACTTCCTGGTGCTTGCCGTCCACCCTGAAATCCCAGGCGCAATTGCGGCCGGTACGGCTGGAGAAATAGTGCACGGCATGATGGTCGCGCAGCTCGTCGATGCTCTGCGGCAGGCCGTGGCGTGCCACATAGCTGGGCGATGCGCAGGTCACGGTCTGCAGGGTGCCGATACGGCGCGCGACCAGGCTGGAATCCTCCAGGTCGCCGGCGCGGATCACGCAATCCACAGCCTCCTGAACCATGTCGACCGGGCGGTCGCCCAGGCCGAGCACCAGCTCCACGTCGGGATACTTGTCGTGGAAATCACACAATGAGGGAATCAGGATCAACCGTCCGATGCAGGTCGGCACGTCGATGCGCAGCCTGCCCTTCAGGCGCAGGGCCGCTTCCTGGAAGCAGGCCTCGGTTTCCTCGACGTCGGCCAGGATGCGCACGCAATGCTGGTAATAACCGGCGCCGTCGGGCGTCAGGCCGATACGGCGCGTGGTGCGGTTGAGCAGACGCACGCCCAATAGGCGTTCGAGGTTCTGGATGATGGTGGTGACGGTGGTGCGCGGCAGCGAGAGGCTGTCGGCCGCCCGCGTGAAGCTATTGGCGTCCACGACGCGCACAAACACCTGCATAGCCTGAAAACGGTCCATGGCGACGGTGTCCTTTTGGGAAATAGTCGGTGTGGACGGAGCATAACCCGTTTTTTACATCGATTAGTCGACCTTGACGACTAGTGTTGCCGAAACATACGGGTTTATCCGCCCCCCTAAACCGCTCAGAATGCAAACCATCTTGAAGTGCCCTTGCCGCCAGGCGCCGTCAAAGGGCATGCCTACCCTCAGATTCCGGTAACCGCAAAGACCCGCCCCGACCAGGCGCCTTTGCCTGGGATGCGCAGCCGTATTGCATGTTGCATCGCAGCATTTTCACCGGATCCTGAGGACAGGCCTGCCCAGACCGCCACAGCCGCCTCCCGCCCCCAGGCTCACCCAGGCAAGCGCGCTTTCGCCCCATCATCTCTCAAGGAAACACCATGGTTTCGCGCAATCGTATTGCTGTGCTCGCCGTATTTGCAGCCGTCATCGCCGCTGGCGGCGGTTACGCCCTGTTCCGCGCTCCCGCCGGCGCCAACGCCGCCCAGGCGCAAACCGCCCCCGCCGCCACGCCGGTCGAAGTGGCCGAAGTCCTGCAAAAGACCATCGTGGACTGGCAGCGCTACTCCGGCCGCCTGGAAGCCATCGACCGCGTCGACATCCGTCCCCTGGTGTCGGGCACCCTCACCGCCGTGCACTTCCAGGACGGCAGCATCGTCAAGAAGGGCGACGTGCTCTTCACCATCGACCCGCGCCCCTATGCCGCCGAGGTGGACCGCGCCGCCGCCGCCCTGACCGCCGCCAAGGCCCGCGCCTCATATACCGCCAGCGAACTGGCCCGCGGCCAGCGCCTGCTGACCGACAACGCCATCGCCCGCCGCGATTTCGAGGAAAAGCAGAACGCCGCGCGCGAAGCCGCCGCCAACCTCCAGGGCGCGCAAGCCGCGCTGGACTATGCCAAGCTCAACCTCGGCTACACCCGCATCGAAGCCCCCGTGGCCGGCCGCGTGTCGCGCGCCGA
>NZ_DATCUY010000339.1:0-20891 GCF_036567245.1 Achromobacter sp. | reverse complement strand
GGCGCAAGCCGGCGGTCAGCGCGCCCGGGCGGAACAGCCAATGGCGCGGGGCAGGGGGCAGGATGGGCGGCGCGCTGGCCAGCCAGCCTGCGGCAAGAGGAGGGTGATGTGCTGCGGGTTTGCTCATGGCTGCGTATTATGCCAAGGCGGGCGGATTGGCCCAATGCGTCGCAATGACGCAGCGCCGGCTGGCGCGCTCCGGCGGCCTGGCTCACCGTCCGGGAAAGCACTTATTGTCGCAGGAACCCACGCCTCCCTATCATTCGCACACGGTCAACATTGACCTGAACGGCTCGCAGTACCCCCGCAGCAATGATTGCTGCCTGAACATACAGTCTTGGCTATAGAAGCCCCCGACTTGCACGCAATGCGTGGTCGGGGGCTTTTTCGTTTTCAATTTCTGAATATGGAGCTCGCATGCAAGCGTCGGATCCGCAACGTTCTCCCGCCTCCGTGACCTGGGTGGCCAGCGTGCAGATGGAGCCCGTGATCGGCGAAGTCGCCGCCAACATCGCCCGTTCCATCGAATTGGTGGAGTCGGCCGCGGCCCAGGGCGCGCGGCTGGTGGTACTGCCTGAACTGGCCAATACGGGCTATATGTTCGAAAGCCGCGAGGAAGCCTGCGCCCTGGCCGAAGCGGTGCCGGAAGGCCCCAGCTCGCAGGCATGGATCGCGTTGGCGCAGCGTCTGGGCATCTATCTGGTGGCGGGCATCGCCGAGCGCGTGGGCGGCCGGCTCTACAACGCCGCGCTGGTCGCGGGGCCGCAGGGCTATTTGGGCACCTACCGCAAGCTGCATCTGTGGGGCGACGAAAACCTGTACTTCGAGGCCGGCGATCTGGGCTTGCCCGTGTTCGACACCGAACTGGGCCGCATCGGCGTGGCCATTTGCTACGACGGCTGGTTTCCCGAGGTCTACCGGCTGCTGGCGGTGCGCGGCGCGGACATCGTGGCGGTGCCGACCAATTGGGTGCCGATGCCGGGGCAGACGCGCGACGGACCCGTCATGGCTCATGCGCTGACCATGAGCGGCGCCCACAGCAACGGTCTGACGGTGGTTTGCGCCGACCGCGTCGGCACCGAGCGCGGCCAGCCCTTCGTGGGTCGCAGCCTGATCGTGGGTTCCCAGGGCTGGACGGCGGCAGGACCGGCCAGCATCGACCAGGAGGAAGTGCTGCTGGCGCCCATAGACGTGCCGGCCTCGCGTCGCGCGCGCCAGCTGAATGATTTCAACCACGTGCTGCGCGACAGGCGCCGCGATATCTATGACGAGCAGTTGGGCGCCGCCGCAAGTCCGCGGCAACGCTAAGCGACGGTCATCGGCCGTTCCCCCCCAAGGAGAAAAACCATGAAGAGCCTATTCAATAGCTGCCGCATCCGCCTGTCGTTTATCGCATTGCTTACCGCGGCAGGCGGCGCCCATGCCGCGGAACCGCTGCGCATCGGCGTGCCCGTCGGCCTGTCCGGCGCCAACAGTGTGGTGGCGCCCGGCGTGGTGCAGGCCTCGCAACTGGCCGCGGACGAGATCAACGCGGCCGGCGGCATCCTGGGCCGCCAGATCGTGCTGGAGATCGCCGACGACGCCTCGGGCGCGGTCGGGGCGCAGAAGGCCTACGACACGCTGGTGTTCCAGAAGAAGGTCGACGCCATCATCGCCATGGAAACCAGCGCGGCGCGCAATGCCGCGCTGCCCATCGTGTCGCGCGGCAAGGTGCCCTACATCTACACCTCCTTCTACGAGGGACGCTCCTGCAACCGCTGGCTGCATGTGAACGGCTGGGTGCCCGAGCAGCAGGTGGCGCCGGTGGTGGACCATTTCATGCAGGACCGCAAGGCCAAGACCTTCTTCCTGGTCGGCAGCGACTACGCCTTCGGCCGCGGCATGCTCAAGTTCACGCGGGAATACATCGAAAAGCAGGGCGGACGCGTGGTGGGCGAGGAATACCTGCCTATCGACGGCTCCGACTGGACGCCGGTGGTGTCCAAGATACGTTCAGCCAACCCGGACGCGCTGATCAGCTCGACAGCGGGCGGCGGCCCCAATGTCAGCCTGGCCAAGCAGGTCAAGGCGGCGGGCCTGTCCATGCCCTACGGCAACCTGGCGATAGACGAGGGCACCGCCAAGACCATGGGCGACACGGCCGTTGGCATGTACATGTCGGCCTCGTACCTGACCAGCATCGATACGCCTCAGAACCGCAAGTTCCTGGACGGCCTGAAGGCGAAATTCGGCAGCGACGCCAAGACCGCCAACGAATTTTCTGCGCCCCAGTATGAAGCCTTCTACCTGTACAAGGCGGCGGTCGAAAAGGCGGGCGGCACCGATGCGCCCAAGGTGGTGCAGGCCTTGAGCGCGGTCACGTTCGATGGCCCGCGCGGCCCCGTGACCATGGATCGCCAGCGTCACGCGGCGTTGACCATGCGTCTGGGCCAGGTGCAGCAGGACGGCTCCATCAAGATCCTGCAGACCTTCGACAAGGTCGATCCGGGCGCGCAATGCCCGGACCTGAAGTGACGGCCATGCCATGACACGCGCCGCCGGTCCTGCCGGCGGCGCCGGAGAACGATATGGGTTTGCTGCTGGACATCCTGAGCACGGCCGCCATGCTGTTCATCGTGACAGCCGGGCTGATGATCATCTTCGGCGTGATGAAGATCGTCAACTTCGCGCATGGCGCGATTCTTACCCTGGGCAGCTATGCCAGCCTGGTGGTGACGCAGCTGGGGCTGAATCCCTGGCTGGCGCTGCCGTTCGCGCTGGCGGTCGGCGTGCTGGTGGGCATGGGCGTGGAACGCCTGATCGTGCAGCCGCTGTATAAACGACCGCTGGACGCCATCCTGGCTACCTGGGGACTGGGCATCGTGATCGGCCAGCTCATCACCATGGCTTTCGGGCGCGAAGTGAAGTTCGCGGATTCGCCCATCCATGGCGCGGTGTCCTTCCTGGGCATCGAGTATTCGGCATACCGGCTGTTCCTGTTGCCGGCGGCGCTGCTCATGTATGCCGCCATGACCCTGCTGCTCAGCGGTACGCGCTTCGGCGTGCGGACCCGGGCGGTGATCATGAACGAGGACCTGGCGCGCGGCCTGGGCATCAACGCCGAGCGCATCCGCTTCACCACCTTTGGCCTGGGCGCGGGGCTGGGCGCGCTGGCCGGCGCGCTGATCACGCCGCTTTCCAGCGTCGATCCGAACATGGGCCTGCCCTGGTTGGTCAGCGCCTTCATGCTGGTCATGGTGTCGGGCCATTCGATCACCGCGCTGATGCTGACCTGCCTGGTCTACGGCGCCTGCCAGGTGCTGGTAAGCGTCTACGTCAGCCCGATCCTGGGCGGCGTCACCATCGCCGTGCTGGCCGCGTTGACGCTGCGCCTGCGTCCCCAAGGATTCGCCCATGACTGATCGCGCACTCACTCAACAGACGCTGGACGGCGGCGCCGCCGACGCTTCGGCGCGGACTTCGCGCAGTCGCAGCCTGCTGGGGTTGGCCGGGCTGTGCCTGGTCCTGACGGCGGTGGGCCCCTGGCTGTTCGACACCTATCTGCTGAACGTGCTGATCAAGGCGCTGTTCTTCGCCGTGACGGCGGTCACCGTGGACGTGTTGTGGGGTTACACCGGCTACCTGACCTTTGGCCAGTCTGCCTTCTTCGGCGTGGGGGCCTATGCCGCGGGCCTGGCCTTTACGCACTACGGATTCTCGCCGGCGGTAGCCGCGCTGGCAGCCCTGGCGGCGGTGGGCGCCGCCGCGCTGCTGGCGTTGGTGACCGGCTGGCTGTCGTTCTATCGCGGCGCGTCGCCGTTCTTCGCCACGGTGATCTCGCTGGTGCTGCCCATCGTGCTGATGCAACTGGTGCTGTCCGGCGGCACCTATACCGGTTCTTCGTCCGGCCTGACCGGCTACGAGACCTTCGATCTCTCGCTGGAGGCCTGGTATGTGATCGCGGCGGGCGGCCTGTCGGCGGTGGCGTTGCTGGCGTGGGTGGTGGTGCGCAGCGACGGCGGCCGCCTCCTGGTGGCGCTGCGCGACAACGAGGCGCGCTGCAGCTACCTAGGACTGACCACGGCGCACTGGCGCATTGCGCTGCTGGTGGTCTGCGGCGCGGTGGCCGGCCTGGCAGGCTTCGGCTACGGTGCGTTCAGCGGCGTGGTGGCGCCTGAACTCACGGGCTTCGTCTTCGGTACGGAGCTGATCATCTGGGTGGCGCTGGGTGGGCGCGGCACCATCTGGGGGCCGGTGCTGGGAGCCATCCTCATCAATGTTGCGGGTTCCTATCTCAGCGGCAACATGCCATTCGTCTGGCAACTGCTGCTGGGCGTGACCTTCGTCCTGGTGATCCTGTTGTTGCCGCGCGGACTCCTGCCCCTGTTGACGGCGCCCTGGCGCGGGCGGGTGGCGAAGGCGGCCACGCCTGCGCTGGGTGAGCGTGCGGTGCCGCCCCGGCAAGCGGGCGGCGCGGCCCGGGCCTTGAGCCTGGCGGGTGTGTCCAAGCACTTCGGCAGCCTGAAGGTGCTGGAAGGCATAGACCTGCAAGCCAACGGTGGCGAACTGGTCGGGCTGATCGGCCCCAACGGCGCCGGCAAGACCACGCTGATGCGCTGCATCGCGGATGGCGCCGAACGGTCCCAAGGCAGGCTGGAACTCTATGGCCACGAGGTGCGACGCGATGGTCCGGAGCAATGCGTGCGCCATGGGTTGGGCCGCAAGTTCCAGAACGCCAACGTGTTCGACACGCTGACCGTGGCAGAAAGCCTGCGCATCGCGACCACGCTGCGCGAGCCGCCGTCGTGGTGGCGTCGGGCGCCGACGCTGGATCTGCCGCCCTATGCGTTGGAGACGCTGCGCGTGACCGGCCTGGACCAGTGCCTGGACAGCGTGGCGCGCGACCTGTCGCACGGACAGCAGCAGGCGCTGGAACTGGCGATGGTGCTGGCGTTGGAGCCGGGCATCGTACTGCTTGACGAACCCACGGCCGGGCTGAGCAAGGCCGAACGCCTGCAGATCGGCCATGTGCTGTCGTCGCTGGCGCACCGCTATGGCCTGTGCTGCCTGCTGGTGGAGCACGACCTGGATTTCGTCAAGGAAATCGCGACGCGCATCGTGGTCCTGCACCAGGGCCGCATCGTCATGGACGGCGGATTCCGCGAGGTCGTGGAATCCGAACTGGTGCGCACCATCTACGCCGGTAGCGCGACGGCCGCGCAAGGAGCAGGGCAATGACGACCATCGCGGCGCCGGCGTTGCGCCTGGAAGAGGTGTCCAGCGGCTACAAGAGGGCCATGGTGCTGCACGACGTATCGCTCACGGTGGAGCGAGGCTCATGCGTGGCCTTGCTGGGCAAGAACGGCATGGGCAAGAGCACTTTGCTCAAGACAGTCATGGGCTATCTGCCCAAGCAGCGCGGCCGTGTCAGCGTGGGCGGGGTGGACGCGACCCGCTTGCGGCCACACGAAGTGGCGCGTTGCGGCGTGGCCTACGCCGCCCAGGAGCAACCGCTGTTTCCGGATCTGAGCATCCGCGACAACCTGCGCCTGGGGCTGCCGCGGGAACAGCTCTTCGACCAGCGCTTCGCCGAGATCGCCGAACTGTTTCCGGTATTCACGACCCGTTTGCGCCAGCACGCGGGCACCTTGTCGGGCGGAGAACAGAAAATGCTGCTGGTGGCGCGCGGGTTGATGCAGCGGCCCGCGCTGTTGCTGCTGGACGAGATCACCGAAGGATTGCAGCCTTCGGTGATCGAGCGCCTGGGCCGCGCGCTGAACTGGGAGCGCGAACGGCACGGTACGACGATGTTCATCGTGGAGCAGAACGTGGCCTTCGCCCTGGACGTGGCCGACCGCTATCTGGTGCTCAAGCAGGGCAGCATTGTCGACGAAGGCGAGGCTGGCGCGTCCGAGGCCGCGGGCAATATCATTGCTCATCTCAAAGTATGAACGCCATCCGGCCCGAATTCACCATGACGCACGCGCGCAGCATCCGTACAAGGATTCCATCATGACTACGCCCCAGGACAAGGACGCGGAGCGGCCTGGCTGGCGCATTGGCGTGCTCTATTCGCGCAGCGGCGTCACCGGCACCACGGAATCGCAGCATTTCTTCGGCACGGTGCTGGCAGTGGAAGAAATCAACGAGCTGGGCGGCGTGCTGGGCCGGCCGCTGGCGCCAGTGGCCTACGACCCGCGCAGCGACGCCGAGGAATACCGCCGCCTGGCGGCGCGCCTGCTGCTGGACGATGAAGTCAGCGTCATCTTCGGCGGCTGCACTTCGCATTGCCGCAAGGCCATGCTGCCGGTGGTGGAGCGCAGCAATTCCCTGCTCTGGTACGGCTCGGTCTACGAAGGCTTCGAATATTCGCCCAACGTCATCTATACCGGGGCGGCGCCCAACCAGGGCAGCATGCAGCTGGCGGCCTACCTGATCCAGAACTGCGGCTCGCGCATCTTTCTGGTGGGCGCAGACTACATCTACCCGCGCGAAACCAACCGGATCATGCGCGAAACCGTCGAGGAGCACGGCGGCGAGATCCTGGACGAAACCTATCTGCCGCTGGGCTGCGACGACAGCGAGATCAACGACGTGGTCGCCGACATTCGCCGCATCCAGCCCGACGTGGTGTTTTCCACTCTGATCGGCTCGGATGCGCAGCGTTTCTACCAGCGCTACCACGAGGCCTGCCAGGCCGAGGGCACGACAGCCTCGCATATCCCCATCGCCAGCCTGACGATGGCGGAATCGGAGGTGGCGGAGATCGGCCCGCAGCGCTGCGTGGGCCATATCACCGCGGCGACCTATTTCAACACGGTGGACACGCCCGCCAACGCGCATTTCCTGGCTCGCTGGCGCGAGCGCTTCGGCGATCATCCCGCCAGCGTCTATGCAGAGACCTGCTATAGCCAGATGCACCTGTTCGCGCGCGCCTTGCAGCGCGTGGGCAGCATGGACACCCGCAAGCTGGTGCAGGCGGTGCACCAGGTGCAGTTCGACGCGCCGGACGGGCAGATGTCCGTGCTGGCGGAAAACAATCACAGCGTGCTGACGCCGCGCATCGGCGTGTGCCGCGAGGACGGGCGCTTCGACATCGTCTGGGAAAGCGACGAACCGGTGAAACCAGACCCGTACCTCACCGCGTTCGGGCTGGACGAGTTTTGGTTGAAATAGCCATGGACCATAGCCTACGCCGCCTCTACGAGGACTTGCGCAGTGTGGCCGTCGCCGTGGTGTACCCGCCGGGCGAGGATCGCGACGTGCTGGTCGAACAGCTCAAGCGCATCGGTTGCCGCATCCATCTGCACTGGCCGTTTCCGGATGGCCCGCCCGCCGGGGTGGACGTCATTTTCTTCCAGGTCTCGCAATGCGGCCGCAACAGCGCCGCCTGGTCGGCCAGCGAGGTCGAGGCCACCCTGATCGCCTTGTCCGAGTACGAAACGCCGACCACGCTGAAACAGCTGCTCAAGACCAACGCGCACGGCGTGCTGACGCGGCCGTTCCGCTCGGCCGGCGTACTCAGCACGCTGGTGTTGGCGCGTTCGGCCAAGCAGTTCCAGGGCCGCCAGCAGTCCAAGATCAACAAGCTGGAAAGCACCATCAAGGCGCGGCGCGTCATCGAAAAAGCTATCCGCGTGCTGATGGACCACCAGGGCCTGGACGAGCGCGCCGCCTACGAGCATATGCGGACCCGGGCGACGGGCTTGCGCGTGAGCGTGGCGGAAGTGGCCGCGATGATTATCGAGGCCAGCGAGGCCATGGAGAAACTCGGCCTGGGCGCCCTGCGGCCAGGGCCGTCCCAGCACAACTGAACGCACTGTAAATACGCGCACGCCAGGAGCCGGAAAATGAAGGTCATGATCGCCCGCCTGAACCACGAGACCAACACGTTCTCGCCGGTGCCCACGCCGCTGTCCGCATTCGGCAATGACGGCCCTGCCTTCGGCGCCCAGGCCTACGCGGAAAACAAGGGCAAGCGCACGGCCATGTCCGCCTTCATCGATATCGCCGAGGCCAACGGCGCGACGGTGGTTACGCCGGTGTCCGCCACGGCGTACCCCAGCGGACGGGTGTCGGCGGACGCCTATAGCCAGCTATGCGACGCGATCGTGGCCGGCGCGCAGGGCTGTAGCGCCATCCTGCTCGACCTGCACGGCGCGATGGTGGCCGAGACCACCGACGACGGCGAGGGCGATCTGCTGGAGCGCCTGCGGCGGCGCACTCCGGACGTGCCCATCGCGGTGGCGCTGGACCTGCACGGCAACGTCACGCCCAAGATGATGGCCAATGCCGACGTGATCGTCAGCTTCAAGACCTATCCGCACGTGGACATGTACGAGACCGGCCAGCACGCGGGACGCATCCTGTACGACTGGCTCAACGGCGGTCCCCGCCCGGTCATGGCTTGGCGACGGCTGCCGCTGATGACGCACACCCTGCGCAGCGCCACGGCCGGGGGCGCCATGCGCAATGCGGTGCAAGCGGCGCGGCGTGCGGAAGCGGATGGCATGCTGGGAGTTTCCGTGTTGGCGGGTTTCGCGCTGGCAGACATTCCCGACCCATGCCTGAGTGTGGTCGTGGTGGGTTCAGGGCGGCAGGAGCAGGCGGAGCGGGTCGCGGCCGACATGGCAGAGGCCATCTGGGCCGAGCGCGACGGCTACTTCTACGACAGCGAGCCCCTGGTGGCATCGCTGGCCCGCGCGGCGGAGTTGGCCTGTGGCGCGGACCGGCCCGTGCTCTTGCTGGACCACGGCGACAACTGCATGTCCGGCGGCACCTGCGACACCATGGAGGTGCTGATGGCCGCGGTGGACGCCGGCCTGACCGGCATCATCGCGGGGCTGTTTTGCGACCCCGAAGCCGTCGCGGCGCTGGCCGCGGCGGGCGAGGGCGGCGAGGTGGCGCTGCTGGTGGGCAACAAGCGGCCGATTCCCGCCATCGGCCGCCCGGCTGCGCCCGTGCTGCTGCGCGGAGTCGTCCGAGCCGTGACCAACGGCGAATACGTCATCACGGGTCCGACCTATACGGGGCAGACGGCATGCATGGGCCGCAGCGCGGTGCTGGATATCGGCGCCGCGCAATTGGTGATCACCGAGAGAACCCACGAGCCCTGGGATCTGGGGGTGTTCGAAAGCATGGGGCTGGACCCGCGCCGGGCCCGCTTTGTGCTGGTGAAGTCGCGCATGTATTGCCGCCCGGTGTTCGAACCCATCTCCCAGGCGCTGGTGGAATGCGCCAGCGCGGGCGTCACCAGTTCGGATTTCGCGCTGTTTCCCTACCAGCGCCGCAGCCGGCCGCTCTATCCGCTGGACCCCATGGAGCCGTCGGACTACGACTGCGCAGCCTGAGGCAGGGCCGGGTGGCGTCCGCATACAATACCGGCCATGGAAAAAGTACGTATCTCCAAGCTCATGTCCGAGCGTGGCTTGTGCTCGCGCCGCGAGGCCGACACTTATATCGAACGCGGCTGGGTCCGGGTCGACGGCGTGGTGGTGTCCGAACTGGGCGCCCGGGCCTACCCCGACCAGGTCATCACGCTGGAGCGCGCCGCGCAGGCGCGCCAGAC
The DNA here is from genome assembly GCF_036567245.1 of Achromobacter sp. Taxonomy (GTDB): domain Bacteria; phylum Pseudomonadota; class Gammaproteobacteria; order Burkholderiales; family Burkholderiaceae_B; genus Achromobacter. The sequence continues at coordinate 11,344 of NZ_DATCUY010000339.1, read as the reverse complement.
CTCGCGCGTCACCATCCTGATCAACAAGCCCGTGGGCTACGTGTCCGGCCAGGCTGAAAAGGGCTATACGCCAGCCGTGGCCCTGATCGACTCCCGCTCCCGTTACGCCGGCGACCGCGCGCCGCAGCGGTTCGAGCGGGCGCACCTGGACGGGCTGGCCGTTGCCGGCCGCCTGGACATCGACTCGCAAGGCCTGCTGGTGCTGACGCAGGATGGCCGCATCGCCAAGCACCTGATCGGCGAAGACTCCAGCGTGGACAAGGAATACCTGGTGCGGGTGCAGGGAAATCTGTCCGACAACGGGCTGGCGTTGCTGAACCACGGCCTGTCCCTGGACGGCAAGGCGCTCAAGCCGGCCCAGGTCCGCTGGCAGAACAGCGACCAGTTGCGTTTCGTGCTGCGCGAAGGCAAGAAGCGCCAGATCCGCCGCATGTGCGAGCTGGTCGGCCTGAAGGTGATAGGCCTGAAGCGCGTGCGCATCGGACGGGTGTCGCTGGGCGACCTGCCGCTGGGGCAGTGGCGCTATCTGCGCGAGGACGAGCGTTTCTAGGCGCTTTTCGGCGGTTTGATTGTCCTGATTTACCGACAGGTGTTGTCGGCCGCCCTAAATTTTTCAGTCTGTTTCCGACGCCGGCTTATTGCATGAAAGCAGGAGTATTCTTCGCCTGCCCGCTGTCTCCCAGGCGCTCCATCAGGAATTCGATGAAGATCCGGGTCTTGGCGGGCAGCAGCCGCGTCTCCGTTACCGCGTAGACCGGGAACGGCCCCAGTTGCCAATCGGGCAGCACACGCTGCAACTGGCCGGACTGCTGTTCGGCGGACTGGTCGCCCAGCAGGACCACGATGCCTGCGCCCAGCAACGCGAGGCGCCGGGCCATGGCTACCCCGTTGACGGAAAAGCGGTTGCCGGGCGTGAATTCGATGTGCTGGTGGCCGTCGGTCAAGGGCCAGCGGGTCACCTGTCCGGTGCCCTTGGCGCGGAACTCTATGCACTCGTGGCGGGTCAAGTCGCTGGGATGCTGCGGTTCGCCGTGCTTCTCCAGGTATTCGCGCGAGGCGTATAAATGGGCCGGCAGCATGCCCAGCAGCCTCGCAATCTGTGACGAATCGGGCAGTTCGCCGATTTCGATCGAAATATCGCAGGTCTGGAACACGCGCTGCGCGTGGTCCGGATTGGCCAGGTCCAGGAAAAACGTAACGTCCGGGTAGCGGCGGGAAAATTCCATGAACGATTCAGCCAGGAAGTCCGTGCCGAAATCCGCGGGCATGTTCACCCGCAGCGGCCCGGCCGGCGTATCGACCAGCTTCTGCAGTTCCTCATGGGCGATCTGCGCCTCGGCCACGATGTGCTGGCAACGGTCGAAGTACAGCCGGCCCGCGTCGGTCAGTTCGACCTTGCGGGTGGTGCGGCTGAGCAGCCGCAAGCCGATGGAGCGCTCCAGTTCGGCTACTTGGCGGGACAGCGTCGATTTCGGCACGCCGAGCAACGCCGCGGCGCGGCTGAAGCTGCGTGTCTTGGCGACTTCGACGAAAAGTTCCATGCCTTGCAATCGTTTCATGGCGCAATCTTGTCACATTCAATGGTGAAGCCATTGTCCCATAATTGGAATGATGTTTTCTCTATATGCCTCTTTGTTTCTGGGGCGGGATAACGCAGAATGCGAGTTCTGCAATGCAGCAATGCGACAAAGCCCGGCCTGCGTGTTCGAGGCAAATCCACCCAATCGATACGCGCGGAACGCAAACATGCGATCCGGGGCGGGCTTTTTTTTTGTTGAAATCGGGAATGCAATCTATGGATAAGAAAAGCGCTATGTGGCGCAGCGCGGCGGTCTTCACGCTGACGGCATCGGCTCTCACGCTGGCCGCTTGCGGCAAGAAGCAAGACGCTCCCCAGGCGGGCAAGCCCCAGGTAACGGTAGTGACGCTCGCCACGCAGCCCGTTTCGCTGACCACCGAACTGCCCGGCCGCACCTCGCCATTCCGCGTGGCCGAAGTGCGTCCGCAGGTCAATGGCATCGTCCAGAAGCGCCTCTTTACCGAGGGCGGTGAAGTCAAGGCGGGGCAGCAGCTCTACCAGATCGATCCTGCCCTCTACCAGGCGAGCCTGGACAGCCAGAAGGCCGCCCTGGCGCGTGCCCAGGCGCAGCAGAAGACGGCCGCGCTGCTGGCCGAGCGCTACAAGCCGCTGGTCGCCACCCGCGCGGTCAGCCAGCAGACCTATGACAACGCCGTCGCCTCGCGCGACCAGGCCGCCGCCGACGTGCTGTCGGCCAAGGCGGCGCTGGACACGGCGCGCATCAACCTGGTCTACACCAAGGTGCTGTCGCCCATCGACGGCATCATCGGCCGTTCCGCGGTGACCGAAGGCGCTCTGGTCACGGCCAACCAGACCACGGCCCTGGCCGCGGTGCAGCAAATCGATCCCATCTACGTCGACGTGACCCAATCCAGCGTCCAGCTGCTGCGCCTGCAGAACGCGCTGGCCAGCGGCCTGCTGAAGAAGGCCGATGGCGAGCAGGCTGCGCTGGTGACGCTGACCCTGGAAGACGGATCGCAATACAGCCAGCCGGGCAAGCTGCAGTTCTCGGAAGTGACGGTGGACCAGGGTACGGGTTCGGTCACCTTGCGCGCGGTGTTCGCCAACCCGGACCGCCGCCTGCTGCCGGGCATGTTCGTGCGCGCCCGCCTGGCAGACGGCGTGGCCGCCGACGGCCTGCTGGTGCCGCAACGGGGCGTGACGCGCAATCAGCGCGGCATCCCGACGGCCTTGGTGGTCAATGCCAAGAATCAGGTCGAATTGCGTGAACTGAAGACCGACCGCGCCATCGGCGACAAGTGGCTGGTCACCGACGGCCTGGCCGCCGGCGACAAGGTCATCGTCGAAGGCTTGCAGATGGTGCGCCCGGGCGCGGAAGTCGTCGCCACCGAAGCCAGCGCCGCTGCGCAGCCGGCGCAGCAGCCGCAAGCAGCCGCCGCGCCGGCCAAGCAGCAGTAGTCAGGAGCCTTGCATGGCAAAGTTTTTTATCGATAGACCGGTCTTCGCTTGGGTGATTGCGATCGTGCTGATGATGGCCGGCGCGCTGTCCATCCTGAAGCTGCCGGTCTCCCAGTACCCCAACATCGCGCCGCCGGCCATCGGCATCGCGGTGACCTACCCGGGCGCTTCCGCGCAGACCGTGCAGGACACCGTGGTGCAGGTGATCGAGCAGCAAATGAACGGCCTGGACGGCCTGCAGTACATCTCGTCGGAAAGCAACTCCGACGGCAGCATGTCCATCACCCTGACCTTCACGCAGGGCACCAACCCTGACACCGCGCAGGTCCAGGTGCAGAACAAGCTGTCGCTGGCGCAACCGCTCCTGCCGCAGGAAGTGCAGCAGCAGGGCATCCGCGTCACCAAGGCCACCAAGAACTTCCTGATCGTGGCGGGCTTCGTGTCCACCGACGGCTCGATGACCAAGGACGACCTGGCCGACTACGTCGCCTCCTACGTCCAGGATCCCATCAGCCGCACGCAGGGCGTGGGCGACTTCCAGCTGTTCGGCTCGCAGTATGCGATGCGCATCTGGCTGGATCCCGCCAAGCTCGTCAACTACGGCCTGACCACGGTCGACGTGGTGACGGCGATCAAGGAACAGAACGTGCAGGTGTCGTCCGGCCAGTTGGGCGGCCTGCCGTCGGTGCGTGGCCAGCAGCTGAACGCCACCATCATCGGGCCGTCGCGCCTGTCGACGCCGGAAGACTTCAGCCGCATCCTGCTCAAAGTCAACGCGGACGGTTCCCAGGTGCGCCTGGGCGACGTGTCCAGCATCGAGCTGGGCGGGCAGACCTACGCCATCGACAGCTTCTACAACGGCAAGCCGGCCTCGGGCCTGGCAGTCAAACTGGCGCCGGGCGCCAACGCGCTGGACACGGCGCAGGCGGTGCGCGACACCATCAACAACTTGAAGCCTTACTTCCCGCCGGGCATGGACGTCGTCTATCCGTACGACACCACGCCGTTCGTCAGCCTGTCGATCCACGAAGTGTTCAAGACGCTGGTGGAGGCCATCATCCTGGTCTTCCTGGTGATGTACCTGTTTTTGCAGAACTTCCGCGCCACCATCATTCCCACGCTGGCGGTGCCGGTGGTGTTGCTGGGCACGTTCGGCGTGCTGGCCGCGTTCGGCTATTCCATCAACACGCTGACCATGTTCGGCATGGTGCTGGCCATCGGCCTGCTGGTCGACGACGCCATCGTGGTGGTAGAAAACGTCGAGCGCGTGATGGCCGAAGAAGGCCTGACGCCCAAGCAGGCCACCCGCAAGTCCATGTCGCAGATCACCGGCGCCCTGATCGGCATCGCCATGGTGCTGGCGGCCGTGTTCATCCCCATGGCCTTCTTCGGCGGCTCCACCGGCGTGATCTATCGCCAGTTCTCGATCACCATCGTGTCGTCCATGGTGCTGTCCGTGATCGTGGCCATCGTGTTCACGCCGGCCTTGTGCGCGACCTTGCTCAAGCCCATTCCCAAGGGCCATCACGGCTCCAAGAGGGGTTTCTTCGGCTGGTTCAACCGCATGTTCGACCGCAGCAGCAACGGCTATGCCAACACCGTCGCTCGCGGCCTGAACCGCAGCAAGCGACTGATGGTGGTGTACCTGGCGCTGGTCATCGCCATGGGCTGGATGTTTACCCGCATCCCGACCGCGTTCCTGCCGGACGAGGACCAGGGCATCCTGTTCGCCCAGATCCAGACGCCTGCAGGCGCCACGGCCGAAAGCACCAAGGCCGTCATCGACGAGGCCACCAAGTACCTGCTGACCGAAGAAAAGGACGCCGTCACCTCGGTGTTCGCGGTCAACGGCTTCAACTTCGGCGGCCGCGGCCAGAACGCGTCCATCCTGTTCATCAAGCTACGCGACTGGGAAGAACGCGGCGACGCCCGCCTCAAGGCTGGCGCCGTGGCGGGGCGCGCCAACGCGCACTTCGCCAAGACCGAACGTCGGGCCCAGTTGTTCGTGGTGCCGCCGCCGTCCGTGATGGAATTGGGCAACGTCACCGGCTTCGACTTCCAGCTGATGGACCGCGCCGGCGTGGGCCACGAGAAGCTGCTTGCCGCGCGCAACCAGCTGCTGGGCGAAGCGGGCAAGAGTCCGGTCCTGCGGGGCGTGCGCCCCAACGGCATCGAAGACGCGCCGCAATACCAGCTCGACATCGACCGCGAGAAGGCCCGCGCCCTGGGCGTGGCCGTCTCGGACATCAACAGCACGCTGGCCACCGCCTGGGGTTCGTCGTACGTCAACGACTTCATCGATCGCGGCCGCGTCAAGAAGGTGTTCGCGCAGGGCGAGGCTTCCTCGCGCATGCTGCCGGAAGACTTGAACAAGTGGTACGTGCGCAATAACGCGGGCGACATGGTGCCGTTCTCGGCATTCGCCAAGGCCACCTGGAGCTATGGTCCGCAGAAGCTGAACCGCTACAACGGCGTGCCGTCGTACAACATCCAGGGCCAGGCGGCGCCGGGCTACAGCTCGGGCGCGGCGATGGAGGAAATGGAACGCCTGGCGGCCAAGCTGCCAGTGGGCGTGGGCTTTGAATGGACCGGCCTGTCGTTCGAAGAACGCCTGTCCGGCGCCCAGGCGCCTGCGCTGTACGCCATTTCGCTGATCGTGGTGTTCCTTTGCCTGGCGGCGCTGTACGAAAGCTGGACGATTCCGTCCGCGGTGATGCTGGTGGTGCCGCTGGGGATCATCGGGGCCTTGCTCGCCACCCTGGCGCGGGGCCTGTCCAACGACGTGTACTTCCAGGTGGGCCTCTTGACCACCATCGGCCTGGCGGCCAAGAACGCCATCCTGATCGTGGAGTTCGCCAAGGAGCACTACGAGCAGGGCGCCAGCCTGACGGAGTCGGCCATCCACGCCGCGCGGCAACGTCTGCGCCCCATCCTGATGACGTCGCTGGCGTTCATTCTGGGCGTGACCCCGCTGGCGATCTCGTCGGGCGCGGGTTCGGGCAGCCAGAACGCCATCGGCACGGGCGTGATCGGCGGCATGCTGACCGGCACCTTCCTGGCCATCTTCTTCGTTCCGGCCTTCTTCGTGATCATGCTGCGCGTCTTCAAGGTCAAGCGCATGAGCGAAAACGTCGACAAGCACGACACCAGCGCCAACGGTGCGCAGGACGTGTCGACGGAGGGCCAACCGCAATGACATTCCCGATGAGAACCTTGCTGTCTGTTTCCCTGGCGGCGGCCCTGGCGGGCTGCTCGCTGGCCCCTACCTACGAGCGGCCGGACGCGCCGGTCGACGCGGCCTATCCCACGGGCCCGTCCTACCAGGCGCTGCAGCCCGCCGGCGCGGGCGGCCTGCTGACCGCCGACATCGGCTGGCGCGATTTCTTCGGTTCGGATCCGCTGCTGCAACAGCTGATCGAACAGTCGCTGGCGAACAACCGCGACCTGCGCGTGGCGGCCCTCAACGTCGAAGCGGCGCGGGCGCAGTACCGCATCCAGCGTGCCGACCTGATGCCCAGCGTCGGCATTGCCGGCCAGGAAACGGCCCAACGTTCGCCGGCCGACCTGAGCGCGAGCGGCCGCGCCACCACCAGCCACAGCTACCAGGTCGGCGCCGCCATGTCGGCCTGGGAGCTGGACCTGTTCGGACGCATCCGCAGCCTGAGCGACAAGGCGCTGGAATCCTATCTGGCGCTGGATGAAACCCGCACGGCGACCCAGCTGACGCTGATCGCCGAGGTGGCCAATGCCTACCTGACCCTGCGCGCCGACCAGGAGCTGCTGAGCCTGACGCGCGACACGCTCAAGAGCCAGCAGGATTCCTTCAAGCTCACGCAGCAGAGCTACGACCAGGGCCTGTCCACGGCGCTGGACCTGAGCCAGGCGGAAGTGTCGTTGCGTACCGCCGAGCGCAACCAGTCGCAGTACACGCGCCAAGCCGCGCAGGATCGCAATGCGCTGGTCTTGCTGGTGGGCCAGCCGCTGTCGCCCGAGATCACGGCGGCGCTGGACAACGCGGTCAAGCTTGACGACTCCATGCTGCCGACCACGCTGCCCGGCGGCCTGCCGTCGGACCTGCTGGCGCGTCGCCCGGACATCCGCGCGGCCGAGCATCAGTTGAAGGGCGCCAACGCCAACATCGGCGCGGCGCGCGCGGCGTTCTTCCCGACCATCAGCCTGACCGGTTCGGCCGGCACCGCCAGCGCCAGCCTGGGCGGCCTGTTCGAAGGCGGTTCGGGCGCCTGGAGCTTCGTGCCCCAGATCACCGTACCGATCTTCGCCGGCGGCTCACTGCTCGCCGGCCTGGATCTGGCCAAGGTGCAAAAGAACATCCAGGTTGCGCAGTACGAAAAGTCGATCCAGACCGGTTTCCGCGAAGTGGCGGACGCCCTGGCCGGGCGCGGCACGCTGGACGAGCAGATCCAGGCGCAGCAGCTTCTGGTGGCCGCCAACCAGCGCGCCTACGACGCCTCGGACCAGCGTTTCCGCCAAGGCATCGACGACTACCTGAGCGTGCTGGATTCGCAGCGTTCGCTGTACACCGCGCAGCAGGCCCTGGTCGATACGCGCCGGGCCAGGCTGTCCAACCTGGTCACCTTGTACAAGGTGCTGGGTGGCGGCTGGACCGAACGCACCGTGACCGCCCAAGCCCAGCAGTAAGGGCGGACAAAAAGGGCGGGCGATAAAAAACGGGCCGATCGAAAGATCGGCCCGTTCTCATTCCTGATCCAGCAGGGCGTCAGGCGCGCTTCTTGGCGATCAGGCCCACCACGAACAGCACGACGATCGCGCCGACGACGGACCCGATCCAGCCCGCGGGTTCGCCCGGGGCGTACCAGCCCAGGGACTGGCCCAGGAAGCCGGCGACGACCGAGCCGACGATACCGAGGATGGTGGTCATGATGATCCCCATGTTCTGGTCTCCGGGCATGATGGCGCGGGCGATCAGGCCCACGACGAACCCGACGATGATCATGATGATGATGCTCATGCGCGTACTCCTTGCTGGAAGTAAAAGGGGGCAGTGTGGCTAGATGATACTCACGCCCTGCGCGCAGCGGCTGTAACAACTGGTGTATGGGGCGCGCAGGCAACATTCCGCCGCGCGACGCCCCGCCGATGCTCAGGAGGTCAGGTCGATCAGCTGGCGTACGTCCTTGGTCATGGCCTCGATGCTGTCGGTGTCCGAAGCCAGCAATCGCGCCTTGCCATCCTTGTCGAATATATACACGCCGCGGCTGTGCGTGACTTCGTACATATCGGCGTCGTCGCCCGGACGCGGCTTCTCGATCTGGTAGGCCACGCGATAGCGCCGCGCCAGGTCCGCGATCTGCTTTTCATCGCCGGTCACGCCGATGGCGTTGTTGTTGAAGGCGTTGACGTAGGCCTGCAGGATGTCCGGCGTGTCGCGGTGCGGGTCCACGCTGACGAACAGGATGCGCACATCGCGAGCCTTGTCGCCCAGGTTCTGCAGCACGGCCGTCAACTGCGCCATGGTGGTGGGGCAAACGTCCGGGCAACTGGCGTAGCCGAAGAACAGCAGCACCGTCTTGCCCTTCAGGCTGTCGCTGCTGATCGTCTTGCCGCCCGCGCCGGGCAGCGAGAACTTCAGGTCGGGCAGGTGGCCCTTGACGTTGTACAGGGTCCAATCGACGTTCCTGTCGCCGCAGGCAGCGAGAAACACGCACAGGGTCAGCAGCAGGCTGCGCAGGGCGCGGCCGGAAATGAGGTGTCGCATGAGTCCAAGGGCCGGTAGGGGGTAAACCTTTTGATTCTACCCGCAAGGCGCGGGCAGGGCAGAGCGCGCAGGCGGCGGGAACCGGGGGGCGGCTTGTCCTGGCGCAAGCGTAGGAGCCTGGAGCGGCCTGGCCACTTGTAAAGCTTTGTCTGTTTATTGTTTGGAAGTGGCGAAATCGCCTGATACGGCGGTATGGCTCCCGCTACATTCAGGGCCGTGTCAGATTTTAGAGTCTAGAGGCGCCACATATGGACATGCCGGTCAGGAATTCCTTGGGCTATCCCTACTATCCGTACTACCCCGTCGTGCTCGACCTCCTGCGCAGCCGCCTGGCGGACTCGGTGCTGGACGCGCCCTGCGGGCTGGGCTGGCTGGGCGACATGCTGCCCGCCGCCAGCGGCCGGCAGGTCGATATCGACGGCGTGGGCCTGTGGGAGTTTCCGCAGGCTGGCGGCGGCTATCGTCAGGTGAGCGAGCACGACCTGGAAACGCCGCTGACGGTGGCGACTTCCTACGACGCCGTGGTCTGCTGCGAGGCGATCCATCTGCTGACCAATCCCGGTGTGCTGATGCAGAGTTTCCACCGCGCATTGCGGCCGGGCGGCACGCTGATCGTCACCACGCCCAACACCTGGTACTTCCGTTCGCGCCTGCAGTTCCTGCTGCGCGGCTTCCATTCCGGGTTCCGGCCCATGGTGGGGCGGCAGCGCGGCGAGGATTACGTCACCTACTTCCCCTGGAGCTTTCCGCAGCTGCACCTGCTGCTCAAGCACTACGGCTTTACGGACATCACTTTGCACGACGTGGATGAGCACAAGCCCAAGCGCATGGTGGAGCATGTGCTGGCGGTGCCGTCGCGGTTGTACTACGGGCGCCGGCTCAGGCAGGCGCAAGACGAAGAGAGCCGCCGCTACTGGAAGCAGGCCGGCTCCGACCAGTCCGTGCATGGCCGCTGGTTGGTGATGTCGGCCCGCCGGCCGGTTGATGACTCCGCTGGCGGATAGAAAGAAAACGGCCCGCCAGGGCGGGCCGTCGGCTTGCGCACGGGGCGCGTAGCTCAGGTGGGCGTCATGCCGCTGTGGCGCAGCAGGGCGTCGATGCGCGGGGCGCGTCCGCGGAAGGCGGCAAAGGATTCAGCCGCCGGGCGTGAGCCGCCCACGGCCAGCACTTCGCGGCGGAAGCGTGCGCCGGTCTCGGGATCCAGCGTGCCCAGCGCGTTGCCGGCCTGCTTGGCGGCCGCTTCCTCGAATGCCTCGTAGGCGTCGGCCGACAGCACTTCCGCCCACTTGTAGCTGTAGTAGCCCGCGCCGTAACCGCCCGCGAACAAGTGCGAGAAGGCGTGCGGCAGGCGGTGCCAGGCCGGCGGGAACAGCACGGCCACTTCCTGGCGCACTTCCTGCAGCAGGGCCAGCACTTCGGCAACGGAGGCGCCCTGGGCGCGGTCGTGCATCAGCATGTCGAACAGCGCGAATTCGATCTGCCGCACGGTCTGCATGCCGCTCTGGTAGTTGCGGGCGGCGACCAGGCGGTCGTAGAGCGCGCGCGGCAGGGGCTCGCCCGTGTCGACGTGGGCGGACAGCTTTTGCACCACTGCCCATTCCCAGCAGAAGTTCTCCATGAACTGCGAGGGCAGCTCGATGGCGTCCCACTCCACGCTGGCGAAGGCCGCTGCGCCGGGCTCGTCCACTTCGGACAGCAGGGCGTGCAGCGCGTGGCCGGTTTCATGGAACAGCGTGATGACATCGTCGTGCGTCAGGACGGCTGCCTTGTCGCCGTTGGGGCGCGAGAAATTGCAGGTCAGGTAGGCAATGGGCGTCTGCACCTTTCCTGCCACGACGCGGCGCGTGCGCTCGCTGTCGACCCAGGCGCCGCTCTGCTTGCCGGAGCGGGCGTACAGGTCCAGGTACAGATAGCCGATGAGTTCGCCCTTGGGGCTTTCGACGCGCACGCCGCGCACGTCACTGTGCCAGGATGACACCGGAGTTTCCGCCAGGCGCACGTCGAACAGGGTTTCGATGACCTCGAACAGGCCGGACAGCACGCGCGGCTCGGTGAAGTACTGCTTCACCTCGTCTTCGGAATAGGCGTAGCGCGATTCGCGCAGGCGCTCGGAGGCGTAGGCCACATCCCAGGGCTGCAGGTCGTCCAGGCCCAGTTCGCCGGTGGCGTAGGCCTTCAGTTCGGCCAGGTCGCGCTGGGCGTAAGGCTTGGCGCGCGCGGCCAGGTCGCGCAGGAACACGGTGACTTCCCGGGCGTCGCGGGCCATGCGGGTCTGCAGGCGCAGCGCGGCGAAGGTGCCCAGACCAAGCAGGCCGGCTTCTTCGGCGCGCAGGGCCAGCAGTTCTTCGATCAGGGGCGAGTTGTCGAACTTGCCGTCGCCGTGTTCCGACGCCACGGTGCCGTAGCCGCGGTACAGCGCCTCGCGCAGCGAGCGGTCCTGGGCGTACTGCATGACGGGCAGGTAGCACGGCATCTTCAGCGTGAGCTTCCAGCCCGGCGTGCCGTCTTCCTCGGCGGCGGCGCGGGCGGCGGCCTGCACGTCCGCGGGAATGCCGGCCAGGCGGGCTTCATCTTCGATCAGCAGCGACCAGGCGTCGATCGAATCCAGC
>NZ_DATCUY010000338.1:0-4644 GCF_036567245.1 Achromobacter sp. | reverse complement strand
CGGCCGGCACCCGCCGCGGCGCATCGTTCGGATCCAGGCCGCGCACGTCCACCGCGCCTTCCAGCACCGCCACCCTGATGCGGCCATCTTCCAGGCCGCGCACCAGAAAACGCGTGCCCACCGGCGTCAGCACGCCCGCGCGCGTGCGCACCGTGAAGGGCCGGCCCAGCGGATCCTGCCCGGTGGTCACCAGGATCTCGCCCTCCAGCAGCACCAGTTCGCGCTGGCTGGCCGTAAAGCGCAGGTCCACCGCGCTGGCGGTGTTCAGCTCAAGTAGCGTGCCGTCCGGCAGCGTCACGGCGCGTCGTTCACCCGTGCCGGTGCGCAAGTCCGCCGACAGCGCACGGACGGCGCCGCTTTGGCTCACGGCCCAGCCGCCCAGGCCCAGCCCCGCCGCCGACACCATCCAGCGGATGGCGTTGCGGCGCGACTGGATCAACGGCGCTTGCCGCAGCGTGCGCGCGGCCACCCCGCTGCCGGCTTCGGCGACGCCCGCCGCCACATCGCGCGTCAATGCGTTCAGCCGTTGCCAGGCCAGTTCATGCGCAGGCTGCGCCTGGCGCCAGCATTCGAAGCGCGTACGGTCCTCGTCGGTCGCATCCTCGCGCAGCCGCGACCACCAGTCGGCGGCCTGGCGGACGATCTTGGGATCGACGGTTCCTGCTTCCGGCGCAAGTGGCCGCAGCAGCTTTGCGTTCTCCATCCTGCCCGGCCTCAACCGTAGACGGCCGTGTAGCAATGCACCAGCGCGCGGGCCAGGGACTTCTGCACGGCGTTGGGCGTCAGGTCCAGCCGCTCGCCGATTTCGGCATAGGACATGCCGTCCACCTGCGCCATCAGGAAGATCCGGCGGCTGTTCATGGGCAGGCTGTCAAGCAGTTCGCAAACCTGTTCCAGGGCTTCCAGGATCAGGGCGCGCGCTTCGACCGAGGGCTCCGCCGCCACCGGCTGCAGCGCCATCGATTCGGCATAGGCCGCTTCCAGCGCGGCCCGCCTGGCCCGGCCGATCAGCAGGCGCGTGGCGATGGTGCGCAGATAGGCGCGCGGCTCGTTCAGCGGTTCGCGGAGGTCGGCGCGGATCAGCCGTTCAAACGTGTCGTGCGCCACATCGGCCGCGTCGGACACATTGCCCAGCTTGCGTTGCAGCACGCTGCGCAACCATTGGTGGTGAGCCTGATAGACCGATTGCACCTCGGCGCGAGGAGCGAAGGTAGAGGATGGCATGACGGTGCGCCCGGGCGTCTAGGCCAGACGTTTCCACTTTAATGAAAATGATTCGCAATTATAATTATCTTCGGCCTCTTTACAAGAACCGCGGACGGCAGCCTGCCGCGGCATGCCGCAAGCCGCGCCGGGCCCGCCCCGGCGCGCGCCTCGAAGTCAGAACTTGGCGGTCAGGTTGACGAACACGCTTCTGGGCTCGCCGTAGTAGACCTGGTTGCCCACGCCGCCCAGGTAGTACTTCTTGTCGAACAGGTTGTTCAGGTTCAACTGCGCCGACAGACGCGAATTGAAGTCGTAGCGCGCCATCAGGTTGTAGATCGCGTAGGCCTTCTGCTTGACCGTGACCATGTTGTCGCCGGCGCTGACTTCGGAATAGCTCGACAACTGCCAGTTGACGCCGCCCCCTACCGTCAGACGGCTCCACTCTCCCGGCAACCGGTAAGTGGTGAACAACCTGGCCACCGCGCGCGGGCGCTCGGGATTGACCGACACGCCCTGCGCGTCGCGGCTGGCGTAGTAGGTGCCGCCGGCATAGGCGTTCCAGCCCTGCGCCAGTTGTCCGCTCACTTCCAGTTCAATGCCCTTGGTGGTGACGCCATCGGCGGTCTTGTAGGCCTGGTCGGGCGTGCCCGGCACCAGCTTGTCGCCGTCCAGCACCGCCACCTTGCTTTGCTTGACCTTGAACAGCGCGACGGACGCATTCAACCTGCCGTCCAGGTACTCGCCCTTCAGGCCCACCTCGTAGTTCTGGCCCTGCACCGGGTCCAGGTAGTTGCCGCTGCTGTCGCGATTGTCCTGCGGCTGGAAGATGTCGGTGTAGCTGGCGTAGGCTGAGTACGTGTCGTTCAGGTCGACCACCAGGCCGGCGTACGGAATGAACTGGGAATCCTTCTGGTCGCGCGTGGGCGCCTTCGATTCCCAGGTCGCGTAGCGGCCGCCCGTGATGGCGGTCAGCCCATCCGTCAGCGACCACCGGGCGGCGGCATAGACGCCGCGCTGGTGCGTGACCGTATCGCGCAGGCTGGCCTCCGTCCAGGCCGGCTGCGCGTACGATCCGTCCCACTCGTAGAAGTTGCCGGTATCCGCCAGCGTGGCGCGGTCGAAACCATAGCGGTAGAAGTCCTCGCCGTAGCGGCTGCGCATGGCGCCCACCACTAGTTCGTGCTTGCGGCCAAACAGGCTGAACGGCCCCGTGGCCTGCAGGTCCAGCGAGGTTTGCTGCGCATAGGAGTTCCAGTACCCCGGCAGTGTCGCCAGGCCTGTTCCCGTGACGCGATCCAGGTCGCCGTACAGATACAGGAGCTTGGCGTCGTACTTGCTTTTACGCTGCGACCAGTCGGCCTTGACTTCCCAATCGTTGGCGAAGCGATGCTCCAGCGTGGCGAACACCGTCTGGTTGGTCGTGTGCCAGTACGTCCAGTCCGCCGCCGTGGTCTTGGAACGCCGCCAGTCGGTCGGCGTGCCGTCGCTGAACACCACCGGCAGGCTGCCCCAGGTGGATCCGCGCGGACGCTTGTCCTGATAATCCGCCCCCACGCTCAGCCGGGTCGATGGCGTCAGATCGGCATCGATGACGCCGTAGAACACCTTCTTGTTCGCATGGTAGAGGTCGATGTAGGAATCGCGCCCCTGATACAGCGCCACCATGCGCGCGCGCACGGTGCCTTCCTGGTTCAACGGCGTGGACATGTCCACGGCGCCGCGGTATTGATTCCACGAACCCGCGCCGGCGCTGACCATCCCGGTGAATTCGCGGCTGTTGGCATGCTTGCGCACCAGGTTGATGGAAGCGCCCGGATTGCCCGCTCCGGTCATCAGCCCGGTCGCGCCGCGCACCACTTCGATGCGGTCGTAGATGAACGAATCATTGTCGGATTCGCCATACATCGACAGGCCGATGGTGGTGGGCACGCCGTCGTACTGCAGGCTGTCGATGTAGAAGCCGCGCGACCAGAAATCAGTGCGGTCGGTGTCCTCGCTGACCACCTGCACGCCCACCACATTGCCCATCACCTCATCCAGCGACCGCAAGTTCTGGTCGTCGATGCGCTGACGCGTCACGACGCTGACCGACTGCGGGGTTTCGCGCAGCGACAGGGTCAGCCCCGTGGCCGCGGCTGAAGCCTGCGTCGTGTAGGAACCGGAGCCTTCGGTCACCGCCGGATTCATGCTGCCCAGCACCGTGACAGGCGCCAGGCTGGCCACGCCGCCATCGCGCGACAGGATGATGCTGTCGCCCTGCCAGCGGTAGGTCACGCCCGAGCCCTGCAGCAGGCTGCGCAAGGCCTCCTCCGGCTCCAGCCTGCCGCGCAAGCCCTTGCTGCTGATTCCAGCCACCACCTCGGGCGCATAGAAGACACGCACCTTGGTCTGCGCCGCCCATTGCATCAGGGCATCGCCCAAGGGCTGCGCCGCGATGTCGATCGATACGGCGGGCGCTTGGGCCCACGCGCTCACCGGCGTACCTGCCGTCGCCAGGCTCAAGGCCAACACCAAGGAAGAAAGCATGAAACGGGGAGACGCGCACGCAAAATACGTGGCCGCGGAGAAATGCCGGGCTGCTGGAATAGTCACAAGTACCTGCTGTTCTGTTCGACGATACGGGGAACGTTTCCCGAAATGGAAACGCGGCGGCTGCCGCCTTCCTTCGTAGAACGAATCAGTCCAAGATAAACCTGAATCCCATTCTCATTTATTTTGTAACCGCACCGCGCCGGGCTTACCTGGCGCTGATGTCGAGGGCGCCATCCGCGCTCGGCGTCAGCTTTACTGGCGCCACGGCTGGCAAGGCGTCGACCAGGGCTTCAGGGCGATCCAGGCTGAATGACGCCGACACCCGCAGGCGCCCGACCTTGTCGTCCGCCAGCCGCAATGGCGCGGACAAGTAGCGGTTCATATCCCGCACCACCTCGGCCAGCGGCGCGTTCTTGAACACCACCCGCCCTTCCCGCCAGGCGATCGCGCTCTGGACATCGGCGGGCGCCGGCACGCCGATCGCGCCGCTGCCAGGCACGCGGATGGCGTCGCCCGCGCGCAGCACGGCATGGCCCATGTTCCACCAGCGGCCGCCCGACACCTCCACCGTGCCGGACGCCACCAGCACCGCCACCTGTTCTTCATCGCGCCGTACATCGAAGACCGTGCCGGTCACGCGGACCACGCCGCTGCCGGCGCGCACAATGAATGGACGGGCCGCATCGGCGCTGACGGTAAACAGGATCTCGCCACGGTCCAGCGCCACTTCCCGGCGTTCGGCGTAAAGCCTTACGTCGGCGCGCGTGGCGCCGTTGATCTCCAGCATGGAGCCGTCGGGCAGCGTCACCTGCCGGCGTTCGCCGCGCTCCGCGCTGAGCGTCGCGGTGTACGCCGGAACCTCCGCCGGCAGGCTCCACCACGCCACCAGCGCGGCTGCGCCCAAGG
>NZ_DATCUY010000337.1:0-3700 GCF_036567245.1 Achromobacter sp. | reverse complement strand
GGCCGGCAGCTTGAGCGTCAGCGTTTCCAGCCCGCCGTCGACTTCACGCGTCACGGTGGCGCGGCCGTCGGCCAGCTCAACCTTGCTGGCGTAGGTGGCTTGCGGCCAGTCCAGCAGCGCAGCCAGCATCTGGCCGGTCTGATTGGCATCGTCGTCGATGGCTTGCTTGCCCAGGATCACCAGTTGCGGCTGTTCCTTGTCGACCAGCGCCTTGAGCAGCTTGGCCACCGCCAGCGGCTGCAGTTCGGCATCGGTCTGGACCAGCACGCCGCGGTCGGCGCCGATGGCCATGGCCGTGCGCAGCGTTTCCTGGCATTGCGCAACGCCGCAAGAAACCGCCACGACTTCAGCTACCGCACCCTTCTCCTTCAGGCGGGTCGCTTCCTCGACGGCAATCTCGTCAAAGGGGTTCATGGACATCTTCACATTGGCGATATCCACGCCGGTTTGATCAGACTTGACGCGCACCTTGACGTTGTAGTCAACGACGCGCTTGACAGGTACCAATACCTTCATCCCGCTGCCTCCAAATGGAAAATAATTACCCGGCATGCGCCGGGATCGCATTGCACAATTTTTTCTTGATTCTACAGCTTCGCAAGCGCTCGTATATGCGCGACCACGCTGCGGCCCAGGGCGGACAGGTTGTAACCGCCCTCGAGCGTGCTGACGATCCGCCCCTGACAGTGGCGCTCGGCCACCTCCACGAGCTGTTCGGTTATCCAGGCATAGTCGGCCTCGACCAGGCCCATCTGGCCCATGTCATCCTCGCGGTGCGCGTCGAAACCTGCCGATACCAGGATCAGTTCAGGCCGGTGCGCTTCCAGTGCGGGCAGCCAGGTATCCGTCACGATGGTCTTGACCGCGGCGCCGCCCGTATAAGCCGCCACCGGCACGTTCAGCATGTTGGAGGCCGGATTCTCGGTGCCGCTGTTGGGAAAGAAGGGATGCTGGAAGAAGCTGCACATCAGCACCCGGCCGTCGCCGGCGAAGATGTCTTCGGTGCCGTTGCCGTGGTGGACGTCGAAATCGACGATGGCCACGCGCGACAATCCGTGGAAATCCAGCGCATGCTGCGCTGCAATGGCGACGTTGTTCAGAAAGCAGAATCCCATGGCCTGGGAACGGCAGGCGTGGTGTCCGGGAGGCCGCACCGCGCAGAACGCGGTACGGGCTTCCCCGCCCATCACGGCATCCACCGCCGCCACGCCCGCTCCGGCCGCATACAGGGCGGCCTCGTAGGTGTGGGGATTCATCAGGGTATCCGGATCGATAGGGAAATACCCTTGCTCCGGCAAATGTTCGCGCAAACTGTTCAGATACTGGACAGTGTGCACCCGCAATATGTCATGGCGGGATGCCTGCGGCGCCTGGCGGTCGTCCAGGTAGGGCATCAATCCGCTGGCGAGCAACTGGTCCGAGATGGCGTCCAGCCTCTGGGGGCTTTCGGGATGCCAACTGCCCATTTCATGCAAGCGGCATGCCGGGTGGGTAAGATACATGGTCTCCATAAGGAAGATTATGTTCATCTGTCGGCGTTTACTGCAACTCGGAACGCTTTCCGCCCTGCTGGCGGGCTGCTCCACCACCGCTCCCTCTGCTCCCACCAACACCGCCGCCGGCCAGCCGGCCGCCGAATCAACCCCGGCCCCCATCCGCATCGGACCCAGCGCGCCGACACCTGGCTCCGAACTGGCGGACGACGCACCCGCCGCGCTGGGCGCCAATGGCGCGCTGCGGCCTGAAGTCCGTTCCTTCGTGGAAAACCTGGCCACCGAGCGCCAGCTGCCACTGGATCCCATGGTCGCCGCGCTGGCCGGTTCGCGCTACAACGCCACCGTGGCGCGCCTGATCGCGCCGTCGCCGCCGGGCAAGAAGATCTGGCGCAGCTGGCTCACCTACCGCTCGCGCTTCGTCGAACCCAAGCGCATCGGCTGGGGCGTGGAGTTCTACAACGAGAACCGCAACCTGCTCAACCAGGCCGCGCAGCGCTTCGGCGTCCCGGCGCCCGTGATCGCCTCCATCATCGGCGTGGAAACGCTGTATGGCCGCAATATGGGCAATTTCCGCGTGCTGGACGCGCTGACCACGCTGGCCTTCGACTATCCGGACCCGGCCAAGCCCGAGCGCGCCACCATGTTCCGCGGCCAACTGGCGGATTTCCTGACCCTGGTCATGAAGGACAAGCTGGACCTGGAAACGCGCGGCTCCTATGCGGGCGCCATCGGCATGCCCCAGTTCATGCCCACCAGCGTCATGCATTACGCCGTGGACGGCGACGACAACGGCCATATCGACCTGAGCAGCAACACGCGCGACGCGATCATGTCCGTGGGCAGTTTCCTGTCGCAGCACGGCTGGCAGCGCGGCCTGCCGGTGTTCGCACCCGTGGTGTTGCCCGCCGACCCTGCCCCGCTGGTCGACGGCGGGCTGGAACCCAAGCAGAGCTGGAGTACGCTCACGGCGGCGGGCGCCCGCCTGCAGCCGGGCGCGTCGGCCACAGGCTGGGGCAGCCAGCCGCTGGGCGTGGTCGATCTGGTCGAGGAAGCCCGGGGTACGGCGCAATACCGGGTCGGCACGCCCAACTTCTTCGCGCTCACCAAGTACAACCGCAGCTACTTCTACGCCACTTCCGTGGCGGACCTGGCCAGCGAGATCGAGGCCCGCGTGAACCGCTGAAAAACAAACCCGGGCTCGCGGGCCCGGGCTGCTTCGGTGCAGGGCGTTCAGTTGAAAACGCCCGTGGACAGGTAGCGGTCGCCGCGGTCGCACACGATGAACACGATGGTGGCGTCATTGACGCGTTCGGCCACGCGCAGGGCCGCAACCAGCGCGCCCGCCGAGGAAATCCCGCCGAAGATGCCCTCTTCCGCCGCCAGGCGGCGCGCCATCTGTTCGGCCTCCGCCTGTTCGATGGATTCGTAGGCGTCCACCCGGCTGCGATCGAAGATCTTGGGCAGGTAGGCTTCGGGCCACTTGCGTATGCCCGGGATCGACGATCCTTCAGCGGGCTGCGCGCCCACCACCTGCACGGCGGGATTGCGCGACTTCAGGTAGGTCGACACGCCCATGATGGTGCCCGTCGTGCCCATGGCGCTGACGAAGTGGGTGACGCGCCCTTCGGTCTGGTTCCAGATTTCCGGCCCGGTGGTCTCGATGTGGGCGCGGGGATTGTCGGGGTTGGCGAACTGGTCCAGCACCAGCCCGCGGCCGTCCGCCTGCATGGCGGAAGCCAGGTCGCGGGCATACTCCATGCCGCCCTTGTCCGCCGGCGTCAGGATCAGCTCGGCGCCATAGGCCGTCATGGCCGCGCGCCGTTCCACCGACAGGTTGTCCGGCATGATCAGGATCATGCGGTAGCCGCGCATGGCGGCTGCCATGGCCAGCGCGATGCCGGTATTGCCGCTGGTCGCCTCGATGAGGGTGTCGCCCGGCTTGATGTCGCCGCGCTCTTCCGCGCGCGCGATCATCGACAGGGCCGGACGGTCCTTGACGGAGCCTGCGGGGTTGTTGCCCTCCAGCTTGGCCAGGATGACATTGCCCCGGGCCGCGCCCGCGGCTCCGGGAATGCGCTGCAGGCGCACCAGCGGCGTGTTGCCGACGGTTTGCTCGATGGTGGGATAGGTAGTAGTCATGCCGACGATGATAACCCCGCCCGGCAGCGGGCGCCGCCAAAAGCCGCGCTCCCGCCAGGGCTACC
>NZ_DATCUY010000336.1:0-5770 GCF_036567245.1 Achromobacter sp. | reverse complement strand
TGATGTTGGCGGGGATAATGGCGCGGCCGCGCGCGATCTCGTCACGCACGAATTCCGGCGTGATGGCGGCCGGGATGGCCGCGCCGAACGATTGGCCGGGGTGCTGGCGCAACAGGCGCTTGACCATCTTCTCGCCGTCGGGGCCGCTGTCGCGCAGCGTCTGCAGATAGTGCTCGCGGCGCAGGCTTTCGCGGATCGCCACGTATTCCATTTCCGGCGTGATGATGCCGCGGCGCGCGTAATGCATCTGGGATACGTTGGCGCCGGACTTGGCGCGGCGCGGCGGACGTTGCAGGTCGAAGCGCATGGCCGTCAGCTTGGGATCGGTCAGGCGTTCCTTGCCGTAGTCGCTGGTCGGGCCGGACAGCACTTCCGTGTCGCCGCGCTCTTCGATCCAGCCGCGGCGCAGTTCGGGCAGGCCGCGGCGGATGTCGATCTTGGCTTCCGGGTCGGTGTAGGGGCCGCTGCAGTCATAGACGGTCAGGGGTGGGTTCTTCTCGCCGCCGAACATCGTCGGCGTGTCGTCCTGCTCGATTTCGCGGAACGGCACGCGGATGTCGGGGCGCGAGCCCACTTCATACACGCGGCGGGATTTGGGCAGCGGTGCGACGGCCGCCGCGTCGACTTCGGCGGTAGCGGCCAGGAATTTGGGATTGGCGTTCATGGAAAGCTCCAAGCGAGTGGTTGGAGCCGATCGGGAAGGAATTCCCGCCGCGCGCGCAAAGACGCATGGCGGGAATACGGCTCCCAGCATCGGCATTATCCGTACTGGTACGAAGGGACTCTCTCAACACGTCCTGCCATGAAGGCGGGACGAGTACCCCTGCGCGAAAGCGAAGTATAGAGGCTGGCGCGCGTTCCGACGAATCGCGCGGCTGCTGTGCTGCGATGGCCGGTGCAGGCGGCAGCTGGTATTACCGCTTTACATTTGGATTCAGACTGGGGCGACACTGTCATTCAGGTTCGGTACACTTTTCCTATTACCGGCCATGGAGAAGTGGCCGGGTCTTAGTCCACTTAAGAAGGAATCGAGCATGCAACTGACCCTACGCAAATTGGCGCCCGCCTTGGTAGTCGTGACGTTGGCGCTAGCGGGTTGCAAGACCGCCCCGACTAAGACGTCCGGCGACACCGCCACGCCGCAAGCTGGCCAGGAGGCCTCCAAGCCCGCCGCCGCGGCATCCGTGGACTTCTATCTGGCGCAGAAGCAGCCCGGTACTGGCCTGCGCGAAATCGCGCTGCCCGACGGCAAGCTCTACATGCAGTCCGTGCCCGTCCTGACGCGCGCCGACCTCACCGACGCCGCTGCGCTGGTCGACCGCCAAGGTCAGAACTTCGTCGGCCTGCGCTTCTCGGAAGCCGGCGCCCGCAAGCTCAATGACGTCAGCACCAAGAACGTCGGCAACATGCTGGCGCTCGTGATCGACCAGGAACTGGTCGCCGCCCCGCTCATCGGCGAACCGCTGAACCGCGGCGTCCTCGCCTTCGGCGTGGCCTCGGCCCAGGCCGCCTCGGAAATCGCCGCCAAGATCCGTGGCGACGCTGGCACTCCGCCGCCGGCTGGCGGTGCCGCTCCGGCGCCCGCTGCCAAGCCCTGAGCGAAGCTAGCGACAAAAAAAGCCCGGCATAGCCGGGCTTTTTTAACGTCTGCAAGAAAGACGGCCCGCGATCAGCCCAGCTTGCGACCGCGCGTCTTCGCGCCGCGGCGGACCAGGATGGTCTTTTCGATATAGGCCTGCGTGATCGATTCGAGGATCAGGCGGTCGTCAGCCGTCAGCGATTCGAACTGCGAAGGCGAAATATTCGGGAAGGGCCAGGGCGCCAAGGGACGCTGCCGGGCGCCAGGGCGCGGCGGCGGTTCCGCCACGCCAGGCGCGGGCAGGGTGTTGCTGAGGTCGTAGCCTTCCACGGGGAGTTCCATGGGGCCTTTGCCGGTTTCCAGCCATTCGGCTTCGACCTTCAGGACCTGCGCCAGCTTGCGGGCCGAGCGGCTTGAGTGCCGCAGGCCGCTTTCGTAGCTGCCGATGGCGCTTTGCGAAATGCGGGCCAGACGCGCGAGGTCTTTCTGCGTGTGGCCACGCAGCAGGCGCGCATGCTTCAGTCGGTCTGAGAATGTTTTCACACCGGCGATTGAAGCTTGCTGGTCGCGCGCTTTGGTGGTTATAAATATTACTTAAGTGATATTTATCAAAGGTGAGCGCATGGAGCAACGAGGCAGCGTCTTCGTCGTACGGCTCGACGAAACGGCGGGCGAGGATTTCGCCGAGGCCTTGCGTCTGTTGCGTTGGCAGGCCAGCGTGTTCGATTCGTCCGCCGGGCTATTGGAACACTTGCAGGCCCAGGCCGCCGATGCCCTGGTACTTTTGGGAGGTATGCAGGGCGTGCCCGGCCTTATCGCCATGCTGCGTCGAGCGGCGCCTGCCGCAGCGGTGCTGTGGCAGGCCGTGGCCGCCAGCGCGTCCGATCGCATCGCCGCGCTGGATGCGGGTGCGGACGTCTGTACCCCCGCAGGCATGGAAACGCTGGAATGGGATGCCTTGCTGCGCAATCTGTGCCGGCGGGCGCCGGCCGTCCCTTTGCCTTGGCGGCTCGATCCGCACGCCGGCGCGCTGGCCGGGCCGGCTGGGGAGTTCCTGCCGTTGACGGTAACGGAGCGCGCTTTTTTTGTCCGCTTGTTGAGCGCCCCAGGCCATTGCCTGCGCCGGGAATGCTTCTTCCCGGCCGATACGCGTAACTCCCTGGATGGGGCGCGGCGGGTGGATGTGCTGTTGTCGCGGCTGCGCAGCAAGGCGCGCCGTCTGAATATAGACCTGCCCGTGCTCGCGGTGCGGGGATGGGGCTACATCCTGCTGCCCGAGGGCGCCGCGAGAGGGCAGGGCTTCAGAGCACTACCAGGTTATCCCGATGCATGAGCTCGGGTTCGGTCATGCTGCCCAGGATGTGCGCGATCTGCGACGAAGGTTGGCGCAGGATGCGGCGGGTATCGGCCGATGAGTAATTGATCAGGCCTCGGGCGCATTCGCGGCCCTGGCCATCGACGCAGGCGACCACGTCGCCGCGGCCGAATTCGCCTTCCACCTCGGTCACGCCGATGGGCAGCAGGCTCTTGCCTTCGCGCAGCAGCGCCTGCACGGCGCCGTCGTCCAGCAGCACGCGTCCGCGCAGCCGCAGGTGGTCGGCCAGCCATTGCTTGCGCGCGGACCACACGGGCAGCACGGCGCGCAATTCGCTGCCTATGCATTCGCCCTGGGCCAGGCGCGTGAGCACGTTGCGCTCGTGGCCCGACGCGATCACGGTATGCGCGCCGCTATGCGCCGCGCGCTTGGCCGCCAGCACCTTGGTCAGCATGCCGCCGGTGCCGATGCCGCTGCCGGCTCCGCCAGCCATGGCTTCCAGCGCCGGGTCGCCGGCCTGGGCGTGCGACATGAATTTGGCCTCGGGATTCTTGCGCGGGTCGGAGTCGTACAGGCCGCGCTGGTCCGTCAGGATGATCAGCGTGTCGGCTTCGATCAGGTTGGTGACCAGCGCGCCCAGGGTGTCGTTGTCGCCCAGCCGGATTTCGTCGGTGACCACCGTGTCGTTTTCGTTCACGATCGGCACCACGCCCAGGCGCAGCAGCGCGAACAGCGTGCTGCGCGCGTTCAGGTAGCGGTGGCGGTCGGCCAGGTCTTCGTGGGTCAGCAGGATCTGGGCGGTGCGCAAGCCGTACTCGGCGAAAGCCGCCTCATAGGCCTGGCACAGACCCATCTGGCCCACGGCCGCGGCGGCCTGAAGCTCGTGCATGACGGAGGGGCGCTTGCGCCAGCCCAGGCGCGCCATGCCTTCGGCGATGGCGCCGCTGGAGACCAGCACGATCTGCTTGCCCTGCTTGTGCAGGGCGGCGATTTGCGCGGCCCAGTGCGCCACGGCGGCGCGGTCCAGGCCGCGGCCTTCGTTGGTGACCAGCGACGAGCCGACTTTGGCGACGAGGCGTTGGGCGTTGGTGACGACGGAAACGGCGGGTGTTTCAGCAGACATGATGGCGGCCGGCTGCGGCGAGAAAAAAGACGTAATCGTAAGGACTGCGATTATGGCTTATTCGTCGTCGCCGCGCGGCGCGGGACGCTGGTCGGCGGTCGAGCGCTTGTCGTCGAAGCGCGGGTCCGGCGCGACATAGTCGGCTTCGGCCTGGTCTTGCGACAGGTATTCCTTTTCGCGCTCCGCGTCCAGGTAGTCCTGCAGCGCGTAGATCAGGTCTTGCGTGCCTTCGCCCGACAGACCGGAAATGCCGAACACCGGCCCCTTCCAGTCGTAGAGTTCGAGGAAGCGGCGCTTGGTATCCTCGGGGTCGGGCACCATGTCCAGCTTGTTCAGCACCAGCCAGCGCGGCTTGGCGGCCAGTTCCGGATCGTAGCGGCGCAGTTCCTCGACGATGGCGCGCGCGTCCACCACGGCCTGTTCTACCGGATCCGCATCGGGATCCGGCGTGGATACATCCACCAGATGCAGCAGCACGCGGGTCCGCGCCAGGTGGCGCAGGAACAGGTGGCCCAGGCCGGCGCCTTCGGAAGCGCCTTCGATCAGGCCGGGAATGTCGGCCACGACGAAGCTGCGCGACGGCGAGGTGCGCACCACCCCCAGGTTGGGGTGCAGCGTGGTGAAGGGATAGTCCGCGATCTTCGGCTTCGCATTGGAAATGCGGGTGATCAGCGTGGACTTGCCGGCGTTGGGCAGGCCGAGCAGGCCCACGTCCGCCAGCACTTTCAGTTCCATGCGCAGGTAGCGGTGCTCGCCTTCCTTGCCCGGCGTCCACTGGCGCGGCGCGCGGTTCACGCTGGACTTGAAATGGATGTTGCCCATGCCGCCCTGGCCGCCGGCGGCCAGCACGACTTTTTGCTCGTGCTGGTTCAGGTCGAACAGGATTTCGCCGGTTTCGGCGTCATGGATGATGGTGCCCACCGGCACGCGCAGCGTGATGTCGGGAGCGGCCGCGCCGTACTGGTCCGAGCCGCGGCCGTTTTCACCGTTCCTGGCGCGGTGCAGGCGCGCGTAGCGGTAGTCGATCAGCGTGTTGATGTTGCGGTCGGCCACCGCGAAGATGGTGCCGCCGCGTCCGCCGTCGCCGCCGTCCGGGCCGCCACGGGGAATGAATTTTTCGCGGCGAAAGCTCGCCACGCCATTGCCGCCTTTGCCGGCGACGACTTCGATGGTGGCTTCGTCTACGAATTTCATGATGTCCGCGCGTGTAGTGAGTAGTGAGGCGCAGGCCCGTCATCGGGCGCCGCCGGGAGGCAGGAGCCGGAACCTTCCGGCTCCTGCCTGAAATCAAAAAAGCTTAAAACAAAAAAGCCCTGCCGCATGCGACAGGGCTTTTGCCGTTCTGAAACGCGGCGAACCGCGTTGCTGACCGTGCTGGTCCGATTACTCGGCAGCGACGATCGAAACGGTCTGCTTGTTCAACGCGCCCTTGAAGCCGAATTGAACCTTGCCGTCGATCAGCGCGAACAGGGTGTGATCCTTGCCCATGCCGACGTTCACGCCAGCGTGGAAGCGCGTGCCGCGCTGACGCACGATGATCGAACCAGCGGGAATCAATTCGCCGCCGAATGCCTTGACGCCCAGACGCTTCGATTCTGAGTCGCGTCCGTTCCGCGTAGAGCCGCCGCCCTTTTTCTGTGCCATGTTTAGCTCCTGCTAAGTGGTACCGAGTCGCTTCTTAAGCCGTGATGGCTTCGATGCGGATTTCGGTGTAGTTCTGACGGTGGCCCTGACGCTTCTGATAGTGCTTGCG
>NZ_DATCUY010000335.1:0-11170 GCF_036567245.1 Achromobacter sp. | reverse complement strand
CCCAAGCGCATGGCCACCCTGGCTGTCCGTTATCCGAACGTCATGGCGCTGCATGCGCGCGTGGCGATGCTGGAGGAATTGCAGCCCTATTTCGACAGCGGCAGACGCCTGCCTTTCGGGGAAGGCATCTTTCGCCAATATCGCGAATTGGACGCCGCTTGAGTCGGGATTAACCCTGGTGTTGCGGAATGCCGTCGTCGAGGGCGTTCGCGCCGGCTCGCATGGCAAGGGTTTTGCCGTCGTGGCGGCCGAGGTCCGCTGCCTGGCAAGACGGCCGTGCCGGCCCGATGCGCTATAAAGACGGTATTGATCTGAACCCGCAGGCCCGGGCAGGAGCCATTCCGCCCGGGCCGCGCCATTTGCGGCTACCGTCCATGACCGAATCCGAAGCACTGGCTCTCGCCTCGCACCGCCATTACAAGGGCGGCCTCTACCTCTATGTGGGTACCGCCCGCCACTCCGAAACCGAGGAGTCCCTGGTCGTCTACGAACACCTTTGGCCGCACGAGCGCGGCCTGTGGGTGCGGCCGGCGGACATGTTCTTCGGCCAGTTGCCCGATGGCGCTCCGCGCTTCGCGCCCTTGCGGCCGGCGGAGTAAGGCCGTGACTTACTTCTATCGCCGGCCGCGCGCAAGCGGCGCTTCTCCTGTCCGCGCGGCGGGCGGCAAGGCGGGCGCAGAGGCCCTGGCCGCGGCGTTGCAGGCATTGCGCGGCCCTTTCATCGTGGCCGACCTGGAAACCACCGGGCTGTCCACCGCGACCTGCGAGATCCTGGAGTTCGCGGCGGTCCGCGTGGGCGAGGCCGGGGCGCTCGAGCGCGAGTACACGCAAGTCGTGCGTACCCGCGGCCCGGTGCCGTCCTTCATCAGCCGCCTGACCGGCATCACGCAGGCGGAAGTCGACCGCGATGGCGTGCCGGTGGTGCAGGCGTTTTCGTCCTTCCTTGATTTCGTGGAAGACCTGCCGGTGTTTTTCCACAATGCGTCGTTCGACCGGCGCTTCCTGGGCGCGGCGGCGGACCAGACCGGCCTGCCGTTCGCCAACTCCACCCATTGCACGCTGGCGCTGGCGCGGCGCGCATGGCCGGAGCTGCCCTCGCACAAACTGGAAATCCTGGCGCGCCATGTGGGCGCCTCCAATCCCACCCACCGCGCGCTGGCCGACGTGCGCACGACCGTGGCCGTGGCGCTGGCGGCGAGCACCCGCCTGGCCGCGGGCTAGGAGTTGCGATGTCCGACCTGGAACAGATCCGGCTCGCCGTGCGCCGCTTTACCGAAGAGCGGGAGTGGCAGCCGTTCCATACGCCCAAGAACCTGGCGATGGCCCTGGCCGGCGAGGCGGGCGAACTCGTGTCCCTGTTCCAATGGCTGAGCGAGGCCGAGTCGCGCCAGATGCCGCCCGAAAGGCTGGCGGACGCCGCGGACGAAATCGCGGATGTGCAGATGTACCTGGTGGCCCTGGCCGATCAGCTCGGCATCGATATCGCCGCTGCGGTCGCGGGCAAGATGGTCAAGAATGCGCAGAAGTATCCGGCGGATCGTTTTCGCGGCAGCGCGCGCAAGTACGACGATCCGCCTGAACAGTCCTGACTCGCACGTGGCGTGGCCAGGCTGGCTGCGTCAGATCACTTTTTGTTCGTGATGCACCTGGGGCGGCTCGACGAAGAAGCCCGCCACCAGCTTGCGCCATTCCTGGAAATCGCCGGATTCGCGGAAGTCCACCATGTGGTTCTCGACGGTTTCCCAGTCCACCACCAGCGTGTAGCGCTGCGGCTGCTCGATGCTGCGGTACAGCTCCATGCCGTGGCAGCCGCGGGCCCGCAGGAACAGCGGCTTCGCTTGCGCGACGCCTGCCTCGAACAGCGCTTCCTGTCCTTCGCGGACATGGATGCTGGCAATCTCCTGGATCATGGTCTGGTCTCCAAACAGATGAGGCCGGGTAGCGCCCGGCCGGCCGCCGTAGTATCGCTGAAAATTCCGGGCCGGGCGCGCAGCGAGCCTCGCCGCTTCGGTTGTGCGCGTTAGGGAACTTGCCCGAGGCGGCCTCCTTCGTTCCCATCCATAAAGTTGAATCCAGGCGCGCGCGCTGCGGATCCGGCGTGCTTTCCCTCGTCCATACGCACGGGCGCCGCGCAAGATTGCCGCAAATCTGGCCGATTGTTTTACAGCCCGGAGTCGTCCATCGGGACCCGGTCGCCCGTTTAGGCGATATCGACTTGCCTAGGACGGCGCAATCATTCCGTACCAATACGAAAGTCCCACGCCTTTCGTCATTGTCCAGGCGTGGCGCTGTGCGGTAACGGTCCGCGCCGGTCGGTCGCCGGTAATCATGAATCCGTGCTTGCACGGAGCAGGAGGAGCTGAAATGAAAAAGCTCGCAGCAGTCGCCGCGTTGTCCCTGTTCGCCGCATCGGCCTATGCCTCGGACCCTGGCGGATCGATTACGGGCCACGCCGGCGCAATCAATGGCACCGCATCGTCCATCTCCACAGGCAGTTCCGTGGCCGCCACCCAGATCAATGGCTACGGTTCTTCCAGCCAGGTGTCGTTCGGCATGACGGGCGGGGTTTCGGAAGTGGGTGGCACCTTCAGTCGCGATGGCACGCAAGTGGTCACCAGCACGCGTCAGTACGCCAACAGCGATTCATACGGCCACGTCTCGGGCAATGCGCCCATCATGGTGGGAGACAGCATCGCCAATGGCGGCGCCACGTTCGCCAAGACGGATACCAGCGCTTCGGCGACGGGTTCCTTCCATGCGGTGAATGTGGGTGCGTTTGGGTCGATACACGGCATAGGCCCGGTTGGCCATGTCGGCGGGTTCAATCACTGACCCAATTATCCGGACGGCTTCGGCCGTCCGGGCGAGGGGACATCATGAAGACTATAGTGCTTGCCATTTCCCTGTCGCTGGCGGCGTTTTCTGCCGGCGCGCAGACCAGCAGTTCCAATGCGTCGACATCGGCGTCGTCGGGATCGACCAACGCCGGCAACAATCAGGGCATCACGCTCAACTCCAACAACAGCGGGTCCAGCACGCTGCGCAGCGTGCCGCCCCTGGGCGGGCAGAGTTTCTACGGTTCGTTTTCGTCCGACAGCTGCATGGTTTCGGCGGGCGGCGGCGGCGCCGTGGTTGGCTTCGGCATGAATGTGGCGATTCCGATCGAGGACCAGAAGTGCAGCCTGCGCCGCAACTTCGAGCGCACCATGCAGGCAGCCGCCTCGACCAAGGATGCGGACCGCTCGCGCCGCCTGGAGACCGCGGCCATCGACATCCTGTGCCAGACCGACGACCGCACCAAGGCGGCGCTGGTGGCGCAGGGGCTGTGCACCAATCCCGCTTTGACGACGGCGGATCACCGCTTCGACAGCAACGCGGTGGCGCAGGTGGCGCCTTCGGGGCCGGTTCTGGCCGACAGGCCTGCGCCGCAGCAGCCTCCTGCCCCCGAGGCGCAGGCCTATCCAGTGCGCAGCGTGCAGAGCGCCGCGCTGGCAGCGCCGCCCTTGCGCAACCGGACCTATACCGATCTGTATACGCCGGGCTGAGACGGGAATCCTGCCAGGCCCGGGCGGGGCGGGATGGCGGCAGGATACAGAGGCATCAGGACTGGGTGGGTGGCGCAACGGCGAGGGGCGCCGCCGCCGGCTGCGGCGCCGAAGCCAGCAGCATGGTCGGCGGCGATGACACCTCCAGGCCGGCGTCATGCAGGCGCTTGAGCAGGGTGAACAACAGAGCGCTGCGCACACCGTAAGCCGCCCGCGGCGACGACACGTAACCCTTGGCGTTGAAGACCAGGTTGCCGCCTTCGATGCCATCCAGGAAAACATTCGGCGCCGGCGTGTCCAGCACGTCCTCGTGGTCCGAGAAAGCCTGCAGGATCAGTTCGCGCACCTGTTCGGCGTCGGTCGACAGCGGCAGTGGCAGCTTGATCTGCACCAGCCCCAGCGGATTCGAGCGGGTCACGTTGCGCACGGTCTTGGTGACGAACTCCGAGTTCGGCACGATCACCGTGGAGCGGTCCCCCATCTGGATTTCCGTGGCGCGCACGTTGATGCGCAGGATGTCGCCTTCGACTCCGCCCAGGGACACCCAGTCTCCCACCTTGACGGGGCGTTCGGCCAGCAGGATCAGGCCGGACACAAAGTTCTGCACCACCGCCTGCAAGCCAAAACCGATACCCACGGACAGCGCGCTTGCGATCCATGCCACGCGTTCCAGGCCGAAGCCGGCGGCCGACAGCGACAGCGCTACCGCCGTCACGAAACCGGCATAGCCGAACAGCGTGGCGGCCGACAACTGCATGCCCGGATCCAGTTCGGTCGTCGGCAGGTAGCGGTTGGACAGCCAGCGCTTGAGCATCTTCACGGCCAGCAGCGACAGCGCCAGCACCAGCAGCGCCTGCAGGACTGCGCCAGGACGAATCTGGGCTTCGCCGATGGCAAGTCCCTTGCGCAGCTGGTCGAAGCGCTGCAACAGGTCCATCGGCGCTTCGCCGAAGGGCGCCAGCAGCAGGATCACGGCCAGCAGTCCGACCGCCACGCGGCCGACGCCCGACAGCAGCACGGCCGCCTGGTCGCGCATGCTGGGCGCTTCATGCTCGCCGCCGTCGCGGTGCGAGGTGCCGAGCAGCGTGCTGAAGCCGTCCTCGATCAGCGTGGACAACAGATACGCCGAGGCCAGCACGATCAGCACCCATAGCACCTGCTTGACCATGAAGCTGCCGAACGCGACATAGCCGGCCAGCAGGCTGGCCAGGCTCAGGATCAGCACCGTCCAGACCGAGGTCAGCAGCAGCGACACCCAAAACGGGATGGGCGTCTCGCTTTCCTGCATGGCCTGGCGTCGCAGCCGGCGGCTGATGGCCAGCACCGCGCCTATCGTCGCCATGGTGAGCACGGCGACGATGCCGGTCAGCGTGATGGTGGTGGTCAGGCTGGCGTTCAGCAGCACCGGCAGGCGCTCGGCCAGCCAGATCATCACCACCAGCACGCCCAGCACGCCGGGCAGCCAGCGCAACCGCACCGCCACGGCGTCGCTGATGGGTGGCAGGCGCCACGACGGCCGGTTCGCGGACAGGAGCGCATAGCCCAGGCCGGACACGTAGCCGCCGAAACAGACTGTCGCCACCAGGTTCGCGAGCAGCGAGGAGGTGTTGTCGCTCAGTTGCGAATCCCAGTCCAGGCCGATGTGGATCAACAGCGCGATGACGCCCGGCGTGGCCACGGCCAGCACCAGATGCGTGACCGCAAGAAAGGAACGGCGCAAGCGTCCCGGGGGGACGCGCGTGGCGGTAATCCGCAGCAGCACCCGGCCGATGGCGACGCGCAGGGCGATCGTCAGCGCGATCGCCGCGCCCAGCAGCAGCCAGCCCCATTTCGGCGTCTGGCCGACCGCGGTCGAAAGGTCATCGCGCAGGGCTTCCAGGCGTTCCAGGTCGCGCGGGAACTCCTCGCGGAACTCGGTCCAGAATTGGCCGGACAGGAAGGAGTCGCGCCGCTCGCCCAGGCGCGCCTGGAACTGCTTGCGGCGCTGCGCCGAGATCTGTTCCGCGGTTTGTCCGGCGTCCACCGACAGCAGTCTGGCAAGCTTGATCTGCGCGTCCAGCGCGCGGCTGTTCTTGTCCAGCTGCATGCGTTGCGCGGCGACGTCGGAGGCTTCCTTGACGCCTTCGGGCGGGGTGCCCAGCTCGCTCAGCCGGGCCGTCACGCTGGCCAGTTGAGGCGTCAGGGCCTCGGCGGCGGCGTCGGCCTTGGACTGGATGTCCAGCGCATCGCCGCGCTGCTTCACCAGGGTGGCGTCGTCGGTCTCGTCGGCGACGCGCTTGCGGATGTCATCGATCTGCTTGCGCGCGGCCGCCAGCGTCGCTTCGGTGTCGGCGGGGGTAGGCGGCGCGGCGGCGTGGGCCGGCAGCAGGAAAAGCGCCAGCAGCAGCGCCGCCATCAGCGCCACCAAGGCGGGGTAACGTGCGCGGCGGGGCCGGGCTGGCAAGGTAAGGAAAGTCTGTGTCATGTTTCTTGGGCGAGTCGCTCGCATCGAGGCGGGAGCATAGCAAGGCGCCGCGCCATCCGTTGCAACAAAAACGAGCGCTGCGGCCCTATTTTTTGCGGCAGCTTCAAGTGCCGGAATGGCCGCGTGAGCCGGGGGTAGAAACAGGGCCGGATAACCGGCGCCTCCGCCCCGCAGGGCTGACCGGCGGGCGGCTCTGGCAAAGCATGTTTACCTGGCCTACGTTTGGATTCAACTCAGGCCGGCAGAATGGCGCGCGCGGCGCCTCTTTTCGGTTTGCCGAGCACCGTGTCGCACACTTCCAGCCAGGCGCGTGCGGCATACGACAGGTAGCCGGATTGCTGCCAGATATGGCCGACTTCCCACTGCATGCCGGATTTGGCCAGCTTCGCGGTGCTCAAGCCGCGCGTTTTCATGCGCATCATCAGCGGTTCGGGCAGCAAGGCCACGCCCAGGCCCGCCGAGGCCATCGCCACCAGGAAATCCCAATGCGCGCTCTGGGCCGCGATGCCCGGCTGAAAGCCGGCATCCGCAAAGGCCTGCCGCAAGCGGCGGGTCATGGCGAAGTCGTCAGTGGGGATCAGCAGGCGCGCATCGCGCAGGGCGGCGAGCGGCAGCGAGGTCTTGCCGGCCCAGGGCGCGTCAGGCGGGCCTATCACCCAGATCGGGTAGCTGCCGAAAGGTTCGGCTGCCAGGCCGCCGTCCGGCGCGATCGGCAGGATGGTCGCGCCCACTTCCAGTTCGCCGCTGGCGACCAGCCCTTCCACCGCCTGGCCGGTGCCTTCGCGCAGCGTCAGGTGGATGCCCGGATGCAGTTCGCGGAAGCGCTTGACCACAGGCGTGAACAGCAGGTTGATCATGGGCGGTATGCCGACTTCCAGCGCGCCGCGGCGCAGATCCGCCGTCTGGCGCAGTTCCTCGGATAGCTGGCGCATCGTTTCCAGCACCTGCAGGCCGCGCTGGTACATGACCCGGCCCGTATCGGTGGGGCGGGCGGTGTGGCCGTCGCGGATCAGCAGCGGCGTGCCGGCCTCTTCTTCCAGCTGACGGATCATCTTGCTCACCGTCGACTGCGTCACGAACAGCGTCTTGGCCGCCTGCGTGAAGCTGGCATGCCTGACGGTTTCGACGAAGTACCGCAACGCGCGCACGTCCATGGACCGGAATTCCCTCGCGCGATGCGCGCAAAACATTCAAACGATGAAAAAAGCGACTTATCTGGATGATTTTAAGTCATTACGAGATTTGAGCCGGCCTTCCTATACTGCCGAAAATTCGTTCCCGGGCCGCTTCGAGTCGGTCCAGGAACCTCGGGAAACGCCGCGTCAGACGGCGCCTGGGCGCATGGCGGCAACGCCGCGCCCCGCCGCACGTAGGCCCTTGAATCTGGAGACACCATGCATCTCGACCGTATCCGCCACCCTGGGCTGCGCGCCAAGATCACTTCCGCCGATCAGGCGGCTTTGCTGGTTCAGAACGGCATGACCGTCGGAATGAGCGGCTTCACCCGCGCGGGCGACTGTAAGTCGGTGCCGGCGGCGCTGGCGGCCCGCGCCGAGCGCGAACCCCTCTCCATCACCCTGATCACCGGCGCGTCGCTGGGCCACGACACGGACAAGATGCTGGCGCAAGCCAATGCGCTGGCGCGCCGCATGCCGTTCCAGGTCGACACGACCCTGCGCCGCAAGATCAACCAGGGCGAAATCGCCTTCATCGACCAGCACCTGTCCGAAACCGTGGAACAGTTGCGCGCCGGCCATATCGGCCCCATCAACGTGGCCATCATCGAGGCCGCCGCCATTACCGAGACCGGCGCCATCGTGCCGACGATGTCAGTGGGCAACTCCGCCTCCTTCGCGCAGCAGGCGGACGTGATCATCATTGAACTCAACATGGGCGTGCCCGCAGCCATCGAGGGCCTGCACGATATCTACGTGCCCGAAGCCCGTCCGGCGCGCCAGCCGATCGGCCTGGTTTCGCCGGACCAGCGCATCGGCCAGTCCTGCATCGACGTCGACCCGGCCAAGATTGCCGCCATCGTCATCACGCAGGAACCGGACAGTCCGTCCAACGCTCTGCCGCCCGACGAGGAAACCAATGCTATTGCCGGCCACATCAACGCCTTCCTGCGCCGCGAGGTCGACGCCGGCCGCCTGACCAATGAATTGCTGCCGCTGCAGGCTGGCATCGGCACCATCGCCAACGCCGTGCTGCATGGCTTCGAGTCGTCGAGCTTCGAGAACCTGACGATGTACTCCGAGGTGCTGCAGGACAGCGCCATCGAACTGCTGGACCAGGGCAAGCTCGCGTTCGCGTCGGCTTCCTCGATCACCGTGTCCAAGCCAGTCTACGAAAAGATCCTGGCCAATATGGAGCACTACCGCGAGCGCATCGTGTTGCGTCCGCAAGAGATCAGCAATGCGCCCGAGATCGTGCGCCGCCTGGGCATCATCGCCATCAACACGGCGCTGGAATTCGATATCTACGGCAACGTCAATTCCACGCACGTGGGCGGCACGCACATGATGAACGGCATCGGCGGCTCGGGCGACTTCGCCCGCAACGCGCACCTGGCGATCTTCGTGTCCAAGTCCATGGCCAAGAACGGCGACATCTCCAGCGTGGTGCCCATGGTGTCCCATGTGGACCATACCGAGCATGACGTGGACGTGCTGGTCACCGAATGCGGCCTTGCGGACCTGCGCGGGCTGGCGCCTCGTGAACGCGCGCGCGCAGTGATCCAGAACTGCGTGCATCCTTCCTACCGCGATGCCTTGCAGGACTATTTCGACCGCGCTTGCGAGCGCGGCGGCCAGACGCCGCATCTGCTGGAGGAAGCGTACTCCTGGCACCAGCGCTTCAATGAAACCGATACGATGCGGCCGGCCAAGCCCGCTGCGCGCAAGGTGGCCTGAGGTCCGCCGCCACGTGTGACTGCCGCCGCCGCGGCGCCTGCCGGCAATTGCGTGCGTAGCGCAGCCGGCTTGCGGATCGTGGTTTCCGCTGGCGCCGCGATTTGGTAGAGGTAAAGCAGCAGATGCCGCTTTACCTTTTTTTTGTCTGTTGTTTCTTGCCGGCGCCGGACTTGGGAGCGCTCAGGTTTTCGCGCGACATCTCCAGCTCGTCGCGCAGCCACTGCTTCAGTTCCACCAGCGGCGTCCAGTCGCGCAGGCTGGGCCGGTAGACCAGATGGTAGGTCTGCGCCTGTTCATACTCGATGCTGATGGGGGATATCTGCACCAGCCGGCCCGAGCACAGCGCGTCCGCCGCCAGCAGTTGGCGGCCCAGGGTAATGCCCAGTCCTTGTTCCGCGGCCTGCATCATCATGCCGGCATCGTTGAAGGAGGCCACCGGCGTGATCGGCGTGTTCAACCCGGCGGCGTTGAACCAGGTTTGCCAGAGCTCGCGTTCGCCGAGCAAAGGCTGGCGCGCCAACGTCTGCGGTGAATTGTCGGGGAGCGCGGCCGCGGTTTCCGGCGACGCCAGGACGATCAAGGGCAGGGGTGTGTCGAACAAAGGCTCCGACTCCACGCCCGCCCAGGGGCCGCGCCCAAAACGCAGCGCCGCGTGAAAGCCGTCGCGCAGCAGATCCACCACTTGCTGCGAAGTTTCGATCTCCAGCGTCAGGCCCGGATTGCGCTCGCGCCACCGCGCCATGCGCGGCAACAGCCAGCGCTGCGCGAAGGACGGCAGCACCGACACGCGCAAACGCTGCTCGCTGCCCGAGGCTGCGGCCGACGCCGCCATCGTGCCTTCATCCAGTAGCGCCATGGCGCCTTGCACACTGCACAAAAGCGCGGTGCCGGCCGAATTCAGGACGATGCCCCGTCCGCTGCGCTCGAACAGGGGAAAGCCCAGCTGGGTTTCCAGCACCTTGATCTGCTGGCTGACGGCGCTATGGGTCAGATGCAGCCGTTCGGCCGCCGCGCGCAGATTCTGCAGCTCGGCCACGGCACGGAAGGCGGGGAGGGTACTGAGTGGCAGACGCATGGCAGGGGTTCATGATGGCGATTGGTCATCATAGCTTACCGATATCCCCAAAACAATTCGATTTTCAGTCGGACATTGGGCGACTACGCTTACCAAAGTGCATAAACACCTGGAGCCCATCATGTCTGCACAGCTTTGCACCCCTTCTTCCCCGGCCTTGGTCGCGGCTTCCTGGGAGCGCGAACCTTCATCTGCGGCAATCCCAGTCACGGCGCCGTCCACCG
Organism: Achromobacter sp.; assembly: GCF_036567245.1. Lineage (GTDB taxonomy): Bacteria > Pseudomonadota > Gammaproteobacteria > Burkholderiales > Burkholderiaceae_B > Achromobacter. The sequence continues at coordinate 950 of NZ_DATCUY010000335.1, read as the reverse complement.
AGCCGACGGCGCGCCACCTTGGATTGTTCGCCCTGCTTGCGGCGGCTTTTCGCAAGCGCCGCAACGAAGCGCGACTGCGTCATCTGGCCGCCGACCTGGATGAGCACATGCTGCAGGATCTGGGCGCTCCCAGCTGGCTGATGAACGAAGCCGCAGTCAAGCGCGACCTGGCGCGTTTTCGCGATGCGGACTATCTCCGCTGGTAGGTGAGGCTACCGCCCGTGATGGGCGGCTCGCTGTTCCTTCTCTTCCCGCCACGGCCCCGCCCTCTATATATAGGGGGCGGGGCCGCTTGGTTGCCAGGGGCTGGTGTCCCGTCCGCTACCTATATATAGCTAGCATCGCGTGGCGGAAAAGGGCAGGGGATCTGAGTCGCAACAGGTCATGGATGCGCCAAGAACAAATATTTGCCCGCGCGTCATGACAGGCGGAAAACTTGTGCTATAGTCTCGCTCCTTCGCAGTTCAGACAGTTTTGAACCGCGAAGCCAAGCAAGCACAACAGGTCGGGCAAGAGGATTCGAGCCAGGTCTGCCGCAAAGCTTCAGAAATGAACGCCGCGTGGTTATTGCAAGGATTGCAGCAAGTTAGGCAAAAGCCAGTTGCGCAATCTGCAAAAATCGTGTTATAGTCTTGGGCTTGGCAGTTGCCGAAAACTTAGGGTTAACCCTGATATTTCGATAGCTGCTAAAGAGAGGCGGACCTGAAGAGGTCGCAGGCAGGAAGGCGAAACGAAGGATGTGACGCTGACTTGACAAGCGATAAAAACTTCTTCATAATCTCGTTTCTCTGCTGCAAACAACGCAGCGTCAGCGAAAGCGGCGCAGCGAAGTGGGCAGGCAGTAAGTAGTACCGAATTCAGCAGTACCGCTCTTTAACAATTAAACAACCGATAAGTGTGGGCGCTTGATGCGAGTGCATAGTGACTTCGGTCACAAGCACAATGAAATC
>NZ_DATCUY010000334.1:0-2809 GCF_036567245.1 Achromobacter sp. | reverse complement strand
AGCCAGCGCGCGGCGCAGCTTGGCGCCGTCGCGGCAGCCTTCCATATAGGCCATGATGACGCGGGTATCGGCGTCGCGCGCCAGCCATTCGATGCAGTCGGCGACGTCGATGTCGGCCTCGTTGCCGGTGCTGATCCAGTGCGACAGGCCCAGGCCGCGCTCGCGCGCCATGCTGTAGGCGTAGGCGCCGAATGCGCCGCTCTGCGACACCATGCCGATGCCGCCGGGGGCGACGACGCCGTTGGCCGGGGCCGGCGAGAACGTCGCATAGACCTTGCGCCGCACGTTCATGAAGCCCAGGCAATTGGGGCCCAGCAGGCGGATGCCGCGCTCGCGCGCGATGGCGCAGAGCCGCTCCTGCTGCGCCGCGCCTTCTGCGCCGGTCTCGGAGAAGCCGGAGGTGAACACCACCGCCGCGCCCACCTGGCCGGGCCGGGCGCGTTCCAGCGCCTGCGCGGCATGGGCAGCAGGCACGGCCAGGATGGCCAGGTCCACGTCCGCGTCCAGCGCGTCCAGGCCGGGGACGGCAGGGAGGCCGGCGATGGTATCCGCGCGCGGGTTGACGGGGATGATGCGGCCGCCGTAGCCGTGCTGGAGCAGCAGGCTGATCGGCATCGCGCCGATCTTGCCCGGCGTGGCCGAGGCGCCGACGATGGCGATGCCTTGCGGATCGAAGAGGCGGGACAGGGAAGTGTCGGTCATGATGTGGCGATGAAGAATCAGGAGAAACGCACGACGCTGCGGCCGGTGCTGCTGCGTTCGAGCATGGCGGCCAGCGCCTGGGGCAGTTCGCGGGGTTCGATGACGCGCGCGATCAGGTCGAGATGCGCGGGACGGTATTCGGCAGCGAACTTGTGCCACACCTGGCGCCGTAGCGGCATGGGGCTGTTGGCGTTGATACCCAGCAGCTTGACGCCACGCAGGATGAAGGGGATGACCGAGGTGGGCAGTTCCGCGCCGCCCGCATTGCCGAAGGCGGCGGCCACGCCGTCCGGCTTCAGGCTGGCTAGCGCGTGCGCCAGCAGCGGGCCGCCCACGGAATCGATGACGCCGGCCCAGCGCGCGCTCAGCAGCGGCTTGATTCCGGCCGACAGATCGGGCGGCGCGATCACGTCCTGTGCACCCAGCGAGCGCAGATAGTTCTCCGCATCCCGCTTGCCGGACATGGCGCAGACGCGATAGCCGCGCTGGCTCAGGATGTCGATGGCGACGCCAGCGACGCCGCCGGTGGCGCCGGTCACCAGCACCTCACCCTGATCCGGGGTCAAGCCGCAGTGCTCCATCCAGTGCAGCGACAGGGCGGCGGTATAGCCCGCGGCGCCCAGCACGGCGGCATCGCGCAGCCCGATGCCGGCGGGCAGCGGCAGCACCCAGTCATGGCGCACCCGCGCGTACTCGGCATAACCGCCGTCGCAATCCACGCCGATGCCGAAGCCGTGCACCACGACCTCCTGGCCGGGCGTGAGCGCCGGATCGGCGGAATGCACCACGGTGCCAGACAGGTCTATGCCGCCGATGCGCGGATACTCGCGGATGATGCCGCCGCGCCCGGCCTGGGCCAGTGCGTCCTTGTAGTTCAGGCCCGCGTAGGCCACCTTGATGAGCGTGTCGCCCGTGGACAGCTGATCCGCGGTCAAGGTGTCGAAGCGGCCTTGCGGCGGCTCGCCCGCCGCGCCTGCGTGCAGGCGGTAGGCCTGGAATTCGGGATTCTGCATGCTCGTCTCCGTTGAGGCTCAGGCTTGCGCCAGCAGCCGGCGCGCCAGCGTGGCGCGGTGTAGTTCATTGGCGCCGTCGTAGATGCGGAAGGGGCGCATTTCCTGCCAGACCATGGCCACGGGCGTGTCGTCGGACAGGCCGGACGCGCCCATCATCTGTACGGCGCGGTCGGCCACGCGGTTCACCGCTTCGGACACGAAGACCTTGGCCATGGCGCTGTGTTGTTTCACCGACAGGCCTTCGTCCATGCGGCCGGCGCAGTCCAGTGTCATGAGGCGGGCGGCGTGCAGGTCGATATGCGAATCCGCCACCATGGCCTGGATCTGCTGCAGGTCCGCCAGGCGCGAGCCGAACGACTCGCGCTGCATTACATAGGCTTGCGCCGTTTCGAGCGCGCGTCGCGCGCGGCCGATGTAGCGCATGCAGTGGGACAGGCGGGCCGGCTCCAGCCGCAGCTGCGCATGCTCCAGTCCGCGGCCGGGCTCACCCAGCACGGCCTCGTCGCCGACCTCGCAGTCCTGCAGCAGGATCTCGGCGTGGCCGCCGATCTGGTAGCCCGTGACCATGCCGATATCGCGGACCACGCAATAGCCCGGCGTATCGGCAGGCACCAGGAACAGCGTCGCGCCGGTATCGGTGCGCGCCAGCACCAGCGCGAAATCCGCGCCCACGCCGCCGCTGATGAATTGCTTGTGGCCGTTCAGCACCCAGCCCGCGCCGCGCCGCTCGGCGCGGGTGCGCAGCATGGATGGGTCGGAGCCGGCGCCGGGCGCGGGCTCGGTCATGGCGAAGCAGGCACGCTGCTCGCCGCGCACCAGCGGCGCAAGGAAGCGTTCCTGCTGGGCAGGGTTACCCAGGCGCAGCAACGTCAGCATGTTGGGCTGGTCGGGCGCGGCGCAGTTCAACGCGGCCGGTCCCAGAAAGCCGCGACCGGCCGCTTCCAGCACTTGCGCCAGCGCGCGCCAGCCCAGCCCCAGCCCGCCAAGTTCCACCGGTAGTTGCGGCGCGTAGAGGCCGGCGTCCCGGGCTTGCACGCGCAAGCGCGCTACACATTCGTCCAAGGCCGCCACGTTGCGGGCGATGGCGGGGGATT
>NZ_DATCUY010000333.1:0-1927 GCF_036567245.1 Achromobacter sp. | reverse complement strand
TTTGTTCATGACGGCGATGTAGCCGTTCAGGCCGACGATGCCCGGTCGCCCCTCGGCGGCGGCGCGGCCATGCCAGATGCGCGAGGCGTGGTGGGTGTGCAGCGTCAGCGACATTGCGCTGCGCAGGGAGCCGAGGTTGAGCTGCAATGGTTCGTTGCTGGTTGCCATGGTGATCGCTCGCTGGTGGACAGGGAGCCGCCAGCATCCGCATGCGGCGGAAGGCAGTCAGTCAACAAACCGAAATGAGCCGGCCCCCGGTTCTGTGCGCGCTGGCGGCGCAGCGCGCAACGGTCCCCTGGGGACCGCTCCGCAGATGGGCATTCACGTTGGCGCTCCGGGCCTCGGTCGTCGACGGGTTGCGTGCTGCACCGCACGTCGCGCTGTCGTTCGACGCCATCCTTCGCAGCACGGCCGTCCCCAGGGGACCGTTCCGCTGAGCGCCATGGAGGTTTGCTTCATGGCCTTGCCAGGCGCTTTGCCCAGGTTTCGCGCAGCAGGTCGCGCCGTCACCCGGCGCTTCACCGCACAGCCGTCCCCAGGGGACCGTTTCTGCCGACCGCCATGGAGATCTACTTCACGGCTTTGACGAGCCCTGTGCTCAGGTCTTGCGCAGCAGGTCGCGCAGGCGCTCGATGTGCTGCCGGGCCACCTCGGGCGGCACGACGTTGCGCGGCGGCTCGGATGGTGGCGCTCGCGCCGCCGATGGTGTTGGCGGTGCTGGGCCGGTCTGCTTGGCCCACGCATTGAACTCGCCGCGCATGGCGCGCTGGATGATGCCGAACAGATATCCGGCGGGGTTGCGGATGCCATGCTTGCCGCACCGTGCGGCCCATTCGTCCAGCACGGCCTGCCCCAGGGCAGCGTCCACCTGCTGCAACGCCATCCTGGCTCCGGCCTGCTGTTCCGCCTTCAGTTCCGCGAAGCGCTTGGGCCATTGCAGGTCGCCCAGCGCACGCGCCTGCGCGGTAGTACGTACTTCATTAATACTACTACTACGTACTGTACGGTCCTGCTTCGGATTCCGAAGAGCGCCGTCTGGCGCGGGTTTCGGCCCTGCTTCGGATTCCGAAGAGGGGCGTTCGCCATTCCGAAGAAGGCTCGCGGGCCCTTCTTCGGAATCGTGGATCGCATCCTCCTGTGGATAACTTTCGGTGGCGGTGATGCCCTGGTCGGCCAGGCGCTCGGCGAGCACTTGCAGCCGCGACGGCAAGGTGCGTCCGGACAACATCGGGTCGTCCGCGATCTCCTGGAGGGTGTTGAGTCCCACCACCTGAACGGCCTTGGCCGAATGCCCCAGCGACTGGCTGACCAGGGCCAGGTAGTCGGCGTCGAGCTGCATGGCCTCGAACGGTGTCAGGGGTTCGTCATGCAGGACGTAGAGGTTTCCGAGGATGCGGCCGGTCTTGGGGTCGCGCCGTCGTCGCACGAGGCTCAGCCAGCGCGTCAGGCGCAGCAGCGTCAGCGCCCGCGCGACGGTCTCGTGGGAGGCTTGTCCCGCGCAGGGCATGGACGCCAGCCAGGGGCGCAACTGCTCATAGGTCGAGAACGCCGTGACGCCGTCGTCGTTGAGCATCAGCCGGAACACCTGCCAGGCGTTGCGCTCCAGCGGTGTCAGGCGGCGGTCGAGGAACAGCCGCCGCGGCACGCTCTCGTGCCGATTGCCACTGAACAGGAAGGCGTCGCCGGACGCGGCAGGCGTGGGCACTGCCATGGGCGCTGGCGCGCTGGGATGTGGCTTGGGCGTGAGGTCCTTCAGCGCAGCGTCGAACAGGTCGGCGAGTGCGACGGGGCCTTGACGCGGGGCTCGTGGGGCGGTGTCGTCCACGGCCATGGCCTAGCCCAATCCCTGATCGACCCAGTTCCTGATCGCGGCCCAGACCACCGAGAGCGGCAGTGACATGCCCTCGGCCAGGTCCATGGCCGCATC
>NZ_DATCUY010000332.1:0-1751 GCF_036567245.1 Achromobacter sp. | reverse complement strand
AGGCGCCGCGCCAGCAGGTCCTGGTCCGGCTCGTCGCGCAGCGCCTCGATGACGCCGCGCGTGATCGGCAGCGACGTGCTGCCGGCCTCGCGCAAGTTCTCGAAGGTGGTGTTGCGCACGCCGGAAACCAGTTCCTGCAAGACTTCCAGTTTGGCTTCGTACTCCTCCTGGATCAGCGGCGTCAGCCCGACGCCGGGCACCGTCTCGGTCTTGGTGCAGGAATCGCACGTGCGCTGCACCTGTTCCCCGAGGACCCGGGTGGCCCATTCGGTCGCCTGCTGCGGCGACGTCCAGGTCTGGCAGGACAGGCTCGCGCAACTGGCGGGCGCGATGGAGGATGTGTCCGTCACGCCGCGCCCGTTGACCAGGTTGTAGCCCGCGCGGGTGACGTCGCCGACCACCCGGATGGCGGACTGGCCCGCGCCACCGGCATTGCTGCCGCCCACCCAGGGAACGCCGTCGTTGCCGCGGCGCGTCTCAGCCTGCTCGACGGCCGAAACGGCATCGTTGCTGCCAACCGCGTCACGCAGGGCCATGCCTTCGGCCATCTGGCTCCAGCCAAGCTGGCCGCCCGCCGTCTCGGCCATCTTCTCGGCCATCGCGCGGCACGTCAGCTTGGAGCGGTCGAAGTCCAGCCGCGCCTGCAGCACGCCGTTGGTCAGCAGGTTGTACAGGCCGGGATCGGCGCGCTGAATGATCAGCGCCGGCAGGGACGCCACCGCGCTGGTGGCACTCTGGATCACGTTGCTCATGATCTGCTGGAAGCCGTTCGTGATGCCGTTGAGCTGGTTGCGCAGCGTGGTCTGGATGCTCATGTCGCCGCAGATCAGGTTGCTGTTCCACCCCAAGCCGACCCCGATGGAGCGCATGCCAGCCGCGCGGCCCATGGACACCGCGCTGCCGCCTCCGATCGAGTACATGACGTCATCGCCAATGACGGGGCCGCTGTTCTGGTATCCGACCTGCGCCCACGCCAGGCCGCAGACCAGAGCGAGCGGGCCGGCCAGCGCCTTCGGGCGCAGCAGGCGGCACGCCTTGGCGGAAAGGTTCATCGGTTCAGGACGCTTCATCGTGGCACCTCAGAGGAAATCGACGCTGCCCAGGAACACCTGACCGCGGCGTTCGCAGCACGCATAGGGACGCCACAGCGCCCAGGCGTAGTCGCCTTGCTGGGCCTGGGTCAGCGTGCCGCTGTGCGGGAACACCACGCAGGTGTTGGACAGGCGCGGCGTCAGCTCCTGCCACTTGCCCGTAGAGGCATCACCCTCCATCAGCTCGCCGGCCGGCCAGTAGCCGTCGCGGGCGTTGGCAAGCAGCGGCTGGTACACGTGGATCTGCCCGCGGCGCGTGACGACATCGCCCGCGCGCTGGGCCACCACAGCCCCGGATTTTTGGTCGTCGGTCTGGTGCAGGAAGCCGCCGCGCGGATAGACGTTGCCCCAGAGATTCATCGTGGTGCGCGCACCGACCTCGCGCATGCCCGGAATCAACGCCTCCGGGTAGGCCATTTCAGGCACGTTGTAGCGCCAAGCCAGCGTGTCCAGCGTGCTGAGTAGATACGGCATGAAGGCCGTGCCCGCGCCTTGGCAGAAATAGCCCGACGACGATGCGAACTGGTTGAATACCTCGCCGCCAGGATGGCCGATGACATCGCTGTTCTTGAATTTGGCGAGGTTGTTTTCGTGGTCTTCGTTCGTGGTCCCATCCCCACCTGCCTGTGCGGATGGGTTGGGCGTGCTCATCGCCTGCAC
>NZ_DATCUY010000331.1:0-7354 GCF_036567245.1 Achromobacter sp. | reverse complement strand
GCTCGGGGTCCGGCTGGTCACGGAGGACGAGGCCCGCGCCTGGATGGAACCCGCGCCGGGCGACGAGGACTCTCCGCTGGACGACGCCGACGCCCAGGCGCCGGCCCTGCTGCAGTACACCGGCGGCACGACCGGGCAGCCCAAGGGCGTGATCCTCGGGCGCGACGCCATCGCCACCAATGTGCTGCAGCGCGAACTGGCCCTGCCCACCCGCTACGGCGCCGACAGCGTGCTTTGCGCCATGCCGCTATTCCATTCCTACGGCATGGCCATGGGATTGTTCCTGGCCGCCAGCTCCGCGGCCACGCTGGTGCTGCTGCCGCGCTATCGGCCCGACGACGTCTGCGACGCGGTGGAGCGCGAGCGCATCACGCTGTTTCCCGGCAGCCCCACCATCTATACCGGCCTGCTGTCGCACCCGCGCTTTGCCGGCACCGACTGGTCCAGCGTGCGCGCCTGCTATTCCGGATCCGCGCCGCTGGCCGAAGAGGTGCACCGGCGCTGGGAGTCCGCCGTGGGCGCGCCGATCTACGAAGGCTATGGCCAGACCGAGGCCGGCCCCATCCTCACCTACAACGGCCCGGCCGGAACCCGGCATGGCTCGGTCGGCACGCCCGTCGCGAACACGGAAGTGCAGGTGGTCGATCTGGAAACGGGGAGCGTCGTGCTGCCGCCCGGCCAGCGCGGCGAAATCCGCGCGCGCGGGCCGCAGATCATGCAAGGCTATCTGGCCAGGCCCGACGCCACCGCCGAAACGCTGCGCGAGGGCTGGCTGTATACGGGCGACATTGGCGAGTATGCCGAGGACGGCTTCCTGTACATCCGCGACCGCAAGAAGGACCTGGTGATTTCGGGCGGCTACAACGTGTATCCGCGCGAGGTCGATGAAGTGCTGTACCTGCATCCAGACGTGGCCGAAGCCGCGGCGGTGGGCTGGCCGGACAGCTACCGCGGCGAGGTCATCCGCGCCTTCGTGGTCCTGCGGCCGGGCGCGGCTGTCGACTCGGCCGGGTTGATCGCGCACTGCCAGTCCAATCTGGCGCGCTACAAGGTGCCCGCGGTGATCAGCATTCTGGACGCCCTGCCCTACACGGGCGCCAACAAGGTGGACAAGAAGGCGCTGCGCGCGCCGTAATGGCGGCGCGGCGCCCGCTTTGGGGCGCCACGCCGCGCAACAGCCGTTCAGGCCGGATCCTGGTCCAGCCTGCGCACCGCCGCGCTCAGGGTCGAGAAATCGAATTCCTTGCGGCCGCGCAGCAGGCAGCGCATCAACACCGTCGTCACCACCGGCACCACCGCGGCCAGCAGGAAGGACTCCAGCAGGAACGAGGGCTTGTCGCCCGGCGCCGGGAAGAAGAACAGGCCCGCCACGAGGCCGGAGACGGTCGCGACGGTTGCGGTGAGGCCGTCGTGCTTGCGGCTGAACAGGCCGTAGAAGACCGGGAACGCGGCGGCGGAACAAAGCAGGTCAGCCAGCAGGAACAGGTACAGCACGCTGTAGCCTTGCGACGCCACGATCATGACCGGGATGGCCATCAACAGCACCAGCCAGCGCGCCAGGCGCTTCATGGTCATGGAACTGGCGTTGGGCATCAGGCGGCGCATATCGACCGCGATGATGCTGGAGACGGCGCTGATCGCGGTGTCGGCGGTGCTCATGACCAGCGACAGCCCCAGCGGGATCAGGGCGATCACGAACCACGCGGGCGCGTGCGGCATGATGACGCTGAAGAGCGCGATGGAGCTGTCGCCCTGGGGCGCCAGGCCAACGAAGGCCAACCCGAAGAGTCCCATGAGGAAGATGAAGGGCGCGACCAGCAAGCCCCCCAGCAGGAAGCCGTTGCGCATGGAGCGCGCGTCGCGCGCGGCGTAGATGCGTTGCCAATTGCCCTGGTGGAAGATACCGGTCAGCAGGATGGCGACGAAGAAGGTCAGCCCGGCCTTGACGCCCACCGGGTCGGTCAGGTCCAGCAGCTGCGGCGCCTTGGCCTGCAGCGCCTCGATGGTGGGCATGGCGCCGCCCGCGGCCTGCCAGCCCACCAGACACAGGATCACCAGCAAAGGCACGATCACCATCATCTGCACCTGGTCCGTGAATATCGACGAGCGCAGCCCGCCGTAGGTGGTGTAGAGCAAGGTGGTGCCCATCACGATGGCCGCGGTGGCCCACAGCGGCACGGGTGCCAGCATGGTGACCAGTTTGGCGATGGCCGTGACTTCGGCGGACAGCGCAATGAAGAGATAGAACAGCATGATGAACAGCGCCAGCCCGTACATGGGCCGGCCGTAGCGCGCCATCAGGAACTCCGTCAGGGTGTGCCCATGCGGGATCAGTTCGCGCATGCGCCGCCCCAGCGGAATCATCACCAGGCGCGGCGACATCGATCCCAGCGCGTAGCCGATCACCGCCGCCAGGCCGCCCCAGGTCGCCGCTTGCGCGGGCGAGAACAGGATCCAGGCGCCCAGGGTCGAGGCCATCAGCGTCAGGATGGTGCCGAAAGCGCCCTGGCTGTTGCGGGCGACGATGTAGTCCTCCAGCGTGCCGCGCTTGCGCCGCGTGTAAAGGACGCTGGCCACGGCGAAGCCGCCCGAAAACAGCAGCAGCCACATCAGGGCGGTGGATTGGGTCAACATGGTATCGGTCCTCCCGCTGCCGGCTGGCAGCCGGACGCGCAACGCGGCGGCCTCGCCGCGCTTCCGTGCGCAGGCCGCAAGATGAATGAAAGTCTAGGGAGGGCGCGCGGACTGCGCGATGTCCTTCCCTTCGCCGGCATTACCCGGATCAGGTTCAAAGGGTTACCGCGTTGCCGCGGAATCTCAGCCCTTGCAGGGCTCCCCCAGGAATTGCCGCAAGATTAGGAGAGCGGCACGGCAATGTCAACGCGCCTGGCGCGGACGCCGCCCGCGGCTTTGTGCTAAGTTCGCCGGCGTGCGGCGCCTGTTTGCCTGTCCGCCGCTGGAATCGAAGAGCCTGACCATGCCTATCGCGTCTTACACCGCCCCCGCCCGGAACGGATCGCCATGCTGCATCTGAACCTGTTCATCTTCGGCTGCGGCCACCACCGCGCCGCCTGGCGTCACCCCGATTCCGCCGCCGAACGGCTGGGCGACATCGCCTACTACGAGGAACTGGCGCGCACCGCCGAACGCGGCAAGCTGGACGCCATCTTCTTCGCCGACGGGCAATCGGTCGACAACATCGGCGACGGCCCGCGCTGGTACCTGGAACCGCTGACCGCCATGGCCGCGATCGCGCGCGCCACCTCCCGCATCGGCCTGATCAGCACCGTCTCCAGCACTTTTTTCACGCCCTTCCACGCGGCCCGCATGGTGGCGTCGCTGGACCATATCTCGGGCGGACGCATGGGCTGGAACGTGGTCACGTCCATGTTCGACGCGGAAGCGCGCAACCACGGCTACGAGTCCATGCCCGGACACGACTGGCGCTATGCGCGCGCCGAGGAATTCGTCGACGTCGCGCTCAAGCTGTTCGACTCCTGGGACCAGGACGCCCTGGCCATCGACCGCGCCGGCGACTATGGCGTGCCCGCGCGCGTGCACAAGATCGGCCACCACGGCGAGCATTTCCTGGTCGACGGCCCCCTGACGGTGCCACGTCCGCCGCAAGGCCGTCCGGTGCTGTTCCAGGCCGGCGCCTCGGACCAGGGCCGCGACCTGGCCGCCAGGCGCGCCGAAGCGATCTACGCGGTCGCCTACGATCTGCCCGCGGCGCAAGCCTATTACCGCGACATCAAGCGCCGCGTGCTGGCCGCCGGCCGCCAGGATTTCGTGCCCATCATGCCGGGCCTGGTCACCTACGTGGGTTCGACGGACGCTGAAGCACGGGCCAAGCAGCGCGAACTGGACGTGCTGCTGCCCAGCGACGCCTCGTTGCGCCAGCTCGGCACCTTCGTCCTGCAGGATTGTTCCGCCTGGGAACTGGACGCACCGGTGCCCACCCTGCCGCCTTTGTCCGAATTCACCGGCCCCAAGGGCCGCTACGCGACCATCCTGCGCATCATCGAGACCGAAAAACCCACGGTGCGCCAGCTGCTCGGACGGCTGGCGGCCGGCGGCGGCCATTGCACCATGGTGGGCACGCCGGAGCAGATCGCCGACAAGATGGAGCACTGGTACCGAAACGAAGGGGCCGACGGTTTCAATCTGATGCCGCCGTCCCTGCCCGGGGGCATCGACGATTTCGTCGAACACGTGATTCCGGTGCTGCAGCGTCGCGGGCTGTTCCGCACCGAATACCAGCACAGCACACTGCGCGGGCACCTGGGGCTGGAACCCTGATAAGCCGGCGCGGCGCTCCCTGGCCAGCCCTGTCGGACTGGCGGCGGCGCTTATCCGGCCAGGGTGGCGGGCTGACTGCGCTTGGCCTTGGCGGCTTCGCGCACGGCCGCATGCTTTACGGCTCGCCGCTGTTGAACGGCGGCCCGCCGCCTGTTTGCGCGCGTCGCGATCCAGTCGTAGAGCACCACGCCCGGCTGGCGCATGAGCGCGGCGGTGAGCGCACAGGCGACGATGAGCAGAAGGCCGAACAATAACCCGTGCATCATTGCCCCCCCTGTTCCAGCTGCAGCCGGAGTATGCGCCTGAGCTCCAGGATTGCCTCCGGCGTCTCTTGCACGCTATGCGAGAAGCTGATGATCTTCTCGGATTCGGCGCCGTCCAGGTGCGCGCTGCGGTACGGCACCAGGCCGTCGTCCGAATCCGCCAGCGGAACGCCGGGAGTATTGTTCGCAATGATGCTGTGGTAGCGCACCGCCGGCGAAATCGGCATAGACGCGGTCAATCTCACAAATCGGTCCTTTTCGCTCAGGTTGTCCACGCCGTTGGGCACCCGGATCGAGGATTCGGGCCGGGGCGGCCCATCGGCGTCGGCCAGGCGGTTGAGCTTGGCGAACTGCCTGACCACCGTCACAGGCAGCGTGATCAGATTGGACAGCCAACGCGACAAAGTGTTCTCGGCAAATGGCGTGCCCCGGTGCGGCGCAGCGATGAATACCGCGCGCGATATGCCGGAAAACGCGTCAAAGCTCAGCACCGGATCGAATTCGGCGCGCGCCTGGGCGAGTTGGGTCTCGTCCAGCTTGGCGTGGTCGCGCAGCGCGTCCCACAGCACGGTACCGGACGAGGATACCAGCAGCCGGCTCAGCACGCCGCCCATGCTGTGCCCGATGATGACGGTATCACGCGAGGCCTGGGCCGCGCCCATGGGATCGAAATGCTGGATCGTCTGGCGCAGCGCGTCGCGGATGGCGCGGTTGTTCAGCGCGAGCGGCGCGTTGGTCGGATAGTAGACCTGCCAGATCTGGTAATGCTGGCGCAGGGTCTCGTCGCCCAGCACCTCGTTGGCGACGTTGATCCAGGCTTCCGGGCTGCTGGCCAGGCCGTGCAGCATGATGACGGTGCGACGGTCCGGGTCATAGGGCTGTAACAGGTAGACGTGCGGCGCCTCGATGCCCTCTTCCTTGCCCAGCACGTTGCGCAGCGCCTGGGTGGCGAAGCCCGACCGCGCCAGCCACAGGCCGTAGCCTGAGGTGAAGTTGGCCGCCAGGGGCACCGTGGTGCCAGCCAACGCCACCGTGTCGCGCTTGTAGGGGTCGTAGGCCGCCAGGGTCGCTTCCTGCGAGGCCATGACCTGTTCCAGCGTGTCGCCGGGAAAGCCCATGATGACGGTCACGGCGGGAAATGGCGTTTCGCTGTATGGCGTCTTGAAGGTGTCGGCATCATTCACACGGCGCGCGGTGACCGCCACCAGTTCAGCGCCGAAGCCGTCGCGCCGGTACATGCTGCGCAGTCCCCGGAACGTCAAGGTCGACGCAGGCACCAGTTCATGCGGAAACTGCTTGCCGCCGGGCAGCTTGACGTCGGACATCTCGCCCAGCACCTGCCAGGCGCCGGCCGTCATTTTCGTTCCGGGTTCCGGCGGACGGCCGCGATATTGTTCGAACAGGCGCGTGACGGCCTGCTGCACGGCGTAGTTGTAGTAGTCGCGCACCTGGGTCTGGCGGTCCTCGAAGGCGCGGTCGCTGGGCGAGCGCGGCGTGAAGAACAAATAGGCGTAGGCGGCCCGCGCCGTCTGCAGGTAAGCGTCCAGCAGCTCGTCCTGGCCGGCCTGGCTGGCGGGGCGCTGCTTCTCCGTGGCGAGCGCCTCCATCAGCCAGACTTCGGACAGCGTAGCCAGGCGCCGTTCGCTGTCCAGCCCTTCCATGGTGGCCAGCGACCGGGTGCAGGCGTCGCGGTCCTTGCGGCAATCCTGCGCGTTCAGGCCCAGCACGGCCATGGACTCGCGCGCGGAGGCGCTGAGCTGACCGGTGGTGAGCACGTCGCCGCGGCGCTGGGCGATGTAATCCTGCGTGCTGACGGAGGACACCTTGACGCCCGCGCAACCCGCGCAGGCCAGCAGGCCCAGGATTGCGCAGCCCTTCGCGCCGGCATGCCAGAGCCCGATCATTGCGCGGTGCCCGCGGATGCCGGCTGGCGGATGGCCCGCGAGAACTCGACCGGATCGGGACCGGGCAAGGCTGGCCTGCCGATATAGGCCTGTTGGCGCAGCGTGGCGAGCGGCTTGCCCGTATCCAGCCCGCCCCGCTCGTAGAGATATTCCGGCAGGTAGCCGGACAGGAGAATGCGGTAATCCATGGGCAGGCCCGGCACGATCGCGCGCACCATGCGGTAGACCAGCGTCGTGCAGTTGGCCGTCACCGTGTGGTAGAAGCGCGGCTGGTCGGCCAGCTCATTCGCGGTGCGCACATAGGACAGGAACAATTCGCGCATGGCGGGCACCGGCATGTCGACGGGATAGAGGTACACGCGCTCGGCGCGCGGCCCGGCGCGCACGTAGAGGATGTCGCGCTCCTGGGCGGCGATCACGCTCAGTTCGAACTGCTTGAAGAATCCGCCGATCTCCGAGAACTGTTCGCCGCGCTCCTTGCGGATTTCGACCGAAAACACGACGTGGCGCCCGTCGGTGAAGCCGAAGGAGACCAAGGTGTGGGCGATGGCCGGGCTGCCCCAGTACGACAGCACCATGTCCACCGAGGCCAGCTCGTTCAGGTTGTATTGCTGGCTTTCCCAACGGGCGGTGTAGCGCGTATCGGTATCGGCCTGCCAATCGAAGTTGCGCACGCTGTCCAAGGTGACGATGGATCCGGAAACGCTGCCGCGCAGTGTGCGCGCCACGTCGTCCGCCCAGATCCGGTCGTTGGACGGCGCCAGCGTCTGCCACCACACCAACAACGCGGCCATGCCGATCAGCCAGGTCCAGATGGCGCGCCGCGTGCGCCCGCGCCACAGCGCGACGGCTGCGTACAGGCATAGCGCGGCCCAGGCCAGCGCCGCC
>NZ_DATCUY010000330.1:0-5877 GCF_036567245.1 Achromobacter sp. | reverse complement strand
GCGGCCCCGGCGCCGAATGCGTCGGCGGTGGTGCCGGTGGGCGACGTCTCGGCCGTGCCGGCCCCCACCATCGCGGCCAAAGCCTGGATCGTGATGGACGTGAACAGCGGCCAGACCTTGGCCGCCTCCAACCCTGACATGAAAGTCGAACCGGCCTCGCTGACCAAGATCATGACGGCCTACGTCGTGTTCAACGCGCTGGACGAAAAACGCCTGACGCTGGAGCAGACCGTGCCGGTGTCCGAGCGCGCCTGGCGCACGGGCGGTTCGCGCATGTTCATCGAACCGCGCAAGCCGGTTACGGTCGACGAGCTGAACCAGGGCATGATCGTTCAGTCCGGCAACGATGCCTCCGTGGCCCTGGCCGAGGCCGTGGGCGGCAGCGAGGCCTCGTTCGCTTCGCTGATGAATCAGGAAGCCGAACGCCTGGGCATGCGCAACACGCACTTCATGAACGCGACGGGCCTGCCCGATCCGCAGCACATGACCTCCACGCGCGACCTGGCGATCCTGTCGTCGCACCTGATCACCGATCACCCGGACCACTTCCACTACTACAAGCAGAAGAGCTACACCTACAACAAGATCACCCAGCCCAACCGCAACCGCCTGCTATGGGCCGACCCGTCGGTGGACGGCATGAAGACCGGCCACACCGATTCGGCCGGCTACTGCCTGGTGTCGACCGCGGTGCGCGGCGACCGCCGCATCCTGGTGGTCGTGGTGGGCACGGATAGCGAAGCCACGCGCGCCGAGGAAAGCCTGAAGCTGCTGAACTGGAGCTTCCAGAACTTCGACACCGTGAAGCTGTTCGACAAGAGCCAGCCCGGCATCGATGCGCGCGTCTGGGAAGGCACGGCTGAAAGCGTCAAACTGGGCCCGCCCAACCCCGTGTCGATCGCGGTGCCGCGCGGCAAGGCCGGCGACCTCAAGCCGGTGGCACAGCGCACGGATCCGCTGATCGCTCCGCTGGCCAAGGGCCAGCAGGTCGGCACCCTGCAGTTCACGCTGGACGGCAAGGTGCTGCGCACCGAACCGCTGGTGGTGCAGGACGCGGTCGAACGCGCCGGCTTCTTCGGCCGCATGGTCGATACCGTCAAGCGCTGGTTCGAATAATCCTGCCGCGCCGTGGGCGCGGGGGTGTAAGCTAGCAACGGGCGTTTCGCATGAAACGCCCGTGTTTTATTCACGGGACGGACCAGACGGTTCGTCCCTCTCCATTTCATACTCAGGAGTGCCTCATGATTCCGGGCGTGCCGGGCGAAAGCCAGGTGTATCTCAACGGTGAGTTTCTGCGCGTGGACGAGGCCAAGGTCTCCGTCCTCGACCGCGGCTTCATTTTCGGCGACGGCATCTATGAAGTCGTCCCGGTGTACCAAGGCAATGCGTTCCGCATGGCCGAACACCTCAACCGCCTGGACCGCAGCCTGGCTGCCTTGCGGATTGCCCAGCCCTTCGACCGCGAAGGCTGGATCGACCTGATCCAGCAGCTGCTGGCGCGCACCAACCTGGAAACCTGCATCGTCTACCTGCAGGTGACGCGTGGCGTGGCCAAGCGCGACCACCAGTTCCCTTCGACCCCCGTCACGCCGACGGTCTTCGGCATGATCTCGGCCTGGTCGCCGCCGCCCGCCGCGCAGCGCGAGCGCGGCCTCAGCGCCATCAGCATTCCGGACGAACGCTGGCTGCATTGCGAGATCAAGTCGGTTTCCCTGCTGGGCAACGTGCTCGCCAAGCAGCAGGCGGTCGATGCCGAGGTCGATGAAGTGGTGCAGTTCCGCGACGACTACCTGACCGAAGGCTCGTCCACCAATATCTGGGTGGTGTCGGGCGGCAAGCTGCTGGCGCCGCCCAAGAACAACCTGATCCTGGAAGGCATCCGCTACGGCCTGATGGGCGAACTGGCGGCCGAGGCAGGCATTCCCTTCGAGTCGCGCCCCATCACGCGGCAAGAGGTGGAGCAGGCCGACGAGCTGATGCTGTCTTCGGCCACCAAGGAAGTGCTGGCGATCGTGTCGCTGGACGGCAAAGCGGTAGGTTCGGGCAAGCCCGGCCCCGTTTTTGCGCAATTGCGGGCGGGTTATGATGCCCGCATCGCCGCGCTTTAGGTCCGGCGTTACCGGGCGGCTCCCGCGGGGCCGCCCCGGCGGTCTTGCCGGCCGGCGGTTTGCCCCCATATACATTGGATCTGGCCGCCCCGTGGCAGACACCCTCGGGTGCGAATATCGAGCAGTGGCCGCGCCCTGGGGGCAACACCTTATAGGCACATCATGCAACAGATCCCGCCCGAAGATTCCCTCATCGAATACCCCAGCGACTTTCCCATCAAGGTCATGGGCAAGCAGCATCCCGAATTCGCGCAGACGCTGACTGAAGTCGTGCTGCAGTTCGACCCCGCGTTCGACGCCGCCACGGTGGAAATGCGGCCCAGCAAGGGCGGCAACTACATGGGCCTGACCTTCACGGTGCGCGCGACCTCGCGTGAGCAGCTGGACGCGCTCTACCGCGCCCTGCATGGCCATCCGATGGTGTCCATCGTTCTGTAGAGCAATACAGTTGTGATCAAGTGGCTCGCGCGGCCGGCCGACTACCTGTCGGTCTGGCACGACATGCAGGCGTACACCAATCTGCGCGGCGCCGATACGCCTGACGAGATCTGGCTCTGCGAACACGCACCCGTCTATACCCTGGGGCAGGCCGGCCAGCCCCAGCACGTGCTCAACCCCGGCAATATCCCCATCGTCCATTGCGACCGCGGCGGGCAGGTCACCTACCACGGCCCTGGCCAGGTCATGGCCTATGCGCTGTTCGACCTGCGCCGCGCCGACATCTACGTCAAGGAATACGTCAATCTGCTGGAGGGCGCGGTCATCGACACGCTGGCCCAGATGGGCGTAGCCGACGCTTGTCGCAAGCCGGGCGCGCCGGGGGTCTACGTGCCCGATCCTGACGGGGGCGAGCTGGCCAAGATCGCCGCGCTGGGCATCAAGATCCGCAATGGCCGGGCCTATCACGGCGTATCGCTGAACGTGCAGATGGACCTGGCGCCGTTCCTGGGCATCAATCCCTGCGGCTACGCCGGGCTGCGCACCGTGGATATGGCGGTCTGTGGTGTCTACCGCGAGCCCACCGAGACAGGCGAGACGCTGGCGCGCAATCTGGCGCAGGCCTGGGACCGCGCAAGGAACAAGACATGAAGACCTATACCGCGGCCGACGTGGCCGCGACCACGCCCGAGGAACTGGCCCGTCTGCGCGAGCAGGGGCCAGCCGAGGACTATGCCGCCTGGATCCGTGCCGCGGCCGAACTGGGGCTGATCGAAGCCCAGACTATCTACGGCCAGATGCTGCTGGACGGCGCCGGCGTCGAACGCGATCAGGAACAGGGACTGGCGTGGTTCAAGCGCGCCGCCCACGCCGACCATCCCATGGCCATCAATATGGTGGGCCGCTGCTATGAGAACGGCTGGGGCGTGCCGCGCGACGACACGGTCGCGGCCTACTGGTTCCGCCTGGCCGCCGACAAGGGCCTGGACTGGGGCATGTACAACTACGCTCACATGCTGCGCAGCGGCCGCGGCAGCGTGACGCAGAATTCCGCGGCGGCGCTGGCCCTCTATCAGAAAGCGGCGCAAGCCGGCCACGTGAAGTCCATCGGCGTAGTGGGCCGCTACTACGAGGCCGGCGACGTGGTCGAACAGGACATGGACCGCGCCTTCGATTGCTACCAGCGCTGCGCCGAAGGCGGCGATTTCCGCGGCATGTTCCATCTGGGGCGCCTGCTCTTGCTGCGCGGCCGCAAAGAAGACGCTGTGCAATGGCTGATCCAGGTCCCGGAAACGGCCACGCCCGCTTTCCTGCGGGAAGCCAACGACATGCTCCAGGCCAGCGGCTTTCCGCCGCTGTACGAAGGTATTTCGTAGTCAGGGGCCGCCGGGGGCGCCTGGGCTGGGCTGCCGGCCACGCCCGTGCGCCCTAGGTACTGAGCCGTTCCTCGAACACCACCTCGACGATTTCCCGCTCGCCCATGCCGCGCTCGCCTTCCAGGCGGTCCAGCAGCAACTGGGCGGCGCGCCGGCCCAGGATGGCGGCGTCGGCGCCCAGGGTGGTAAGCCCTTGCGCCCATTGCGCGGCGCTGCCGTCGTCCGAGTAGCCCAGCACGGCCAGGTCCTGCGGCACCTGCAGGTCGCGGTTGTGGGCTTCGGATACCGCAGCGGCGGCCAGCAGGTCCGTGGTACAGAACACCGCATCGAAAATCGTATTGGTGGCCAGCAGGCGCAGGAAGGCCATGCGGCCGTCGTTCATGTGCTGCACCTCGGGCTGCACGATGTCCGCCACCAGTTCCAGCCCGAGCGCGGCCGCGCTGCTGATGAAGCCTTCGCGCCGGGCACGTTCCCAGGGGTTGTCGGCGCTGATGCAGGCGACCCGTGCATGGCGCTTGGCGGCCAAGTGCCGCGCCCCCATGCGGCCGGCTTCTACGTTGTCGACCACGACAGCGCCGTCCAGCGGCTGGGCGGATGCGCTCCAGGTTTCCACCACAGGGATCTCCAGCGCCGCGAGCGAGGCTCGCAGGGCGGGATCGTCCACGGGGCCGATGACCAGCGCCGCCGCGGGACGCAGGTCGCCGAGCAGCGGCAGGGCCTGGCTGTCTTGCCAGGGGCCAGCGGCCAGGTAATAGCCGGCGGGCAAGAGCCGTTCGGCGCAGACCTGGATGGCACGGGCGGCGGGCCCCCCGTCCAGACGGGGGGCGATCAGGGCGATGGGGCGGGGCGGGGGCAGGGAAGACATGGGCAAAAGCGGCGGATTCGTCAGGCGTGACGATAACCCAGGCCGGCCCGGGTCGAGGACGCCCGCCTGGGGGGGGGGGCGGGCTCTCGGTCGGCGGATCCTGGCGGCGGAGGGTAAAATGCCGTTTTTGTCTCAGACCCGGCGCGCCCGCGCACCGGGCATGAAGGTGCCCCATGTCTACGCTTGTCGAGTCTCCTGTTCCCTCGAACGAATCCGCCGCCGCGCCCGTGGAAGCGGTCTACGATCCGACGCAAAAGCAGAAATCGCAGGCCAAGACCGCGCGCATCCCCATCAAGATCGTACCGGCCGAGCGCCTGAAGAAGCCTGAATGGATCCGCGTGAAGGCCGCCGCGCCCGGCTCGCGCTTCTACGACATCAAGCGCATCCTGCGCGAGCACAACCTGCACACGGTGTGCGAGGAAGCGTCCTGCCCGAACATCGGCGAATGCTTCGGCAAGGGCACCGCCACCTTCATGATCATGGGTGACAAATGCACCCGCCGCTGCCCCTTCTGTGATGTGGGCCACGGCCGCCCGGATCCGCTGGACACCAACGAGCCCCTCAACCTGGCGCGCACCATCGCCGCCATGAAGCTGTCCTACGTCGTGATCACCTCGGTGGACCGCGACGACCTGCGCGACGGCGGTGCTGGCCACTTCGTGGATTGCATCACGCACATCCGCGAACTGTCGCCCACCACCCGCATCGAGGTGCTGGTGCCCGACTTCCGCGGCCGCCTGGACCGCGCGCTGACGATCCTGAACGCCGGTCCCCCGGACGTCATGAACCACAACCTGGAAACCGTGCCGCGCCTGTACAAGCAGGCGCGCCCGGGCTCGGACTACATGCACTCGCTCAAGCTGCTGGCCGAGTTCAAGAAGCTGCATCCCGACGTCCCCACCAAGTCTGGCCTGATGCTGGGCCTGGGCGAGACCGACGAGGAAATCCTGCAGGTGATGCGCGACATGCGCGAGCACAACGTGGACATGCTGACCATCGGGCAGTATCTGCAGCCGTCGGAGCATCATTTGCCGGTGCTGCGGTACGTGCATCCGGACACCTTTGCGATGTTTGAACGCGAGGCCTATGC
>NZ_DATCUY010000329.1:0-3220 GCF_036567245.1 Achromobacter sp. | reverse complement strand
TTCATCGTGAACCAGCCCAGAACGAAGAACACGAGCATCTGGAAAATGATCGTCGCGTTCAGATTCACGGTCGTTCCTTTAACACCTTGCGGCTCCGACCGCACCCGGAAAGGGGCGTCACGGAGCACTCGATACTTTGCTAGGCGGCGACGGAGCTTGCACCCGCATCGCCGCCAGCGTCATGACCCGCCTTTTCGCCGGCGGGCGGTGCCTTAGCCGACGAACGGGTTGGCGAAGGCGAACAGCATGGCAATACCCACGCCGATCAGGAATGCCGCGTCGATCAGGCCAGCCAGCAGGAACATCTTCGTTTGCAGAGCGTTCATCAGTTCAGGCTGACGAGCCGAGGCTTCCAGATACTTGCCGCCCATCAGTGCGATGCCGATGCAAGCGCCGATAGCGCCCAGACCGATGATAAGACCGCATGCGAGGGCAACGAAAGCGACGTTGGTCATGACAACTCCTTGGTTAGAAATCTGAAGTCAAAAATTGAAAAATAAGGGGGTACAGCTCAATGCAAGATAATCTTGCTATCCCGTGCTGGCCGGGTGGCCAGCACGAGAAATTCGGGGGATCAGTGGCCTTCGTGAGCCTGGCCGAGGTACACCAGCGTCAGCATCATGAAGATGAAGGCCTGCAGCAGAACGATCAGGATGTGGAAGATCGCCCAGATGGAACCGGCCAGGATGTGACCGATGCCCAGGCCGATGCTGGCGCCGTTGAAGCCGGTCCAGGCGCCGCCCAGCAGGGCGATCAGCATGAAAATCAGTTCGCCGGCGAACATGTTGCCGAACAACCGCATGCCCAGCGAGACGGACTTGGCGGCGTATTCGATCAGGTTCAGCAGCAGGTTGAACGGTGCCAGCACGATGGCGCCGATGCCGTGCGCGTGGAACGGCGCGGTAAACAGTTCTTTGACGAAGCCGCCCGGGTGCTTGATCTTGATGCCGTAGTAGAACATCAGCAGCAGCACGCCCAGCGACATGCCCATCGGCACGTTCAGGTCGGCGGTCGGCAGAATGCGGTGGTAGTAGAGCGGGTCGCCGTGCTCGGCACCCAGGCCGGTCAGGCGCCAGATGGAGGGCAGCAGGTCGACGGGCAGCAGGTCCAGCGCGTTCATCAGGATGATCCAGAGGAACACGGTGAGCGCCAGCGGGGCGATGAAGAGACGGCTCTTGGCGTTGTGGACGATGCCCTTGGCCTGGTCGTCGACCATGTCGACGATCATTTCCACGAAGGCCTGGAAACGGCCCGGCACGCCGTTGGTGGCGCGGCGCGCAGCGCGCCAGAGGAAGAAAATGACGATCAGGCCCATCAGGCCGGACCAGAACAACGAGTCGTAATTGATGATGTCGAACTGAGCGATAGCGCTCTGTTTCTCACCGGTATTGTTCAGATGCACCAGGTGGTGCTGAATATACGCGGACTGAGGCGACACGTCGCTGGCAGCAGCCATTTGAATCCTACCCTATTTGCTGTGCCCGGCCCTTGCGAACCGGACGATTCCACGATTTCGTTTGCCGCAAACCTGCTCGGCGCTATGACAACTTGCGGAACATCAAGAGCAGG
Organism: Achromobacter sp.; assembly: GCF_036567245.1. Lineage (GTDB taxonomy): Bacteria > Pseudomonadota > Gammaproteobacteria > Burkholderiales > Burkholderiaceae_B > Achromobacter. The sequence goes on along the minus strand of NZ_DATCUY010000329.1, from coordinate 1,651 downwards.
AGATAGCCCTTCAATGTGAGTATCAGACCGAGCAGCACGGCAGGCCATACGAGGCTGTCCTGCGCCACACGCGAAAGCAGCCACAACAGCAACGCCGTTGCGAACAACTTGATCAACTCACCAGAGAGAAAGGTAAAGGGACTGGACTTACCGGCCCGTACGCTGACAGCCAGGCGCAATGCGAACAACGCATTGGGAATGAAATACGCTCCCGCCCCCGCCAACGCCGACCAACCTGCCGCCGCCCCTCCGACAACCCCCGCTATCACTGCTGCTGCGAGCCCCATGGCACCTTGCGCTGCCAATGCCAACAGGAGCCCGCGGCTTGCTTGAGCATTCAGCGCCGCGCGATCCGCGTCACTGAGAACCAGAACTTTATCCGTCATGTCGTGGTCAAACATTGCTTGCTGCTGACCCTGACCCTCAACCGGACCCTGCCGCACTTCCTGCTGCATGGAGTTCTGTTGCATCAAACTTCCTCGCTTTGCTTCTTTGCCCCTATCAGAACCGGCGCGTCCCGCTGCCCGTAGCTGCCTCCCATAGCCTGCGCTAATCCGTTGATTTCAAAAGCTTCATCAACGATTCGCCCGCTACTTGTCAGCCGCTACGTGTTCTTATCCCGCAAGCGTCAAACCCGCAGAGTATAGCGTGATTCTTTTTACCCTAGCAAATGAACTTTCGGCCGTTTGTAAGGTGCAAACAACGCTTGGATCGGACGAAATTAGGGACGCGAAACGGCCCGCAACACACGGTGCGCATACCCTGCTCGATGCAACGCGGCCTCCACAACGGAGGCCGCGCTTTATACCATCAAAACAAGGTCAGTCTTCCTTGACCGGCGGCGGCGCCCACTGGCCGTCCAGCGCCGTATCCTGGGGCGAGTACAGACGCATGCTCAACAGGAACGGCGCGTCGGCAGCCGGCGAGGCGATCCAGTTCGACCGCTTGCGCTCGCCGGGATCGCGGCGCTGGATGTAGATGTCCAGCGAACCGTCGGCGTTGTACTTCAGGCCGTCGGTGCTGCGCAGCACGTAACGGTTGGCCGGATTGTCAGCAAAGCCGTGCTTCGCATCATAGACATGCAGCGACCAGAAGGCATTCGCCGGCGGCAGTTGGCCCTTGTCGAAATGCAGCACGTAGTCCTCGTCGGAGTTCAGCGCGCGGCCCTTGGAATCGGATACCGTCACCGGGTACAGCACGTCCTCCGGCGTAGGCGCGCCCAGGCCGGCATAGGCGATGGCGGCGCGGCGCGTGTAGTCGGTGCCGTAGGTGCCGATGCCGGACAGCACGGTGCTCCAGCCATTCATGGGCGTACCCAGGCGCGACACGCCATCGGCGATGCGCCGGCCCGCCAGCGGCTGGGCCTGCGCCAGCGCCTGTTGCACCGCCGGACTCAGGCGGCCATAGGAGAACGGCTGGCGGCTGTCCAGGCCGATGCGGCGCATGCGGTCCAGGATCGGCGTGTCGTTGGCGTGCGGCGGGTTGTTGCGCATCACGTCGAAGAACAGCGTGAAGAACGATGCGGCATCCATGCCCGCGGCCTGTTCGGCCGGCGTGCCGTCGGGCACCGTCACGGGCATGGGCGGCGGCAGGTCGCTGCCGATCGGCGCCGAGCCCACGCCGGGTCCAGTCTGCGGATAGGCGCTGCGCG
>NZ_DATCUY010000328.1:0-4363 GCF_036567245.1 Achromobacter sp. | reverse complement strand
CCATTCCGCGGATTCCGCACCGGCCGCGACGCGCGGCGGCGCCCAGATCGGATCCGGAAAGTGGCGGTCGCCGCGCCAGCGCGGAATCACGTGCCAGTGCAGATGCGGCACCATATTGCCCAGCGAGGCCAGGTTGATCTTGTCGGGCCCCAGGACCGATTGCTGCGCTTCTTCCACCACATACACGGCCCGCATCAGCAGGTCGCGGCCATGGGTGGACAGGCTGGTCATCTCGGCCAGGTGGCCGTTCCAGACCACCCGGGTGAAGCCAGGATAGTCGGCGTCGTCCACTTCGATGATGCGCAGGTGCGGACCGCGCCACAGCAGCGTGCCGCCGTCCTCCTGGCACAGTGGACAGTTGGGGTCGCGCGCACTCACGGCATCACCTTGCGGTACTGGATGAAGCCCGAGCGGTCGGCGATGCGGTCATAGAGCTGGATGGCGGTGGCGTTGGTCTCGTGGGTCAGCCAGTACACGCGCGAGCAGTTGGCGGCGGCGGCCTGCGCATACACGTGCTCGATCAGCTTGCGGCCGGCGCCGGTGCCGCGTACGTCCGGGTCCACGTACAGATCTTGCAGGTAGCAGTAGTCGCCCGCGGTCCAGGTGGAACGGTGGAAGATCCAGTGCACCATGCCGACGGCCCGGCCGCTCTCATAGGCCAGCGCCGCGTGCATGGGTTCGGCAGGATCCAGGAAGCGCGCCCAGGTGTTGCGCGTGACCGCATCGTCGATGTTGACGCGATAGAACTCCTGGTAGCCCTTCCATAGCGGCAGCCAGGCTTCGAAGTCGGCGGCGACGATGGGACGGATTTCTGCGGTACTCATGGCTTGCTGCCTCCAGGCGGGATTCAGAGTTGGTCTTCCATGGCTTTGACGATGTGTCGCAGCACTTGTAATCGAGCGTAGCGCTTGTCGTTGGCCGACACCAGATGCCACGGCGCGTGTGCGAGGTCCGTACGCGCCAGCATCTCGTTGGCCGCGGCCGCGTAGTCCTTCCATTTGTCGCGGTTGCGCCAGTCGTCGGCCGTGATCTTGAAATTCTTGAAGGGGGAATTCTCGCGCTCCTTGAAGCGCTCCAGCTGCACGTCCGGCGTCACTGCCAGCCAGAACTTCAGCACCAGCGCGCCGCTGGCGGCCAGTTGCCCCTCGAAGTCGTTGATCTCGGCGTAGGCGCGGCGCCAGTTGGCGGGGGTGGTCAGTTTCTCGACGCGCTCGACCAGCACGCGGCCATACCAGGAGCGGTCGAAGATGGCGATGCGTCCATGGCGCGGCACATGGCGCCAGAAACGCCACAGATAGGGCCGGGCCTGTTCCTCGCTGTTGGGCGCGGATACGGGCGTGATGTCGAACTGCCGCGCATCCAGCGCATGCGTCACGCGCCGGATCGCGCCGCCCTTGCCAGCCGCGTCCTGCCCTTCGAACACCAGCACCAGCGAGCGTGCCTGGAACTTCTTCGAACGCGCCGCGCGCGCCAGCCGGCCTTGCAGCAGGCCCAGTTCGGATTCGTAGTCGTCCTTGTCGGTCTTGGCGTCGTAGTCCAGTTCGCCCAGGCGATCGACGACGCGGGTGGTCCGGGCGTGCGCCACGAAGGCGGGCGGGATGCGGGGCACGCCGCGCTGGCGCATGGCGGCCAGCACCGCTTCGGCGGTACGCGCGGCGCGGATGTCCTCGTCCGCGCTGGGGATCACGACCCAGGGCGCGTGGCCGCTGTCCGTGCGGTTCAGCACCACCTGGCCGGCATTGCGGATGCGGTCGTACTTCTTGTAGACCTTCAGGTCGATCGGGCTGACCTGCCAGGAGGTCTCGGGGCTGGCCAGCAGGCGCTCGGCCCGGGCCTTCTGCGCCTTGGCCGACAAGTGGAACCAGAGCTTGACGATCTGCACGCCTTCGGCGGCAAGCATGGCCTCGAAGTGGCGGATCGCGGCGGCCTGCGCCTCGATGCTGTTCTGGTCAGGCTTCTTGCGCGTCGCTTCGAGCAGCAGCGGCGCGTACCAGGAGCCGAAGACGATGCCGGTGCTGCCCTTGGGCGGCAGGTCGTTCCAGTAGCGCCAAAATGGCGGACGCTGCAGCGCGGCGCCTTCGCGCGGCCCATAGGCCAGCGTCTTGATGTGGCGCGGATCCATCCACTCGTTCAGCAGGTTGACGGTGGCGCCCTTGCCGGCGCCGTCTATGCCGGCGATCACGATCAGCAGCGTCTTGTCAGCCTTCTGCAGGCGCTGGTACTGCGCGTTCAGCAAGGCGACGCGCAGCTTCGCCTCCAGCGGCTTGAATTCTTCCTTGGACAGGCTGGGGTCGGCTTCGGCTTCTGCAAACATGGGGGATCCGTCTGATCGGCAATTCTGCGATCGGACGATCTTGCGGGATAAGCCCGGGGGGCGCAAGCCCGGATCGCGGCCCCAGCCGCCGCCGTCAGAGCGCGTCGACGGGGATTTTCAGATAGCGCACGCCGTTGTCCTCGGGCGGCGGAAAGTGGCCGGCGCGGATGTTCACCTGGATGGCGGGCAGGATGAGGGTAGGCATGGAAAGCGTGGCATCACGCCGCGTGCGCATGGCCACGAATTCCTCTTCGCTGATGCCGTCGCGCACGTGGATGTTGGCGCGGCGCTGTTCGGCCACCGTGGTCTGCCAGGAGGCTTCGCGTCCGGCGGGCGGGTAGTCGTGGCACATGTGCAGCCGCGTGCTGGCGGGCAGGCTCAGCAGCCGCTGGATGGAACGGTACAACTGATGGGCGTCGCCGCCGGGGAAGTCGCAGCGCGCCGTGCCCACGTCCGGCATGAATAGCGTGTCGCCGACGAAAGCCGCGTCGCCGATCAGGTAGGCCATGTCGGCCGGCGTGTGGCCGGGCACGTGAATGGCCTGCGCCGTCAGCGCGCCGATGCGGAAAGTTTCGCCGTCGGCGAACAGATGGCCGAACTGCGAGCCGTCCAGCTGGAATTCGGGTTCCAGGTTGAAGATTTTCTTGAACACGCCCTGCACGGTCTGGATGCTTTGGCCGATGGCGATGACCCCGCCGAGCCGCCGCTGCAGGTAGGGCGCCGCCGACAGGTGGTCGGCATGCGCATGGGTTTCCAGCAGCCATTCGGTCTTCAGGCCACGTTGGCGCACGTAGTCCGCCACCCGGTCGGCGCTGGCGGTGCTGCTGCGGCCGGACTTGGGGTCGTAGTCCAGCACCGAGTCGATGATGGCGCAGGCGCCGCCCGGCGCGGGCTCATGCACGACATAGGTGACGGTGGCGGTGACGGGATCGAAGAAAGCCTGGATCTGGGGTGACATGGACGCTCGTGTCGCAGCGAGTCGCTGCACAATGAAACACTATATATATTTCAATAATATTGTTGGATATTATATTGGTCAATATAATGATCAAACTCTCTCACGCCGATTGATACGCATCAAATGAATGAAGCCCTGACCGAGTGCGAAGTCGCCGTCTTGCGCGAATCCGCCTCCCAGGCCTGCGCGCTCCTCAAGGCGCTGGCCAACGAAGACCGCCTGCTGCTGCTGTGCCAGCTGGTCCAGAACGAACGCAACGTAAGCGAACTCGAATCGCTGACCGGCATCCATCAGCCCACGCTGTCCCAGCAACTGGGCGTGCTGCGCGATGAAGGATTGGTCGCAACGCGCCGCGAAGGCAAATACGTCTATTACCAGATGGCCAGTTTCGAGGTCAGCCAGGTCATGAAGACGCTATCGAGTTTGTACTGCGGCCGCGCCATGGAGTCACTCAAGTGAACCTGGACTGGTCCGCCTTCACTCCCTGGTCCGCAGCCGCGGGCGGCCTGCTCATTGGCGCGGCTGCCGTGCTGCTGATGGCGGGTGCGGGACGCATCGCGGGTATCAGCGGGGTTGTGGGCGGCTTGCTTCAGGGCGAGCGCGACGGCATGTGGCGGCTGGCCTTTCTGATCGGCCTGCTGGCTTCACCCTGGCTGTACCGGCTGGGCAGCGCCTTGCCGCCCGTCGTGGTCGAGGCCAGCACCACGCGCCTGATCGTCGCGGGCCTGCTGGTCGGCATAGGCACGCGCTACGCCTCGGGCTGCACCAGCGGCCACGGCGTCTGCGGCGTGTCGCGCGGATCGCGCCGCTCGCTGACCGCCACCGCTTTGTTCATGGCCGCGGGCTTTGCCGTGGTCTACGTCACCCGTCATCTGGGAGCGCTCTGACATGGTTGCGCTGATCGCCTTCGCATCGGGCCTGGTGTTCGGCCTGGGCCTCATTGTTTCCGGCATGGCCAACCCGGCCAAGGTGCTGGGCTTCCTGGACCTTGCCGGCGCCTGGGATCCGTCGCTGGCCTTCGTGATGGGCGGCGCCGTGCTGGTCACCGCGGCGGGCTTCGCGCTCTTGCGGCGGCGCCGCGCCAGCCTGTC
>NZ_DATCUY010000327.1:0-10813 GCF_036567245.1 Achromobacter sp. | reverse complement strand
CTCTGGCCCCCGTCCCGGCGGCCGCCCTGGCGTCGGCGACCGCTGGCAGGCGTTGCGCACGGGCCGTCAGGCGTCCGCCGCGAAACAGCAGGCCGTTCCACCCTCCTGCCAGCACGACATAGGGGTCGCGCCTCGAGTACGGCAAGGCGCGTTCGCCGTCACTGCCTATGCCGAAAATCGCCGGCAGCGCCTGGCCCGGCGCGAACTGCAACCAAGTTTCCTTGCCGTCGTCGAACACCTGCATGGGCGCAACAGCAGGATCGCCGGACAACTGCCAGTCAAAGCGGAAGCCTTGGGCAGCCTGCCGCGAGGCTTCCCATGGGGATGCGGCCGGACTCTTGCCGGCCCCTGTGCAGGCCCCCAGGCAGGACAGCCCTGCCGCCACGAAGAAGAAACGAACCATGCCTCACCGCGAGCGAAAGGCGCACCGGAATCGATACGCATGAGAGGCATGGTGGACGAGCGGCCGGCTCGTCGCCAGACTGGCATGTACGCATGGATGGTTTGGTCGCGCGGCGGCGAGACAAAAAAAAGCCCGGTCCTGAGACCGGGCTTGCATCAGGGCACGGCGACGTATGCGCCGCCCGCCTGGATCAGCGTTGCGCCGCGATGCTGCGCGCTTGCGTGGCGGCGTTGTTCAGCGCCGCGACCGGCGGCACCTTGCCTTCGAAGGCTTCATTGAGCTGCTGGTTCAGCACAGGCTCGATGCGCTCGTAGTTGGCCATGCGGAAACCGCGGCTATTCGCCGTGGGGTTGGCGCGCATTGAAGCAATCAGCGCCTGGACGCCCGGAATCCGCTCATAGAACGACACGTCCGATGCGCGGAAAGCAGCTTCGGTCAGCGGCAGGTAGCCGGTGCGCTGATGCCATTCCGCCGCGATGACGGGCTTGGACAGCCAGGCCAGGAACTGCGCCGTGGCCTTCTCTTCGGCCTGGGGATGGCCCTCCAGCGCCCACAGCGCCGAACCGCTCACGAACGGCTTGCCGCCGTCCTTGGTCACCTGGTCGTAGTAAGGCAGCGGCGCCACGCCGAAGGACAGCGACTTGGTGTTGAGGAACTGGCCGAATGCGCCCGTGTTGGCGGTCAGCACGGCGCATTCGCCCTTGGCGAACAGCTTGTCGCTGGCGTTGTCGCCCGAATGCGCCATGAACAGCAGCGAACGCTTCCAACTCACCATCAGCGAAATGTGGCGCATGTACAGCGTGTCAAACTGCATGGCAGGCGCGGCGGACTTCTTGGTGACCGCGTCCAGCCCGTTGTTGTTGCTGGTGAACTGCTGGTTGTTGATCGGCGCCAGGTTCTCCAGGTGGACCGTGACCTGGTCGCTGGAGGCGTAGGGGCAGTCGATGTCGGCCACGTCGCGCAGCTTCAGCAGCTCGCCTTGCAGGGCGGTCCAGGTGCGCGCGGGCTTGTTGGGATCCAGGCCGGCCTTCTTGTAGGCGGCGGTGTTGTAGAACATCACCGGCACTTCGGCCATCCAGGGGAAGGCCAGCAGGCGGCCCTTGCTGTCGCGCGTGAAGCTGCTGGTGGCCGGCACGAACCAGTTCAGGTCCTTGATCGGGTACTTGGCCAGCAACTCGTACAGCGGCAGCACGGCCTTGTGTTGCGCGACGACTTCAGGCGAATGGTTGTCGGTCAACTGCAGCAGGTTCGGGCCCTTCTTGGCCTTGACCGCCGAGACGGCTTCCTGTTCCAGCGCGTTGGGCGAGGCGAAGCCGCGCAGTGTCACGCGGACCTGGTCCTGCTCCTTGTTGTATTGCTTGGCGAGCTTTTCGAACTCGGCCTTGTTTGCGTCGGTCAGCGTGTGCCAGACCTGGATGTCGACCGCGGCGGCATTCGCCGCGCCGGCCATCGCCATGGCGGCGCCGAACAACCATGCGCGCCGGCTGGCGAACATCGCGCGGGCAACGCCCGCCAATTGCAGATTCTTCATAGGTTCACAGACCAAGAAAAGGAAACTCCGGTTCCGGCCGCCTTCCGCTGAGCAGATCGGCCAATGCCCGGCCCGAGCCAACGCCCATCGTCCAACCGAGCGTACCGTGTCCTGTATTGACGTACAGGTTGGGGATACGGCTGCGGCCGATGATAGGCACGTTCGAGGGGGTGGACGGGCGCAAGCCCGACCAGTAACTGACGCGTTCGAAATCGAGCGCGTCGGGAAAAAGTTCGCGCGCCAGGCGGGTCATGGCTTCGCAGCGGCCGGTGTTCAGGCTGCGGGAATAGCCCGACAGCTCCGCGGTTCCGGCCATGCGCAGCCGGTCGCCCAGGCGCGAGAAAACGACTTTGTGGCTGCTGTCCGTGAGGCTGACCGTGGGGGTGGCTTCCGGCTTGATCACCGGGAACGTCGCGGAATAGCCCTTGGCGGGATAGACATTGCAAGGCACACCCAGCGGCCGCAGCAGGTACGGGCTGAAACTGCCCATCGCCACGACGTAGGCATCGGCCGACAAGACGCCGTAACGGCCGTCGGGTTCGATGATTTCAATGCTTTGCACCGTGCCGCCCGAGGTCAACAGGCGCGTGGCGCGCGTGCTGTAGCGGAATTCGACGCCGGCCCGGGCGCAATGCTCGGCCAGGGCCACGGTGAACAGGTGCACGTCACCGCTTTCGTCCTCGGGCGTGTAATCGCCGCCGACGATGGTCTGGCGGTGCGGCGCCAGCGCGGGCTCGATGGCGACGACCTCGTCGGTCGAGACCACGCGGCGTTCCACGCCGAAATCGCGCATGAGGCCAGCGGCGCGCTGCGAATTTTCGAATTCGTGCGGATCACGGTAAAAATTCAGGATGCCGCGTTCCAGGTGGTCGTACTGGATGCCGAGTTCCGCGCGCATGCCGCGCAGGGTCGCGCGGCTGTATTCCGCCATGCGGACCATGGCGCGGATATTGGGAGCCAGGCGGCTGGGGAGGCACTCGCGCAGGAACGACAGCCCCCACATCCATTGCCGCCAATCCAGCTGCGGACGGAACAGCAGCGGGGCGTCATCCTGGAACATCCATTTGAGCAACTTGAACGGAGCTTGCGGGTTGGCCCAGGGTTCGGCATAGGAAACCGAGATCTGGGCGCCATTGGCCAGGCTGGTTTCCTGCGCGGGACCGGTGCAGCGATCTATGACCACGACGTCATGGCCGGCCTGGTTCAGCCACCAGGCGCTGGAGATTCCGATGATGCCGCCACCCAATACCGCTACTTTCATGCCCGCATTGCTCCTTGCGTGCCAGCTCGGATCGCCGACCCTATGTCCACGATCCATGGCAAGCTGCTGCCACGGCAGTTTACCCTGGCGCTTTGCCCGCGCCTACGGAATAAAAAGGGGCGGAAGTCACAAACCTTTCCAGGCCCGCTCGTTCCACCCCGTTCGCTCATGCCCTGTTACTCAAGACTAAGGCGCGGCCCGAGCCAGATCGGCTTCGGACGTGAAGGCGTCCGCGTAGAACTCTTCCGCCGGCAGCTCGTTCTGGGCGCTGAATTCGCGCCTGGCGGCGTCCACCATCAACGGCGTGCCGCAGGCGTAGACCTGATGGCCCGACAGGTCGGCGATGTCCTGCATGACGGCTTCGTGGACGAAGCCGGTGCGACCGGTCCAGCCGTCTTCCTGCAAGGCATTCGACACCACGGGCACATAGCGGAAATCAGGCAGCATGCCGGCCCACGACTGCGCCAGCGCATCCATGTAGAGGTCGCGCGGACGGCGTCCGCCCCAATACAGCGCCACGGGGCGCTTGATGTTGCTGTGGATCATGTGCTCGACGATGGCCTTGACTGGGGCGAAGCCCGTGCCGCTGGCCAGGAGCACGACGGGCTTGTCGCTGTCTTCGCGCAGGAAAAAGGAGCCGAACGGCCCTTCCAGGCGCAGGATTTCGCGCTCTTTCATCTGCGTGTCGCCCGCGCCGAACACGTGGTCGGTGAACACGCCGCCGGGCATGTGCCGGATGTGCAGCTCCAGCGGGCTGCCAGTATGGGGCGCGCCGGCCATCGAATAGCTGCGCCGGCGGCCATCCTTCAGGATGACTTCGATGTACTGGCCGGCGTAGTAGCGGAACTGCTCGGAAGCGGGCAGCTGCAGCTTGATCACCGTGACGTCCGGGGCCACCCGTTCCAGCGTCTGCACCCGCGAGGGCAGCTTGCGGATCTGGATATCGCTGGCCAGGCGCACTTCGGTGGATTCGACCACCATGTCGGATTCAGGCCGGGCCTGGCAGAACAGCGTGTAGCCATCGGCCAGTTCCTCGGGCGAAAGAATCTGCGCGGGATATTGGCCCGCGTCGAACTCCCCGGACACCACCCGGCCCTTGCAGGTGGAGCAGGCGCCGTTGCGGCAGCTGTACGGCAGGACGATGCCGGCGGCCAGCGCGGCATCGAGCACGGTCTGGCCGGATTCGACGGGAAATTGGTGCTGGCTGGGTTGGATGATGACCTGGAAGCTCATGATGAAACGATTCAGGGTGTTGGCGGAGCGCTTCGCCGGCGAAGCGCTCCGCCCGGCCCGGCCTCAGGCCGGGAACTTGCGGATTTCCTTGACGCGGTTGGCGTCATCCACCAGGACGACCTGCGGCTTGTGCGTGGCCGAATCGGCCTCGGACATCGGGCCGTAGGTGCAGATGATCATCAGGTCGCCGACCTGGGCGCGGCGCGCGGCGGCGCCGTTCAAGGAAATGGCGCCGCTGCCGCGGGCCGCCTTGATGATGTAGGTGTCGAAACGCTCACCATTGGTGATGTTGTAGAGCTCGATGCGTTCGAACTCGCGCATGCCGGCAGCGTCCAGCAAGTCTTCGTCGATGCCACAAGACCCTTCGTAGTGCAGGTCGGCCTCGGTGACCGTGACGCGGTGCAGTTTTGCCCGCAGCATGATGCGTTGCATTATTGGTATCCTGGTTTCGCGCCCCGGAACGCGAAGTGTTGCAAGAGTGATCCCCGGCACCCGGTTTTGCCGTATGAACCCGCTATTCTATAATTTTTGCCGCAGCGGGACGGCCCGTTGCCGCGCGCGGCCGGACGGCCGGTGCGTTTGATACTGGGGACGGCCCCTCGCGCCGGCGGCAAGCCGGCGACACAAGCGTAGGAGTCGTAATGACCTGGATCATCCTGGTACTCGCAGGCCTGTTTGAAATCGTCTGGGCCGTAGGCCTGAAATACACCCACGGATTCACCCGTTTCTGGCCCTCGGCCATCACCGCCACAGGCATGGCCATCAGCGTCTGGCTGCTGGCGGTGGCGATGAAATCCCTGCCTCTGGGCACTGCCTATGCGGTGTGGGTGGGCATAGGCACGATCGGCGCCTTCGTGGCCGGCATCGTGCTGTTCGGCGAGTCCACCAGCTGGATGCGCATCGCCAGCGTGGCCCTCATCGTGCTCGGCCTGGTGGGCCTGAAGCTGTCCTCGGCATAAGACCCCGGCGGCGGGGCCCGCGGGATCAGAAATCCAATTCGATCCCGACCTCGTCGCCCACCTTCAGGCGCGCGCCTTCGGGCGCGTCGAGGATGGCGTTCTGGCCGAACACCACACCGATCTCCAGATTGCGGTAGCCCGCCAGCGTACGGCCGGGTTCTTCGTATTGCTGGGCGGTAATCTGGTCGATATCGGGAATCGAGCAACGGGTGCAAGGCTTGACGAAAGCCATCTTCACCCCCGCGGCCTCGATCATGGCGGTGTGGTCTTCCTCGAAGGCTTCCCATTCGCCCTGCACGACGATATTGGGGCGGAACCGGTCCATGGGCACCGGCGCCACGCCCTTGGCCTGCAGGCGAACATTCAGATCATCCAGCGAAGCCTGGTTGGCCACCAGCAGCGGGAAGCCATCGGCAAAGCCGAAACAGTGCTGGCCCGCGAACGGCTCCGCCAGGTCGGGATGCGCGTCCAGCCAGCGCGACACCCAATCGGGCTTGGCGTTGCGTTGCGCGGCCGCATCCACCTTGTACAGGCGGCACGGCGTCTTGAGGAAATCGGAAAGCCACTGCCCGGCCGCCGCGCTTTCGCGCCGGCCGGAAGTGGTATCGCTCCAGACGGCCACGGACTGCGCCTCTGGTTCCAGCCCCGAGCCGTCCAGGGCCACGTCCAGATCGGGCATGCCCGGCGCGGACAGGCGCAGCGTATCGGCCGTAAGCGCCGTGCGGATCAACGCCATCGCCGGCCATTGCCGCTGCGTCATGAATTGGCCGTCGGCGCCGATCAGCATCCAGCGGCGATCGTAGGCGAGCCCCGCGCGGTCGATGGGCGATTCGTTCAGCGCGATGCCCGCGCAGGATTTGACCGGGTAGATGTGCAGGCTGAGGATGCGGGCGGACATGGCTTGCGAGATCTCAATGTAGCGGAGTGCGCAGAGAATAGCAGAGGCCCACAAGAAAATGCCCAGGCAGCGCCTGGGCATTTACACAGGGGGTTCAGCCCCCGACCAGCTTCAGGGCATCCAGCGGCGTGACCGCCTTGAATCCCTTGCGCGTCGCGATGTGCTCGGGACGCGGCGTCAGCCCGTACTTGGGCGGGTTCAAGGTGTTGTCCATGCTGTTGTAGACCATGAACACGTTGGCCCGCGGCCAAGGCGAGATGTTGCTGTTGGAGCCGTGCATCGTGTTGCAGTCGAAGAACACCACCGAGCCGGCCTTGGCCGTCATGGAGCGGATGCCGCCCTGCTCCACCAGCAGCTGCAGACTGACAGGATCCGGCACGCCGTATTCCTGTTTCTTCAGCGACTGCTTGTAGTGGTCGTTCGGCGTTTCGCCCACGCACGAGATGAATTGCCGATGCGATCCGGGCACCAGCATCAAGGGGCCGTTGCACTCGTTGTTGTCGGTCAGCAGCACCGAGCAGCTGAGGGCGCGCATCGCCGGCATGCCGTCTTCGACATGCCAGGTTTCGAAGTCGGAGTGCCAGTAGAACTCCTTGCCCTTGAAGCCCGGCTTCATGTTGGCACGCGACTGGTGGATGTACACCTCCGAACCCAGGATCTGCCGCGCCACGTTGACCAGCCGGGGATCGCGCACCAGGCGCGACAGGATGGGATTGAGTACGTGCACCATGAAGATGGAGCGCACCGCATTGCTGCCCGGCTCGGTGATGGACTCTTCGCGGCGGATGATCGAGGGGTCGCGCGTCATGCGTTCGACCTCGGTGGACAAGGCGCGGATTTCATCGTCGGAGAACAGGTTCTCCAGCAGGATGAAACCGTCGCGCTCGTATTGCTCGACCTGGCCGGCATTCAATGCGCCGGCGTACTGGCCATTTTCATAGACCACCGGATCCTGGCGGGCAATGATGGCGGAACTTCGATCCGTACGGGAGGCGTACGGATCCTGTGCAGGTGAGATCATGCGAACCTCCTTGTATGTGTGTCAGGCCGCTTGGGCCTCGGCCTGGGGCAAGGCGTAGACGCCTTCCTTGTCGTGCACTTCCTGGCCGGTCAGCGGCGGGTTGAAGACGCAAATGACGCGCAGCGGCTCCTTGCCGCCGCACAGCCAGTGTTCGTCGTTATCGTTCAGGGCGTAGACCACGCCGGGTCCCAGGTCGTACTTCTTGCCGTCGGCGATGGTCTCGATGGAGCCGTCGCCTTCGATGCACCACACCGCTTCAAGATGGTTCTTGTAGTGGATGTGGGTGCGGCCGCCCGGGAAGATGGTGGTCTCGTGAAAGGAGAAGCCCATGCCGTCCTTCTTCAGCAGCACGCGGCGGCTGACCCAGGTATCGGTGCGGACTTCGTCGGCGGTGCCGATCACATCTTTGACATTGCGTACGATCATTGACGTTTTCCTCCAAATTTCAGGATGCGGGCGGACTGCCCTTCCTCGGCGAGCGCTTCCGCGACGCTGGCTTCGATCACGTCCAGGCCCTTGCTCAGCAGTTCTTCCTCGATGGTCAGCGCGGGCAGCAGCTTCAGCACTTCGTCGTGCGCGCCCGAGGTCTCGATCACCACGCCCTTCTTGAAGGCGTTCTGCGCGATGCGGTTGGCCAGGGCGGGCGTGGCATTGCACACCAGCCCCTGGATCAGGCCGCGGCCGCGCACCGACAGGCCGGCGTTGGGATAGCTGTGCACCAGGTTCTCCAGCCAGTCGCGCACCTGGCGCTCCTTGCGCTGGATCTCGGCGGTGAAGGCGGTGTTGGCCCAATAGGTTTCCAACGCCTGGGTCGCGGTGACGAAAGCCAGGTTGTTGCCGCGGAAGGTGCCGCTGTGGGCACCCGGCTTCCAGATGTCCAGTTCGGGCTTCATCAGCACCAGCGACATCGGCAGGCCAAAGCCGGACAACGATTTCGACAGGGTGATGATGTCGGGACGGATACCGGCAGCCTCGAAGCTGAAGAAGGTGCCGGTGCGGCCGCAGCCGACCTGGATGTCGTCCACGATCAGCAGCATGTCGTGGCGCTTGCACAGCTTTTCCAATTCCTTCAGCCAGCGCAGCGTCGCCACGTTGACGCCGCCTTCGCCCTGCACCGTTTCCACGATGACGGCGGCGGGCTTGTCCATGCCGCTGCTGGGATCTTCCAGCATGCGCTCCAGGTAGGCCATGGTGTCCACGTCCGGACCGAAGTAGCCGTCGTAGGGCATGAAGGTGGTGTTCCCCAGGGCATAGCCGGACGCCTCGCGGAACTTCATGTTGGCGGTCACCGCCAGCGAACCGCCGCTCACGCCGTGAAAGCCGTGGGTGAACGAGATGACGTTGGGACGCCCCTTCACCTGGCGCGCGATCTTCAGCGCCGCTTCGACCGCGTTGGTGCCGGTGGGGCCGGTGAACTGCAAGGTGTATTGCCAGTTGCGCGGCTTGAGCAGCACGCGGTCCACCGTCTCCAGGAAACGCTTCTTCGCGCTGGTGGCCATGTCCAGGCCATGCACCACGCCGTCCGACTGGACGTACTCCAGCAGCTTTTCCTTGAGAACAGGATTGTTGTGGCCATAGTTCAGCGTGCCGGCGCCGCTGAAGAAATCGATGTATTCGGTGCCGTCCTCATCGATCAGGGTCGAGCCCCGGGCCTGGCTGAATATCACGGGGAACGACCGGATGTAGCCCCGTACCTCCGACTCCATCCGGTCAAAGATCTTCAAGTCCATGATTAATCCTCCCTTTCATCTCATAAGTGGACGGACGGCCAGAACCCTTCCGGGAGCGCAAGCGCATCCGGATCGGCCAACCATCCCGGTATTCGATAAGACCGCTGGGCTTGCGCCGCCCCTAGGGGGCCGGCAAGGCGAACGGACCTATCCTCAACAACATCTCGTCGTCATGGTCCGCGCCGCCGAACAGTTGCCGGTCGAAGAACGGCTGTTCGGAGACGTGGGCGCCGTGTTCGCCGGCCAGGCCGGCAAAGCTGCGGCGCGATGCCTGGTTGTCAGGCCCCACCGTGGTTTCGAGATAGCGGACATGCTCGAGACCCTTGCGGCGCAAGAGCTCGCGTAGCATGGCGCGGCCCAGTCGATGGCCGCGTGCGCGGGTGTGCACCGCGACCTGCCAGACAAACAAGGTGTCGGGCCGGTCAGGGATCACGTATGCGGAGATAAAACCGTCGATGCGTCCGCCGGCGCTTTCGGCCAGGACGCAGGTGTCGCGAAAGTGCTCAGCGAGGAGCAGGTACGCGTAGAGGGAATTCAGGTCGAGCGGCGGGCACTCGGAAATGAGGCGGTGGATGGCGGCGCCGTCTTTGCGGTCGGGCAGACGCATGGTATGGGTCTGCGCGCTGACCGCCGGCGCCACGGCACTTGAGAGGGTTGGGGTATCCAGTTCGTTTTTCTTCATGCAACGATTCCCGATTCAGGGGGTGCCCCGCCCGTGGGCACTTCAAGGATGGGCGACGACACATCGGCATGCGTCTCGACGGCGGCCTGGCCGTCCTGTTCCATGAGCGCCACGATGCGCTCCAGGGACAGCGTGATGGTGGCCTGTTCCAGTTCGGGCAAGGCATTGAGCGCGTCGGCCAGGTGCTTTTGCAACGGCGACGGCGCGGCTTGCGCCAGGTCACGGCCCGCGTCGGTAGCCGTGACGAATACGATGCGGCGGTCTTCCCGGCCGCGTTCGCGGCGGATCAAGCCCTTGTCTTCCAGGCGATCCAGGATTCCGACCACGGTGCTGGGACTGACGTGCATTTCGCGGCTGATGGCGGTGGCCGTCATCGGCCCGTTGGCGATCACGGTGCGCAGGCACATCAGCTGCGGCGCCGTAATGTGGCTGACGGCGGACAGCTGGCGCGAATGCAATGCAATGGAACGCGTGATGCGGCGCAAGGCCCGCAAGATGCGCAAATCATATTGCTGTGAGGGATCGGATTTCGCGGCGTCAGTCATGGGAAAAAGAAGGTTCGGTCAAATTCATTTCTACACAAATGATATGCGCACGATTCATTCCCGTCAAACAAAAATCCCGTTGCATGATGTAAGTAAATAAGCGCTGATTTGCGGAAAATAACAGCGGATTTCATGGACTTACCTGCGCGGCGCCTCTTCTGCCCAAGCCTGCGTTCTAGGTGGAAATCCTTAGAAAAACATATGTTTTTAAATTTTCTACGGATTTATCATATGTTTTTTATTGCTGCCTGCCGCCGTACATGTCCCTGCCGTCCGACCTCCTCCTGACCCTCCAGGAAAAACTGGAACAGTTGCCCCCGGAACTACAGCGGGCGGCGCACTGGGTCGTGGCGCATCCGGCCGAGGTCGGCTTGTGGTCCATGCGGCGCCAGGCGCAGACCCTGGGCGTGGCCCCGGCGACGATGCTGCGGCTGGCGCGGGCGGTCGGATTTTCCAGCTACGAGGATTTCCGCCTGCCGTTCCAGCAGGCCTTGGCGGGACAAGCCACGCCGGGGCTGCGCGACCGCGCCGCTGCCTTGCAGGCCGCGGC
>NZ_DATCUY010000326.1:0-8878 GCF_036567245.1 Achromobacter sp. | reverse complement strand
CCGGCCGCCCGTCCGGCGGCTGCAGCTCCCAAGCCCGCCAATCAGACCAACGCCCGGCACTGAGCGCCGGCCGCCGTTCCTGTTCATCCCCCGTTTGGTTCAGCCGCAGCGCACGCTGCGGCACTCGCCGTACACGATGCCGGCGGGTTGCGGCGTCCTGCGCGCCCAGTCCACCGGGTGCGAGTGCATCTCTGTTTCCAGCTCCATGCGCAAGGGCAGCAGGCCCCTGGCCTGCGCGTTGCCGGCGTAGCTGTTGACGTCGGGACCCAGCGCGGCCAGCAGCGCCCGCAAGGGCGGCAGCAGCGGCTTGTGCAGATAGGTCAGGCGCAACTTCAAGGTGTTGGCCTGGAAGATGCTCTGGCCGCCCGGGAGCGGTGGCCGGCGCGCATGTTGCAGGTCCTGGTAGCCGTTATCGATGGCGCGCAGGCCTCCCGCCGCGGGCACCTTGAGATCCGGGTGGGCGTGTTCGCGGAACGACTGCTCGTCGGGCAGCAGGACTTCGATGCGCCAGGGATGGGTGCCTGAAATGGCCGACAGCGCGGCCTGCTCGTCATTCTGGCGGCGGCGGGCGCCGGCCTGACCGCGCGCATCGGCATGTAGCGGCAGCAGCGCCTGCAGAAAGGCCGTCCGCATGCGCGCCGGATCGCCGTGCGCGGTGGCGCCGGCGCGTGCGGCCTCCATCAGCGCCAGATAGGCCATCTGGCGCACGCCTTGCCAGCGGGCTGCTTCGATTGCCAGCAGGCCCAGCAGCAGCACCAGCGTCGCCGCCACCGCGAATTCGATGGCGGCGGCGCCGCGTTGGCGGCAGGAAGGGGTGTGAAAAAAGGCGGTCATGGCTGCGCAGTCTGGCGCAGGCATGACCGCCTGTCGATGAGGATAAGCCGGCGTGACGGAATCGTCCCGGCGGCCAGGCCGCCGGTACAGATCAGTGCACCGTGGGCGGTTCGTCCGCGGCGGGTGCCGCGCTCGCCGAGAACAAGGTCGCGCAGTCGACGGAGTCGAACTTATACGGTTTGCCGCAGAAATCGCAGGACACCTCGACCTGGCCGCGTTCGGCCAGGATGCTGTTGACCTCTTCCTGGCCCAGCGTGCGCAGCATGCTGGCCACGCGTTCGCGGGTGCAGGGGCAGTGCCAGCGCACGGCCAGCGGATCGAACGCCACCAGGGTTTCTTCCCAGAACAGGCGATGGATCAGCGTGTCGATGTCGGTGGCCAGCAGTTCGTCGTGCTTGATGGTGCTGGCCAGGGCGCAGGCGCGGTCCCAGGTTTCGGCGGCGTTCTGCTCGGTGAGCGCGGGCGCATCCGAGCCGCCGTGGTACGGCAAGCGCTGGATCAGCATGCCTGTGGCATGGTCGGCGTTGGCGGCCAGCCAGAGGCGCGTGTCCAGCTGTTCGGAGGCCTTCATGTAGTGTTGCAGCGCCTCGGCCACGGTGTCGCCCTGCAGGGGCACGATGCCCTGGTAGGCCTGCTGGCCCGGCAGCTTGCGCTGCGGGTCCAGCACCACGATGAAACGGCCGTTGCCGCCCGGGTTCAGCAGGCTTTGCATGTCGCCGTCGCTGGGCACTTCGTGGCCTTCGCGCATCTTGACGGTGGCGCGCAGGCTCAGGTCGTTGCGGCATTCCACCACCAGCAGGGCGATGGGGCCGTCGCCCTGGATCTGCAGCACCAGCGAGCCGTCGAACTTGATGTTGGCGGCCAGCAGGGTGGACGCCGCCACCAGTTCGCCCAGCAGGTGGGTGATGGCGGGAGGATAGTCGTGATTGGCCTGGACGGCCTTCCAGGTCGCCTCCAGGCGCACGGCCTGGATGCGGACGCTGCGGTCTTCGGTAAGGTATTTCTTGAGCTGATCGGTCATGCAGGAATGTTAGCCGATCAGGCCCGTCTATTCCCCCTGCCGCCAGCAGGGTCGGAGCACTGCCTTGGGTGGCTCAGCCGACCCGCTTCAGGGCAGTCTTGTAGTGTTGGCCGCGCGCCACGTAGTGGGCGGTGTTCTGGTGCAGATTGGCGATTTCCTCGTCCGAGAGTTCGCGGACGATCTTGCCGATGCCGATGACCAGGGAATTGTCGGGAATGATGCGGTCTTCGGGAATGATGGCGCCGGCGCCGATCAGGCAATTGCGGCCGATGACCGCGTTGTTCAGCACGATGGCCTGCATGCCCACCAGGGCGCCTTCGTGGATGGTACAGCCGTGCAGCATGGCCTGATGGCCCACCGTCACGTTGGGGCCGATGGTCATGGGACAGCCATTGTCCACGTGCAGCACGCTGCCTTCCTGGATATTGGCGCCGCTCTGGATCAGGATGGCGTCGTTGTCGCCGCGGATCGACACGTTGGACCAGATGCTGACGCCCGCCTCCAGCGTGACGTTGCCGATGATGTCGGCGCTGTCGGCCACATAGGCCGCCGGGTCGATGCGGGGGATCAGGTCGTCGAGTTGGTAAATGGGCATGCCATGGTCTCCGGTTGCGGCGTCAGGCCTTGGGGGCGTGCTGCGCGTCTGTAATGCCTGCAGTCGCCCGCGAGCGCTCTTCTTCGCGCAGGCGCAGGATGCGGCGCTGGATTTTACCGGTGGTCGTCATGGGCAGCTCGTCGACGAATTCGATCTCCTTGGGGTATTCATACGGGGCCAGGCGCTCGCGCACATGTTCCTGCAGGTTCTCGATGATGTCGTTGCGGTCGCGCTGCGCGAACTCCGGCGTCAACACGACATAGGCCTTGACCAGGGCGCCGCGCTCCGCGTCCGGCTTGGGCACGACGGCGGCGTTGGCTACGGCCGGGTGCCCGATCAGGCAGCTTTCGATTTCTCCGGGGCCGATCCGGTAGCCAGCGGATTTGAACACGTCGTCCGCGCGGCCTGCGTACCAGAGGTAGCCGTCGGCGTCGACCGTCGCCAGGTCGCCCGTCAGGCACCAGTCGCCTTTGAACTTGGCCTGGGTGGCGGCTTCATTGCGCCAGTAGCCCAGGAACATCACCGGATCCGGGTAGCCATGGATATCGAGCCGGTTGACGGCGATCTCGCCGGCGGCGCCGGGCGCTACCGGCTTGCCGTCTTCGTCCAGCACCGCGACATTGTGGCCCGGGTATGGGCGGCCCATGCTGCCCGGCTTGGCGGGCCAGCGCTTCTGGCTGTTGCCGACCACGTAGTTCATTTCCGTCTGGCCGAACATCTCGTTGGGCGTCACGCCCAAAGCCGACTGGCACCATTCGAAGACGGTTTCGCCCACGCTCTCCCCGGCGCTCATGATGGAACGCAAGGCCAACTGGTAGCGATTGCGCGGTTCCGGCACCGCTTTCATCATCATCTTGAGCGCGGTGGGGAAGAGGAAGGTGTTGGTGACCTGGTAGCGTTCCAGGAGTTCGAAGGCGCGTTCGACCGAGAAGCGGCCGCGCGTACCGACGATGGGATGTCCGAAGTACAGGGTGGGCAGCAGGGCGTCCATCATGCCGCCGGTCCAGGCCCAGTCGGCGGGCGACCAGAACACGTCGGCGGGTTTGGGGAACCAGTCCTGGGAGGCCACGAAGCCCGGCAGGTTGCCGATCAGCACGCTATGCGGCAGCAGCGCGCCCTTGGGGGCGCCGGTGGTGCCGGAGGTATAGAGCAGGATGGCCGGATCCGAGGAGCGGGTCTGGACCATCTTGAATTCGCTGGGTTGGCGTGCCAGCAGGCTGCGCCAGGGCAGTACGCGCTCGTCGGCAAAGCCGATGCCGATGATCTGCTGCAGATTGGGACAGTTTTCGCTCACGGCCAGCAGATTGCCGCTGGAGGCGTAATCCACGATGGCGACGCGGGTTTCGGAATCGCGCAGGCGGCTTTCCAGGGCTTCCGGACCGAACAGGGCGGACAGCGGCAGCACTACCGCGCCGACGCTGTAGATGGCCATGTGGGCCACCACGGTTTCGGGGCGTTGTCCCAACACCACACCGACGCGGTCGCCGCGCCCCACGCCCATTTTCACCAGGCCGTTGGCCAGTTGATTGGCTGCTTCCGCCAGGCGGGCATAGGTCCAGACCTCGCGGTTGCCGGACTCATCTTCGTAGTAGATGGCAATGCGCCGCGCATCCGGACTGCTGGATGCCCAGCGGTGGCAGCACGCTTCCGCGATGTTGAACTGGGTGGGTACCAGCCAGCGGAATGTTTGGTAGAGCGCCTGATATTGGTCGTTCATGGCCCTATGTTGTAAGCATGTTGCAGCGTGAACGGGTCAAGTTCGCCCGTTGCCCCAGATGCAAGCATGACCTAGAGGGCCGTGAACTGCAACATCCCCGTTGCGTAACGGGGACGCATACGGGTTATCACGGGTGTTTGCCTTGACGGCGCAGCGCGGACGGCAGGGCCGGCAGCGTGAGCGAGCGGGGCGGACGGGCGGCGGGGTCGGCCTCGCGTTCCGCCGTGACGGCGGCCCAATCCAGTAGCTGGAGCTGGCCATCATGGGTTTCCGCCAGGGCGGAGAGGCTCTCCACCCAGTCACCGTCGTTGCAGTACAGGATTTCGCCCACGTAGCGCAGTTCGGCCTTGTGGATATGGCCGCAGACCACGCCGTCCAGGCCGCGGCGTCGGGCTTCGCCCGCCAGCGCTTCCTCGAAGTCGGTGATGAAGGATACGGCGTTCTTGACCTTGTGCTTCAGGTACTGCGACAGGGACCAGTAATGCAGTCCCAGGCGGTGGCGCAGCCGGTTGAAATGATGATTGATCCACAGCGCCAACTGGTAGAGCCCGTCGCCCAGGTGCGCCAGCCAGCGGCTGTGCTGGATCACGCCGTCGAACTGGTCGCCGTGCAGCACCAGCAGGCGCTGCCCCTTGGCGGTGACGTGCACGTCCTCGTCCAGGATTTCGATGTCGCCGAAGGCATAGCCCGCGAACTCACGCGCGAATTCGTCATGGTTGCCGGGAATGAACACGACCCGGGTGCCGTTGCGCGCCTTGCGCAGGATCCGCTGGATGACGTCGTTGTGCGCCCGGGGCCAGTGCCAGTGCTTGCGCAACTGCCAGCCGTCGACGATGTCCCCCACCAGGTAAAGCGTGTCGGAATCGTTGTGGTCCAGGAAGTCGAGGAGGAATTCCGCCTTGCACCCGGCGGTGCCCAGGTGAATATCGGAAATCCAGAGGGCGCGCCAGTGCGCAGGGCGGATTTCGTTCACGGTAGCTTTTCCAGGGATTGTGCTCATGCCTGGGAATGAAACCATCCAGCGATGACCGGAACGTGAACGCCATGTGACGCTGTTGTGACGACGTCAGCGCGGTTCTCAGTGGCGCACGGTTGCTGGCCGTGCGCCGGACTGCGGGGAACTGGAGCGGCCGCAGCCGCTGCATGTCCCGCAGGTCAGGGCTGCTGCTGGTTGGCCTTCTTGGCGCGCAGGCGCTTCCACAGGCCGCCGCCCAGCGCGGCTGCGGCCAGCACGCCGACCTTGGCGAACTTCGCCAGGAAGGCGGCGATCACGGCGAACAGGCCCAGCTTCTTGGCCGCCACGCCGGCCACCAGGGCGGCCAGGCCGTATTCGGCGACCTTGTCGGTCGAGGAGTTGAAGTCGGCGTAGCGCTTGCCTTCGACGTAATCCAGCTGGTCCAGCAGGGTCAGCACGGCCGTCTTGTCCTTGGGCACCATGCTCTTCTGCGTGATCAGGTCCAGGGTGATGTAGCCGTCTCGGCCCAGCGCGTAAGTGTTGTAGTTGACGGTGGGATTTTCAGTGGCGCTTTCGCCCTTGTGCTTGACGGCGACCGACCAGACCAGGCGCTGCGTGTTGCTGTCGTACTTCGGCGCTTCGACCCAGCCGTCCATGATCAGCTCGGGGAAGCCGCGCTGCTTGCGCTCTTCATTGGACTGCTCGGTGCCTTCGCGCAGGCTGTCCAGCAATTCATTGACGTTCCAGTTCTTGGCGTCGTCGTCCTTGATGTAGCCGGCCTTGTCGAAGTTGACGGTGATGACCCAGTCGTCATCGTCGCTCTTGGGCATCACCACGCCGAGCAGGGAAGGATCCTTGCCATTGCCGTAGGCCGCCATCAGCCGGTCCGCCTGCAGGCGCGGCACGAAGAACATGGATTCGGGTAGATGGACGACCGCCTGTTCGCCCAGCTTGACGTCTGCCGGCCCCTCCTGGGCCGCAGCGAAGGCGGCCTTCGTGGCCGCTTCGATTTCCTGCTGGGCGGCCGCGTTCTGGGCAAGGGCGCTGGCGGGAAGCAGGAACAGGGCGCTGGCGGCAGCCAGCGCAACACGGAAAAGGAAAGCGCGCATGATGGTTCTGGGGCGTCTAAAAAAGGGGCCCCATTGTCTTTGCGGTCGACTTTCAACTTTCTGAAAGCAAACGGCTAATTCGCCGCACGATGTTGCCGTTTGTCGCAGGATGTATGCGGCCTGCCCTGCGACGCGCTGGATCCGGGCCTATCGGGCCTTTTTGCGCTGCGGCGCGTTGCGCAGCCGGGTGCCGAGGATGCGGTCGTGCAGGAATTGCCCGTCGGGGTCGAACCAGGACCAGATGAAGATCGTGAAAGGCGCAGCGACGATGAACATGTCCATCGAGGGCCAGCCGGTAGCGCTGGCGGCGGCCCAAACGACCGCCGCGCCGGCCAGCACCAGCGGCCAGACCAGGACATAGCGCAACATCAGCCGGGCCGTGGATGGAGTATTGCCGTCGCGGTCGACGAGTCGGATGTTCCAGGTCTTCATGGGCAGTGTCTGGCCACGGCGGCGCCAGCACAGCACGAAATACGCACCGATGGCCAGGAACAACCAGGCCTGCCGGGCACCTCGCAATTCCAGCGCGTTCTTGCTCTGGGTGAGGGTATCCAGCAGGTAACCCGATAGGAACACCACGCCGAACAGCAGCACGGCTTCGTACATCATGCAGGCGAACCGGCGCAGCCGGTTGGGAGTCTGGTCGAGGAGGGCGTCGGTCGTCATGGGTCGCTATTATCCGACAAAGCCGGACTCTGGCGACCTGGCCCGTGCGCTTGCGGCAACTTTCGCAGGATGTCTTGCCGGGAGTGTTCCAGGCAAAAAAAAACCCGTCGGTAAGGGCGGGTCTTAAAAGGGGCTATGCAGCCCCCAAGGGGAAAACTGTTCAGGCCGTAAGCCTGGGGCCTTGCTTAGGCGGCGGAGTGCGCGTTCTTGGCGCTCGTCTTGCCAGCCAGGGCACGGATGCCGTGGGCCAGCTTACGCAGGCCGGCGGCCAACGCCCGCATCGGGTGCGGACGGAATTGTTCTTCAATGGCCTGGAGCATCAGTTGGCGCTCGAGTTCGTCGGTCAGGCGGATGGTGTTGTTCGGGTTGATCACAATAGCCTCCACGGGCTTGCACTGTTTAATTAGCTACTAGGGATAACCCGAATTATAGGGGTTAACCCTGCACTTGTGCAAGTGGCCGGTGCGAATTGGCAACACCTTGGTGCGATGATGCTCCCAAACAGGGCGCGGGAACACCATAAGCAAAGATACGCGCACCATGTTGCTGCGCGTTTACAACGTACTGCGGCAGGGAAAAGGGCTGCCCCGGGGGCCGCAGCCGCCCGGGGGGCGAGGCGCGCTCAGGCGTCGCGATAGCCGGCGGCGACCAGCTCGAAACCGAACAGGCGGCAGTCCAGCGAGCCGTTGTGCAGCGGCACGCGGCGCTTGGGTTTCAGGCGCATCTGGTTGGGCAGGGTCAGGTCGCTGGTGATGACGTGCAGTTGCCAGCCGGCGAAATTGCGCTTCAGGCAGGTGGCCCAATCGCGCCACAGATCCGCGTCCTGTTCTGTCCCCATGCGCTCGCCGTAGGGCGGGTTGGTGACGATCCAGCCATGGTCGGCGGGTGCCGTGAC
Source organism: Achromobacter sp. (assembly GCF_036567245.1). Classification (GTDB taxonomy): domain Bacteria; phylum Pseudomonadota; class Gammaproteobacteria; order Burkholderiales; family Burkholderiaceae_B; genus Achromobacter. The sequence continues at coordinate 1,086 of NZ_DATCUY010000326.1, read as the reverse complement.
GTCGCGGGCATCGCCGATCTCGAAGCGGATGGAATCCTCTGTCAGCCAGGCGCGTTCGGCGTTGTTGCGGGCGAATTCGATGGCTTGCGGATCCAGGTCGTAGCCGACCAGGGGCGCGTCCAGCTGCGGCAGGATGCGCGAGCGGGCGTCGTCCTTCAGGTCGCGCCAGCGGTAGGCGTCGTGTCCGCGCAGGCGCTCGAAGCCGAACGGGCGCGAGATGCCCGGGGGCACGCCCAGCGCGATCCAGGCGGCCTCGATCAGGATGGTGCCCGACCCGCAGAACGGATCCAGCAGCGGCGCGGCCGGGTCCCAGCCCGCCAGCGCCAGCATGCCGGCGGCCAGGTTTTCGCGCAGCGGCGCCTCGCCCTTGTCCAGGCGCCAGCCGCGCTTGAACAACGATTCGCCGGAGGTGTCCAGGTACAGCGTGGCGGTGTGTCCGGTCAGGAACAGGTGCACGCGGGCGTCCGGGCGCACCGTGTCGATGCTGGGGCGTTCGCCTTCCAGTTCGCGCAGGCGGTCGCAGATGCCGTCCTTGGCGCGCAGATTGCAGTACTGCAGGCTTTGCACCGGGCTCTTGATGGCCGAGGTGTCCACGCGCAGGGTCTGCTCGGCGCCGAACCAGCGTTCCCAGGGGGTGTCGCGGGCCAGATCCAGAATGTCGTCTTCGTGCGAAATCTCGGCATGGGCGACCTGCACCAGGATGCGGGTCGCCAGGCGGGAGTACAGATTGGCGCGCTGCACGCCAGCCCAGTCGGCGGTGAACGAACAGCCGGCGCGGCCTGCCTGCGCGTCCTCGAAGCCCAGCGCCTGCATTTCCGCCGTCAGCGCTTCTTCGAGACCCTGGGGGCAGGGGGCGAAGATGGGAAATACTTCCGCCTGGCGGGGTTCGCGCGGGCGGCGGCTGCGGGTCTCCACGGCGGGCTCGCGCCTGCCGCGGCCTTGGTCGTGGCCATGGTCACGACCGTCGTCATGGTCGTGAGCCTGGGCGAAATCCGCTTCCTGCGCATGATCGGGTTCGGCCTGGTACTCCGGAGCGGGGCCGTCGTCCTCGAACGGATCGTAGAAGCGTCCCGCCGGCGTGGCGGG
>NZ_DATCUY010000325.1:0-2072 GCF_036567245.1 Achromobacter sp. | reverse complement strand
GGGAGGCAGGCCCGGCCGGGTATAGGTGTTCCACGGGGTATCGGTTTGCAGGTCGCGCTTGCGGATCCGCCCCTGGTAGTTCTCGCCCATTCCGTAGATGACGGTGGGATCGGTCTGCAGCAACATGCCGATCTTCAAGCGGTTGGTAAACACGCCGGACACGCGGCGGCGATCGGGGCCGTGGCCCGTTTCCTTTTCGATGATCGACGCCAGCACCAGCGCCTCGTAAGGGGTAGCCACCGGCAGGTCGGACTGGCGCTTGGCCCAGGTGTCCTGCAGGATGCGCTGCCCTTCCTGATAGGCGCGGCGCAGCAGATCGTAATCGGTGCTGCCGGGCGTGAAGACATAGGTGTCGGGGAAGAACAGCCCCTCGGGGTGCTTGATGTCCGAGCCCAGCCGTTCCATCAGCGCTTCATCGCTGACGTCGCCCAAGGTCTGCTTGATATCCGGATTCTCGCGCAGCGCCTGGCGGATCTGGCGGAATGTCCAGCCTTCCAGGAAGGTGATCTGGCGCTGGGTCATGTCGCCGCGCGCCAGCCGCTCCAGCAGCAACAAGGGCGTATCGCCGTTGATGGCCTGGTACCCCCCGGCCTTCATCAGCTTGTCCTGTTCCGTCAGGCGCGCCATCCAGACAAAACCGGGTTCCCACATGGGTACGCCGACCGCATTGAGCGCGCGCGCGACCGTGCGCGGGCTGCTGCCCGGGTCCACTACAAAATCGATCCTGTCGGCCGGTAACTGCATGGGCCGGTGCATCCAGCTCCATGCGGCGCCCACGGCCGCCGCGGCGGCAATCACGATGAGCAGGAATGACCACAAGACGTAAAAACGGAGTCGCTTCTTCATAAGTCCCAGAAGTTTAATGGATCGGGCGGAACTGTCGCGGCAAAAGTGGGGCCGGGGTGCCCCGCGCAGCCCTGCGGCCATCGGGGGCTTGCCCCCTGTCGCAAGGGGAAGACGGCTATCATCTGCACTTTGATGTTGCGATAACACCGCCGCCATGCACGCTTTCTACACTTCGATCCCTGTCCGCGCGGAAGGTTGCGCGCAATGCGCGCCGCTGGATGATTTTGTCGTCTTCAGCGCTTCCGGCGCCGATGCCCTGCCCTTCCTGCACGGCCAGCTGACCCAGGATGTCACCGGTCTGCCCGCCGACGCCGCCCGCCTGGCGGGCTATTGCACCGCCAAGGGCCGCCTGCTGGCCACCCTGGTGATGTGGCGCGCCGCCCCCGGCGCGGAAGACGGTCCGCAACTGTATGGCCTGGTGCGCCGCGACCTGTCGCAGGCCCTGCTCAAGCGCTTGTCGATGTTCGTGCTGCGGGCCAAGGTCAAGCTGGCCGCCGCCGACCTGAACGTCGCAGGCGTCCAGGCATCGCCCGCAGAGGCCGCCGCGCTGGAAACCGTGACCGGCACCTTGCCTCGCGCCGCCTGGCAGCGCGCCGATCTGCCGTCCGGTACCTGGATCGCGGCGCCATCGGCCGACGGCCGCCTGCGCTGGTGGTGGATCGCCTCCGACGAACAGCTGGACCAGGCCGCTCCGCTGGCTGCCGCACTCAGCCTGGCGCCCGCGTCACAATGGCAAGTGGCCGACCTGGCCGCCGGCATCCCCTGGATCGCCACGGCCACGCAAGACGTCTTCATCCCGCAGACCGTCAACCTTGAACTCATTGAAGGCGTGAGCTTCACCAAGGGCTGTTATCCCGGCCAGGAAGTCGTGGCGCGCAGCCACTATCGCGGCACCGTCAAACGCCGCATGGCTTACGGCACCGTCGCCGACGCCAGCCTGCAAGCCGCGGCGCTGGCTGGCGTGGACGTGTTCGACGCCACCCAGCCTGGCGAACCGATTGGCCGGGTCGTGGATGCCGCCAGTGACGCCGGCGTGGCGTCCGTCCTGTTCGAAACCACGCTGGCCGCCTTGCCCGAAGGCGATCTGCGCCTGGGCGCGGCGGACGGCCCCCGCATCGCCACGGCGCCCCTGCCGTACTCGATCACGCCTTAAGACGTTTCTCCGTTCGGCGCCGGCCCTACACGGCCACGCCGAACAGCGCGCCCACCGCGGCCGTCGCCGCCAT
>NZ_DATCUY010000324.1:0-10837 GCF_036567245.1 Achromobacter sp. | reverse complement strand
CGGCGCGTCCGGCGTCGCGACCCGATAGCCCGCGCCCGGCCGGGCCGCCAGCCAGCCCAGCGATACCAGGCGGCTGTAGGCGCTGGCCACTGTAAAGGTGCTGATGGCGTACTGGCGCGCGAACTCGCGCACCGAGGGTAGGGACATACCCGGACGCAGGGTCTGTTCGTCGATGGCGCGCAGGATGGCGGCGACCAGCTGCTCGACCAGAGTCGGCGCCAGTCCGCGGCCACGGGCACGGTTCGGCTGAAAATCGATCACGGAGATAACTGTACAGTTGTGTCGCCAATAACTATACAGTTAGCCGCATTTGCGCGGATCGTATATTTTCAATCCCCTTCAGACGCACCAGAATCGTTTCAATCCCGCTGGCTGCACACTCCGTCGCCCAAGTCCAGCGCTTGTCCGTCCCCTGGAGCCGCCATGAACGCCCCCGCCGAATTGCCCGACCTGTCCCACCTCTGGATGCCGTTCACTGCCAATAAGCAGTTCAAGGCCCACCCGCGCATGCTGGCGACCGCCAAGGGCATGTACTACACCTCGACCGACGGCCGCCAGATCCTGGACGGCACCGCCGGCCTGTGGTGCGTCAACGCCGGCCATGGCCGCGAGGAAATCGTCGCCGCGATCTCCCGCCAGGCGGGCGTGATGGACTACGCGCCGGGCTTCCAGCTGGGCCACCCGCTGGCCTTCGAAGCCGCCACCGCCGTCGCCGGCATGATGCCCCAAGGCCTGGACCGGGTCTTCTTCACGAACTCGGGGTCGGAATCCGTCGACACCTGCCTGAAGATCGCCCTGGCCTATCACCGCGCCCGCGGCGAAGGCCAGCGCACCCGCCTGATCGGCCGCGAACGCGGCTACCACGGCGTGGGCTTCGGCGGCATTTCGGTCGGCGGGATCTCGACCAACCGCAAGACCTTCTCCGGCGCGCTGCTGCCCGCCGTGGACCACTTGCCGCACACCCACAATATCGAGCAGAACGCCTATTCCAAGGGCCAGCCGGCCTGGGGCGCGCACCTGGCCGATGAACTCGAGCGCATCGTCGCCCTGCACGATCCCTCCACCATCGCGGCGGTCATCGTCGAACCCATGGCGGGCTCGACCGGCGTGCTGATTCCGCCCAAGGGCTATCTGGAGAAGCTGCGCGAAATCACGTCCAAGCACGGCATCCTGCTGATCTTCGACGAAGTCATCACCGCCTATGGCCGCCTGGGCGCCGCCACGGCATCCGAATTCTTCGGCGTCACGCCGGACATCATCGCCATGGCCAAGGGCGTGAGCAACGCCGCCGTGCCGGCCGGCGCCGTCGCGGTCAAGCGCGAGGTGCACGACGCCATCGTCAACGGCCCCGCCGGCGGCATCGAGTTCTTCCACGGCTACACCTATTCGGCGCACCCCCTCGCGGCCGCTGCCATCCTGGCCACGCTGGACATCTACCGCCGCGAAGACCTGTTCGGCCGCGCCCGCAAGCTGTCCGGCGCCTTCCAGGAGGCCGCCCACAGCCTGAAGGGCGCGCCGCACGTCATCGACGTGCGCAACCTGGGCCTGGTCTGCGGCATTGAGCTGGCGCCGCGCGCGGGCGCTCCCGGCGCGCGCGCCGCCGAAGTCTTCCAGAAGTGCTTCGACAACGGCCTGATGGTGCGCTACACGGGCGACATCATCGCGATCTCGCCCCCGCTGATCATCGAAGAAGCCCAGATCAGCCAGATCTTCGAACAGATCGGCAAGATACTGAAGGAACTCGCCTGATAATGCGCCGCCCCGCGAGGGGCGGCTTTTCGCCAGGGCGGCCCCAGGCCGCCCTCCGGCATTTTTCAAAGCCCCGGATTCGAGCGTTCGACCCATGAAGAAGATCCCGCATTTCATCAACGGCCAGCACTACGACGGCCGCAGCAACCGCTACGCCGACGGCTTCAACCCCGCCACCGGCGAAGTCGTCTCCTCCATTCCCCTGGCGTCCAACGAAGAAGTGGCGCTGGCCGTGGCCGCCGCCCGCGCCGCCTTTCCGGCCTGGTCCGAAACGCCCGCGCTCAAGCGCGCGCGCATCCTGTTCAACTTCAAGGCGCTGCTGGACAAGCACCAGGACGAACTGGCCGAGCTGATCACGCGCGAGCACGGCAAGGTGTTCTCCGACGCCAAGGGCGAGGTCACGCGCGGCATCGAAATCGTCGAGTTCGCCTGCGGCATTCCTCAGCTGATGAAGGGCCAGTACTCCGACCAGATCGGCGGCGGCATCGACAACTGGAGCATGCGCCAGGCCCTGGGCGTGGTGGCCGGCATCACGCCATTCAACTTCCCCATGATGGTGCCGTGCTGGATGTTCCCGGTCGCCATCGCCTGCGGCAACACCTTCGTGCTCAAGCCTTCCGAGCGCGATCCGTCGGCCTCGCTGCGCCTCGCTGAACTGCTGGCCGAGGCCGGCCTGCCCGAAGGCGTGTTCAACGTCGTGCATGGCGACAAGCAGGCAGTGGACGCGCTGATCGCGCATCCGGACGTGGAGGCCCTGTCCTTCGTCGGCTCGACGCCGATCGCCGAGTACATCTACGCCGAAGGCACCCGCCGCGGCAAGCGCGTACAGGCGCTGGGCGGCGCCAAGAACCACATGGTGATCATGCCCGACGCCAACCTGGACCAGGTTACCGACGCCTTGATGGGCGCAGCCTACGGCTCGGCCGGCGAACGCTGCATGGCGATCTCGGTGGCCGTGGCGGTGGGCGACGTGGCCGACCAGGTGGTCGAACGCCTGACGCCGCGCGTGAAGGCGCTGGTGGTCAAGGACGGCATGCAGTCGGACGCCGAAATGGGCCCGCTGGTGACCGCCCAGCACCGCAACAAGGTCCTGGGCTACATCGAGGACGGCATCGCTTCCGGCGCCGACCTGGTGGTCGACGGCCGCGGCCTGCAAGTGCCGGGCAACGAAAAGGGCTTCTTCCTCGGCGGCACGCTGTTCGACAACGTCAAGCCCGCCATGAACATCTACCGCGAAGAAATCTTCGGACCGGTGCTGTGCGTGGTGCGCGTGCCGGACTTCGCCTCGGCAGTGGCACTGATCAACGCCCATGAGTTCGGCAACGGCGTGGCCTGCTTCACGTCCGACGGCGGCGTGGCGCGCGCCTTCGCCCGCCAGATCAAGGTCGGCATGGTCGGCATCAACGTGCCCATTCCCGTGCCCATGGCCTGGCACTCCTTCGGCGGCTGGAAGCGTTCGCTGTTCGGCGACCACCACGCCTACGGCGAAGAAGGCATCCGCTTCTATTCGCGCTACAAGAGCGTGATGCAGCGCTGGCCGGACAGCATCGCCAAGGGCGCGGAATTCACGATGCCAGTGGCTGAGTGAGGGTCCCCCCCCGAAGCGCTGCGCGCTTCCCCCCCAGGGGGGCGTCGCTGCGGACCGGCGGAGCCGGATCCGCGCGACCCCGCTTGGGGGACGTTTTGCCTGATTGCGGCGTTGTGCCTGTTTTCGTTGTTCCTGTTTTATGCGTGGCTGGTGGTGCGGTGGCGCCACTTTAGAACTGACTTGGGCGCGGCTTGGCCCGCGCCTTTCCTCACATCAAAACAACAAGGGGATCCTGATGCGCATCGGGATAGGCGGCTTTCAGCATGAAACCAATACGTTCGCGCCTTCGCGCGCGGCGTGGGAAGACTTTGCCGAGAAGGGCGGCGGCTGGCCCAAGCTGGTCAGCGGGCCGGCGATGTTCCAGGCGGTGGCGGGCGCCAACATACCGGTGGCCGGCTTCATCGAAGCCATGGGACGGCACACGCTGCTGCCCACCACCTGGGCCGCGGCCAGCCCCTCGGGGCCGGTCACCAAGGACGCGTTCGAACGCATCAGCGCGATGATCCTGCAAGGCCTGTCGCTGGCGCTGCCGCTGGACGGCGTCTATCTGGACCTGCACGGCGCCATGGTCACGGAACACCTGGACGATGGTGAAGGCGAATTGCTCAAGCGCGTGCGCGAGCTGGTGGGCCCGGACGTGCCCGTCGTGGCCAGCCTGGACCTGCACGCCAACGTGACCCGCGCCATGGTGCGCCACGCGGACGCGCTGGTCTGCTACCGCACCTATCCGCACATCGACATGGCCGAAACCGGGCAACGCGCCGCCGAACTGCTGTCCGCGCGGCTGGCCGGCATGCCCCGCCCCTGCGTGGCCTTGCGTGCGCTGCCTTACCTGATTTCGCTGTGCTGGCAGTCCACCGATATCGAACCCTCGCGCAGCCTGTACCAGCGGGTGGGCGACATCGAGGCGCGCGGCGCTCACAGCCTGTCGTTCGCCACGGGCTTTCCCGCGGCCGACTTCCCCGAATGCGCGCCCACGGTATGGGCCTATGGCGCCACGCAAGCCGAAGCCGACGCCGCGGCCGACGAGATGACCAGCGCCGTGCTCAACGCGGAACGCGACTTCGGCGGCAAGCTCTACACGCCGGACGAAGCCGTGCAGGAAGCGATGCGCCTGGCGCGCGACGCGCATAAACCCGTGGTCATCGCCGACGCGCAGGACAATCCGGGCGCGGGCGGCAGTTCCGACACCACCGGCGTATTGCGCGCCCTGATCAGGCACGATGCGCGCGATACTGCCATCGGCCTGATCGTCGACCCCGCGGCCGCGCTGGCGGCGCATCGCGCCGGCGCCGGAAACAAGGTACGGATTGCATTGGGTGGACACTCGGGTATTCCCGACGATGAACCGCTGGACAGCGATTTCATCGTCGAGAAAACTTCGGATGGACGCTTCGATACGCATGGCGCGTTCTATCGCGGCTTCCATATGGATCTCGGCCCCAGCGCCTGCCTGCGCATAGGCGGCGTGCGCATCATCGTCGCATCGAACAAGGTGCAGATGGCCGACCAGGAGATGTTCCGCTTCGCCGGCGTGGAGCCGCGGCGCGCCGCGATCCTGGTGGTCAAGAGTTCCGCGCACTTCCGCGCGGATTTCACCGACATCGCCCAGACGATCCTGGTGTGCGCGGCCCCCGGTTCCATGCTGATGGATGCGGCAAAACAACCATGGACACGGTTGCGTCCCGGCATCAGAATGGCGCCTTGCGGACCTGTCTTTTCGGGCAGGCCCGCTACCGCCTGAAGCTCGCACGCCGCCCCAGCGCGGCGGATCAACGACGCAGCGGCGCGATGGCGCCGCTCACTACGCATCAAGGGGAACATTCATGCTGAAGTACGTCCGAGCGGCCGCGCTGGCCGGCGCCACCCTGATGATGGCTCATGGCGCCTACGCCGAGACCGTCATCAAGTCGGTGATGCACTCGCCTTTGCGCCTGACCGACCCGCATGCCACCACCGCGTACATCACGACGTGGCACGGCTACATGATTTACGACACCCTGCTGGCCACCGACGCCGACAACAAGATCCAGCCGCAGATGCTGGAAAAGTGGGAAGTCTCGCCCGACGGCAAGACCTACACCATGACCTTGCGCGACGGCCAGAAGTGGCATGACGGCAAGCCGGTGACCTCCGAAGACTGCGTCGCGTCGATCAAGCGCTGGGCCGCCGGCGACGGCATGGGCCGCACCCTGCTGAAGTTCACCGACAAGATCGAAGTCATCGACGACAAGAACTTCCGCATCGTCATGAAGGAACCCACGGACCTGGCGCTGCGCGCCCTGTCCAAGCCCACCGGCACCGCGCCGTTCATGATGCCCAAGCGCATCGCCGAACAGGCCATCGGCCAGCCCATCACCGACATGACCGGTTCGGGCCCTTTCAAGATCATCGAATTCAAGCCGGGCGTGAAGACCGTCTACGCCAAGAACGCCGACTACGTGCCGCGCAAGGAACCCGCCAGCGGCCTGGCCGGCGGCAAGGTCGTCAACGTCGACAAGGTCGAGTGGGACGTCATGCCCGACGCGCTGACCACCGCCAACGCGCTGCTGGGCGGCGAAATCGACTTCGTCGAACAGTTCCCCTACGACCTGCTGCCGATGATCGAAGGCAACAAGGACCTGAAGGAAGAGTCGCTCAGCCCGGTCGGCTACTTCACGATGTACCGCTTCAACTTCAAGTACCCGCCCTTCAACAACAAGAAGGTGCGCCAGGCCGCGATGTACGCCATCGGCCAGGAAGACGTGATGAAGGCGCTGGTCGGCAATCCCAAGTACTGGAAGACCTGCGCCTCGCTGTGGGGCTGCGGCACGCCGCTGGAAAGCGACATCGGCAAGGACATGGTGGTGCCGTCCAACATCGAAAAGGCCAAGGCGCTGCTGAAGGAAGCCGGCTACGACAACACGCCCATCCTGGTCATGCACGCAACCGACGTCGGCACCCTGTCGGCCCAGCCGGTGGTAATGGCCCAGGCGCTGCGCAAGGCCGGCTTCAACGTCAACCTGGCCGCGATGGACTGGCAGAGCGTGGCCACGCGCCGCGCCTCGAAGGCCGCGCCGGCGGAAGGCGGCTGGAACATCCACAACACCAACTGGTACGCCACCGACGTGATGGACCCGGTCCGCTCCGCTCCGGCTGCCGCCAACGGCGACAACGCCTGGTTCGGCTGGCCCGACTTCCCGCAGATCGAGGAACTGCGCACCAAGATGGCGCTGACCTCCGACCCCGCGGAACAGAAGAAGATCGCCGAGGAAGTGCAGCGCATCGGCATCGACGAAGGCCTGTACGTGCCGCTGGGCCAGATGTCCGTGCCCACCGTCTACTCGACCAAGCTGTCGGGCCTGGTCCATGCGCCGGTGTTCGCGTTCTGGAACGTCAAGAAAGCCCCTTGACGGGCAAGTAGTTCAGGGGGAAATACATGCTGGCATTTGTCTCACGCCGGCTCCTCGCGACCATCCCCGTTCTGGTGATGGTCGCGGTGGTGGTCTTCGCGATATTGCGTTTCAGCCCGGGAGATCCGGCCATCATCATGGCGGGCGATGGCGCCACGCCCGAACGTATCGTGCAGATACGCCAGACGATGGGCCTGGACCAGCCGGTCATCAAGCAATTCTTCATCTGGGGCGGCAAGCTCCTGCAAGGCGACCTGGGCACCTCGCTCATGTCGGGCGTGCCGGTCACCAAGCTGATCGGCCAACGCCTTGAACCATCGCTCAGCCTGGCGGTGCTGACCCTGGTGTTCACCCTGATCGTCGCCATCCCGCTGGGCGTGCTGGCCGCGTGGCGGCAAGGCAGGCTGCTGGACCGCGCCGTGATGGGCTTCTCGGTGCTGGGCTTCTCGGTGCCGGTGTTCGTCACGGGATACCTGCTGATCTGGCTCTTCGCCATCAAGCTGGGCTGGTTCAACGTGCAGGGCTACACGCCGCTGGAAAAAGGCTTCTGGCCTTACCTGCACCGCCTCATCCTGCCGTCACTCGCCCTGTCCACGGTCTACGTGGCGCTGATCGCGCGCATCACGCGCACCAGCGTCATCGAGGTCATGGGCGAGGACTTCATCCGCACGGCGCGATCCAAGGGCCTGGGCGAAACCGGCGTGCTGCTGGGCCATGCCCTGCGCAACGCCGCCGTGCCCATCGCCACGGTGGTGGGCCTGGGCATCGCGCTGCTGATCAGCGGCGTGGTCGTGACCGAATCGGTGTTCAACATCCCCGGCCTGGGCCGGCTGGTGGTGGAAGCCGTGCTGGCGCGCGACTACCCCGTCATCCAGGGCCTGACGCTCTTCTTCGCGTTCGTCTACGTGTTCATCAATCTGGTTGTCGATTGCGCCTACACGGTGTTCGACCCGCGGATCAGGTACTAACGCCATGCAAACGCCAACCGATGCCGCCGCGCAAGCGGCCGCCGATCTCCCCGGCGGCGGCACGCCCCAGGCCACCGCCTGGCGGCAGATCCGCCAGGGGCTCAAAAGCTGGCCCGTGATGCTGGCGCTGGTGGTGCTGGTGACCATCGTCGCCGTCGCGCTGTTCGCGCCGTTGCTGGGTACCGTCGACCCCACCCTGCTCGACCCCGGCGCACGCCTCAAGCCGCCCTTCTCCGACTACCTGCTGGGCACCGACGCCTTCGGCCGCGATGTCTGGTCGCGCGTGGCCTACGGCGCCCGCATCTCGCTGATCGCAGGCCTGGGCGCGGCGGTCGTCAGCGTCGCCATCGGCCTGGTCATCGGCGTGATCGCGGGCTGGTTCCGTTCGCTGGACGGGCTGATCATGCGCACCATGGACGCCATCATGGCCATCCCCGGCATCCTGCTGGCGATCGCCCTGGTGTCGGTCACGGGCGCCAGCATCACCACGGTGCTGGTGGCCATCACCATCCCCGAAATCCCGCGGGTGGTGCGGCTGGTGCGCGGCCAGATCCTGACCGTGCGCGGCGAGCCCTATGTCGAGGCGGCGCTGGCCCTGGGCACGCCGTTGCCGCTGCTGCTGTGGCGCCACATGGTGCCCAGCACGATCGCGCCGTTGACGGTGCAGGGCACCTACGTCTTCGCCTCCGCCATGCTCACCGAAGCCATCCTGAGCTTCCTGGGCGCGGGCATCCCGCCCGAGATCGCCTCCTGGGGCAACATCATGTCCGAAGGACGCATGTACTTCCGCATGCTGCCTGGCCTGATCCTGTTCCCCGGCCTGTTCCTGTCGCTGACCGTGCTCAGCGTCAACATCCTGGGCGACGCCTTGCGCGACGCGCTGGACCCGAAAATGGTGCGCAGGATCTGATGCCGATGACCTACTCTCCCATTCCTCCCGCAGGCGATACCTCGTCCGCCATCCTGGCGATCCGCAACCTCTCGGTGGAAGTCGCCGGCGCCGGCAACCGCGTCGTGCGCAACCTCAGCCTGGACGTGCACGCCGGCGAAACCGTATGCGTGGTCGGCGAATCCGGCTCGGGCAAGTCCGTGACGTCGCTTGCCGTGATGGGCCTGCTGCCGCCCGGCGTGCTGGGCGTCAGCGCGGGTTCCATCCGCGTCGAAGGCGAGGACGTGGTCAGCGCCACGCAGCGCCGCCTGCGCGAGATGCGCGCCACGCGCATGGCCATGGTGTTCCAGGAACCCATGACCGCGCTGAATCCGGTGCACACCGTGGGCAAGCAGGTCGACGAAGTGCTGCGCCTGCACCGCAAGCAGATGTCGGGCGCGGAACGCCGCGCCAAGGTGCTGGACATGTTCCGCTCCGTGCATCTGCCTGACGTCGAACGCATCTTCGAAGCCTATCCGCATCAGCTGTCGGGCGGCCAGCGGCAACGCATCGTCATCGCCATGGCGCTGATCCTGGAACCCAAGCTGCTGATCGCCGACGAGCCGACCACGGCGCTGGATGTCACCACGCAGAAGCAGATCCTGGCCCTCATCAAGGAACTGCAGGTCAAGCACCAGACCGCCGTGCTGTTCATCACGCATGACTTCGGCGTGGTGGCCGAGATCTCCGACCGCATCGTGGTGATGAACCGCGGCGACCTGATCGAAAGCGGCACGCGCAACGAGATCCTGGCCGAGCCCAAACAGTCCTACACCCGCCGCCTGGTGTCCTCGGTGCCCAGCCTGGTGCCCTCGCGCCGCGAGGCGCCGGCCGGCATGCCGGTGCTGCACGTCAAGGGGCTGGGCCGCACCTACGGCACCAAGAGTTCGCTCTTCTCGCGCCAGACCGCGCGCAGCGTGATCGCGGCCACCGACGTCAACCTGACGCTGCGCAAGGGCGAGATCCTGGGCATCGTGGGCGAATCCGGCTCGGGCAAGTCGACCGTGGCGCGCTGCATCGTGCGCCTGATCGAGCCCACCGCCGGCCACATGATGATGGGCGGCGAAGACCTCAGCACCCTGTCCGGCGCGGCGCTGCGCCCCGTGCGCCGCCGCATCCAGATCGTGTTCCAGGACCCGTACCGTTCGCTGAATCCGCGCCGCAAGGTCGGCGAATCCATCATCGAGGGCCTGCTGAACTTCGGCGTGGCACGCGAGCAGGCATTGAAGCGCGCCGGCGAAACGCTGAGCGTCGTGGGCCTTAGCCCGGACGCCATGAACCGCTACCCGCACCAGTTTTCCGGCGGCCAGCGCCAGCGCATCTGCATCGCGCGCGCCCTGGTCATGGATCCCGAGGTCCTGGTGGCCGACGAGGCCGTTTCCGCTCTGGACGTATCGGTGCAGGCGCAGGTGCTGGAGTTGCTGGAACAGGTGCGCCAGCGCACCGGAGTGGGCGTGCTGTTCATCACCCACGACCTGCGCGTGGCCGCGCAGATCTGCGACACCATCATGGTGATGCAGCGGGGCAAGGTCGTCGAGACCGGCTCCGCTGAAACCGTGCTGACTGAACCGCGCCACGAATACACGCGGGCCCTGATCGATGCCGCCCCGGGGCGCGACTGGGACTTCCGCAACTTCCGGCCGGTCGCGGCCGGCCTGGGCCACGCCGCCGCGCCCTGAGGCTCGCAGCCTGTACACACACTGGAACCGAAATGCCGCAACCGCATGAACTGTCCGCCGTGGAGATGCTCCAGGCCTACCGCAACAAGACGCTCTCGCCCGTCGAGGTCACCCGCTCGGTGCTGGATCACATCGCGCGCTGGGAGCCGCAGCTCAAGGCCACCTACGCCCTGGATGCGGACGGCGCGCTGGCGCAGGCCCGCGCCTCCGAAGCCCGCTGGATGAAGGGCGAGCCGCTGGCAACCGGCGGCCACACGCTGGACGGCGTGCCGGCCACCATCAAGGAAAACATCGCCACGCGCGGCGTGCCGGTGCCTCTAGGCACGGCGGCCACCGAATTGAAGCCTGCCGCCGCCGATGCGCCGCCAGCCGCCCGCATGCGCGAGGCCGGCGCCGTGCTGCTGGGCAAGACCACCATGCCCGACTTCGGCATGCTGTCCTCGGGACTGTCCAGCTTCCATGAACTGACCCGCAATCCCTGGGACCTGTCCAAGAACCCGGGCGGATCCAGCGCCGGCGCGGGCGCCGCGGCA
>NZ_DATCUY010000323.1:0-7467 GCF_036567245.1 Achromobacter sp. | reverse complement strand
GCGTTGTGCACGGTGGTGATGCGCGCCGCATCGAAGCCCTGCCCTGCCACGTAGCGAGCGGCATCGTCCGTATAGGCAAACCACCAGTCGGCCCAGTGCAGGCTGCGCCGCTTGAGACCTTCGGCGCGCGACGCCGGGTCGGCCTGACGGTCGCGTCCGTGGCCCCAGTAGGCCACGCGCTTGAGCCGAAGCTGCGACAGCAGAGCAAGCAGGTAGTTGAGAAGGTTCTTGTTGGCGTGTTCGACGACTACCAGGTCAGCAGATAACCACGGCCTGATGACGGGGATCAGCAACAGTTTGCCGCCCAACATCAGGCTGTTTACCTTCAGCCCGATGGCGGATGTCAAATCCACATGATCATTCCGCTTAGCCTCTTCTGCCCAAGGCGTGCCATATACGACCTGCAGGTCGATGCCCTCGCGCCCGAGCCGGCCCGCCAGCGCCTCGAAAAAAGGCAGGCGGTACTGCTTCATGACCGGCTGGATGATGCAGACCTTCATCGCTCAGGCACCCGCTCGTCCGAACGGCGCCGGGCCGGGCCTCAACAAGGGCGGACGGGCGTCGATTTGCTGGGTGCCTGTGCCATGCAGCACCTGCACCGCACCCGCTGGCGATTCGACATGCCTTGGTTCATACATCGTCATCGATAATCACCGGCCGGGCATCGAGCATTATCTGAGTCCCGGCGGGAAAGGACTCCATTGTGCTGCCCCAACGCGTGGCCGGCCGCTCCAATACCATCGGCTGCGCCGCGTTGTCTTTTCCGGCAAGCCACACCACTTTCAGACGCCGGCCGCCCGTGCGCACGGCGCATTGCCAAAGACTGTTCGTTGACTGGCAGGCCGCTGTCTCGAAGCCGTTGAAAAACCCAACCGCGGCTGTCGCCGCAGCAACGGCGCGGGGGGTATCGATGCCCGGCGCCGAAAAGCCCATACCCTTGTTGTCCCATGCATACCAATACACGCGCTTCACGCCCTGGGACGCGTTGAGCAAATAGCTTCGCAGCGTCAGTGAATATATGAGCTCCTCGGCCGAAAGTCCGGGCCACTGGTTCAGTTTCGCCCCAAACCACACGCCAACCTCGGTATTCCAGATCGGTAAATGGCTTACGGAATGCTTCGCCATCACCCGGCGAATGCCCTGAATGGCCGGCACCGTCTGCTCCGGCTCGTCGCGAAAATAAAAATGCTGGCTGATGACATCCGCGTACTGGCCGCCACCCAGCGCCAGGAAGCGGTCAAATTTATCAGCCCAGCGCGCCGTTGGATGAAATGACGGCGACAGCACGCATGCATCCGGGTCGGCCCGCTTGATCTCCTCGTAAGCCACACGTGCGAGCGCGACCATCGCCTCCGCGGTGCCGCTGAAAAACTGCCCCGCAGGCCCCCCGGCACCGGGCGGCGTACTGAATGTCGGATCGGTCGGAAAGCTGACCTCGTTCCAGGGTTCGTAGCACTCGACCCGGCCGCGATGCCGGGTGGCGATGGTGCGCACGTAGCGTCGCCAGTCCTGGATGTTTGCCGGCTCCGCCGCACAACCCAAGCCGTAGGCGCATTTTTCGTCCGGTCTGGCCGAGGCCCAGCGTGGCGTGTTGCCGAGCACCCACAGAACTTTCAGGTTCGCCTTGTCACTTTCGGCAAGGTAGGTTTCGACGCGTCGCAAATTCCAGCGTCCTCGATACGATTGCAGACTCGACCAACCGGTGGCGGAATCCCACAGGCGAATGGCGCCGTATCCCGCCTGTGACGCCTGCCGGATGTTTATTGGCTCGTGAACATGAAAGCCGAGAGTCATCGCGCCATTGGCGGCGAGTGCAGCGCCGTGCATGATAACCAGCAATACAAACACAACTGATTGCTTGTTCATGACTCGACGCCCCGCGCCCGCATGTCGCCGACCACAGCCGTTGCCCGCACGGCCAGAAACACCATGACCAGCGGCCACGTCTTGGTGGCAAACGGTGACGTAACCGTAGTCAGCCCCTGAAACAGGAAGATGACGATCGCCACCGCCAGAGTGCCCCGCGCCCACGGCGGGGCATCCGCGGCACGGCACATGCGATACATGCCGAACCACAGGCCGGCATACACGCACAGGCCAACGAGGCCCTGCGTGGTGACCAGGTGCAGCAGTTCGTTGTGCGCGTTGTGGATATTTGTGCCGGCGGCGCTATGCTCAGCCAGCAGTGCGCTGTCGCCGAAATATCCCCGACCGAACAGCCATTCGCTGAGCGTGAATTGTTTCATGCCAGTCCACAGGCCTGCCCAGATTTCGTTGCGGCCCTGGGAAAAGCTGCCCATGTCGCTGACATCGAAACCGAGCAGCTGCGACGGGTCGATCACCAGAAAGGCGATCACACCGACCGCCGTCGCCAACGCGCCGTAGACCAACAGCAGCCGGGCGCTGAACCCCTGCTTTAGGGCCAGAAAGAAGAATACGCAAAGCAGTGTCAGATAGTTCAGTCGCGAGTTGGCAAACACGACCTGGACGGCGACCAGAAGCATCAGCAATCCAAGCAATGGCGTGATTCTGTTTTGCAGATAGAACGCGACGATGAGCAGGGAAAAGACCAGAGCGTAGGCAAGGTCGGTCTTGAAAAAGTAATAGCCCTTGAACGTACGCACCGACCCCCACTGCGTCCAGCCAAAATCGAACGGCAGCAAGGCGGCGTTGACCACGATCGTCAGCACGGCCGCCAACGCCAGCGCGTGGATCAGCCAGCGATCGTTCGCAAACGCCACCAGCACAAAAAATGCAAACGGGCTGACGATCTTGAAAATTACCGACAGCAAGCCGCCGTACGTCAGCGCCAAGCCGAACAGGTAGTAGAAATACCCCACCATCAGCAAGATGTACGCGGCCAGGTACCTGTTGCGCGCGTCCACGGGCGTTTTCCGGAGCGCGTGCCCGACACGCGCCAGGAACGCGCCGCCGGCCAGCAGCAGGATGTACAGGTACTTGACGGCCTCGATCTCGTACAAGGCGTCGCTGAGCGGCTTGGCGACGATCAGCATCAACAGCAACCAGGACGAGAACGGCGGCCAGCGGGTGGATACCCGAGACAGCGGCAACGCCGCAGTGCCGAGCGGTTGTGCGTACATCAATCTGGATCACCCCGAAAGCAGGAAGAAACCGCAAATCCGCCGGCTGCCTTCGCGCGGCGCCGGACAGGCTCGGCGACCTGCCGGCCGCCTTCTGCCCCTGCCGGATCGTGCAGTGCAACACAGAGACTTTGCACGGCGTTGACGGCCACACCCTCAGCCGACGTAATGCCGGACAGCCGCGCCGGCGGCCGCGCGATCCGCCCACCAGGCCGACATTTTTCCGAGCCCGCCGGCCACTCGAACGGCCTGGCGAACCGCTGTGCCGCGCGACACGAGCAGCGCCGGCAGCAGCAGCAACGCAAAAAGAAGCGCTGAAGCGGCCCCGCGCAGGGCCATCGGCAACCACACATGCGGGCTCGTCTGGGCCCTGATGCGAACCCAGTTCTGGCCTCCCTTGAACGCCCGCCGCAACAGCCAGGCCAGACGCAGGCGCGCCGTTGGCAAGTGCTCGTGCACCACTGCTTCGTCACACCAGACCAGCTTTGCGCCCGCGCGCTCGGCGCGCAAAAACAGCAGAGTGTCCTCGCCGCCGCTGGCGGCAAATCGTTCGTCGAAAGCCCCCCCCGCCAGCTCGAGCAAATGCCGGGTCAGCAGGACGTTTGCGGTGTACGCCGCTTCCCAACCGACCACGCTGCCGGTCGGGTAGCGGGGCTTGGTGAACAACGCCCCGTTCATTGACCAAACCGGAGGCGGCCCGTCGAAACGCGGCACGACGCTGCCGAACACCGCATCCGCTGCAGTCGACGAATGGCATCGCAGCAGCGCCGCCAACCACGTCGGCTCCGGCACCTCGTCGTCGTCGATGAAGGCGATCAACTCGGTCTGCGCCTCGCGCAGGCAGCGGTTACGGGCGCTCGCCACCCCGGGTCGCGGCTCGACCACGTAGCGCAGCGACCACGGCGACGGCGGCAGCGCCGACTCCACCACCGCCCTGGCTGACGCCTGCGAGTCGTTGTCGACCACCACGACCGTGACAGCGATGCCGGTCAACCCCCGCTGCGCCCACAAGCCCTGCAACGTCTGCTGCAATTCTTGCGGCCGCCGAAAAGTACAAACGGCTACCGTCACCGACGCATCACCGGGGCCGGCGACCGCCCGCTCAACCAGAGCCGGCGCGCCATCCGGTTCTGGCGCCGGGCTGTTCATGCCTGCCACCCCAGGCGCGCCCGCGCCGCTTTTTTCAGCACGCCCGCCAATTGCGCGCCCAGAAACCATCGGCTTTGCAGCCCCAGCGCTACCAGCACGCACCTGCTGCCAGCAGAGGCGACCGTCCAGCCGTTGCGCGCCAGACTGCTAGCAAAACCGGCTTCGTATTCAGGCTGGAAACCGTGATCCAGCAGAATGAACTGGTTAGTCCTCATGATTCGATGGGCGGTTGGCCCAGCGGATGCGCCCGGAAGTGCCGGTGGTAGCGATGCCGAATCCGGCGTGCCAGATCGCCGACGCGCAGGGCAAGCGGCGACAGATATTGCAGGCGTACCTGCCGGTTTTCGTCCGCCAGCTTGCGGGCATCCTGCGCGTGCGCGCCCCCCGCCGTGAACTGCGCGACCCGGCGGTCGATCCAGCGCGTGCGCGCCCCGCTGCGGAATACGCGAATCAGCCAGTCGTAATCCGCAGACAGGCGAAAGCGCGTGTCGAATGTCCCCACACTGTCGAACAACACCCGCCGCGCAAACACCGCCTGATGGCACAGGTTCTCGAACGGTAAGGTGAGTCCGTTGATATGCGCAAACGTTCGAAGCACCTTACGGGACGGGTATGCGTAGACCACATTGCCATACAGAAGATCAGCCGCCGGCTGCGCCACCAGTATCCGCGCCACATCCGCCAGCACATCAGGGTCATGTAGGGCATCGTCCGAATTGAGGAAGAATACATACTCCCCACGTGCCATGCGCACACCCTTATTCATCGCATCGTAAATGCCCTTGTCCGGCTCGCTCACGCTCGCCACCGGTGCCGCATCGAAGTCGCGCACGATTTCCATAGTACCGTCCGTCGATGCGCCGTCGACCACCACCCATTCGTAATCCCGGCACGTCTGCGCGCTCAACGAATCGCGTGCACGCGGCAAAACCGCCGCGCTGTTCCAGCATACAGTCACTATCGAGAATTTCATGCGCACGCGCCGGCCAAGTTTGCATCGGCCGAAACCGCTGTCCGCATAAAGGCCTTTGGATTAGCTCTGCTGCGTTTCATCATGTGTGCTTCCAAAAATGGAATTGCGGAAATTAGCCCCAATAGCATCATGGCGAGTATCTCGCCCACTGGCGTTTCCTATGAACATCTTGGGCATCATGTCGAGGAAAGATAAAAAGATAGTGTGGCTACATTTCACATGGACGATCGAGCTATTCACAGGCTCTTTCAGGCCAGAACTAGAGGGCGGTATGACTAACGAAATTTGCCGCAAGGTATCCTTCATGAAGTCATCCGCCGCGCACACGCTGCAGTTGCGGTGCCAGCAACCAGCTGACTACACGCCTGCCCCGGCCGGGCAGGCGTCCGATCGCGCTTGCCAGCAGACCGGATAAATCAGGGCCGAGCAGGCCAGAAAAGCTACGCAAAGCCAGCATCACGCTGAAGCCACACGTGATGATGATGATGGCGAGCCTCGCCGGCATGCCCAGCGCGCTAGCCACCAGAACACGGTCGGCGGCCCATGCCGCCAACGCAGTGAGCACGCTCAAGATCACGCCGCCACGCATAGCGCGGGCGCATTCCCCGAGGGACACATCGATTTGACGCGTTGCCAAGACAGTGAAAAGCAGTGTTCGCAGGCAAATCAGACCCAACACTGTCCACGCCATCGTGGCCAGCGAATGCTGCGCAGCCCACAGCGCACCCACCACCCACAGTCCGGCAAGGGGAAGCTGCACCTTGAATTCCAGTGTGGCGCGGCCAGTGTTCCACAGCACCGGGGTGGTGATACCCCACAGCAAGGCCATAGGCATGGCCAATGCAATCGGTTGCAACACTGCGGCGGCAGGCGCCCAGCGTTGCCCGTACAGGGCCAGCACCAATGTGCTCGCGACCGCGGAAATTGCAAAAAACACCGGCATTATCGCCAGCGTGATGCCGGCCATGAGTGTGAGATAGGCCTTGCGGATGCGCTGCGGCTCGTGCTGCACCTTGGCGCACGCGGAAAACAGCACCGGTTGCATGACGCCCAGGATACTGCCAGACGGCGCATTGACCAGGTTGTAGGCGTTGGCGTAGAGACCAACTGACGTGCTGTCGAGAGTACGTGCGATCACGGTGCGATCGATATTGCCGATGATCCAATTGATGAGGTTCGTAAGCAGCACGGTGCCACCAAAGTGCCCCATGCTGAACGCATCGGGGTGTCGAAGCAGCGGCGCAAGCGGATGGCGTACAACCCGATACATCAACAGCAGCGACAAAAGACTTTGTGCCGCCCAGGCCACCACCAGGGTCCACACACCGGCGCCGGCCAACCCCAGCGGTATACCGAGGCAGACGTATGCAAAGAAGTAGGCGACGGTCTGCGCAATTTGCAGTGCCTTGAAATCGAGTTCTCGCTTGAGCAGGTTGAGCGATACCGCGCTGATTGCCTGCAACAGGGCCAACGGCGCCAGCGCCAGAATGATTGCCTGCAGACGCGGCTCGCGGAAGAAGCCGGCAAGCGGCCCGGACAGGGCCGCTAGCGCGACAGTGATGATCAAACCGAGCAAGACCTGCAGGGTAAATACAAAACGTATGTCGGTGCTGTCCAGATGCTTGCGCTGGATCAAACCATAGGCCAAGCCGATGTCCGAGAAAAAGGCGGAGAAAGTCATCACTACCACGCTCATGGCGAACAGGCCGTACTGCGCCGGGCCAAGCAGGCGCGCCAGCACAATCTGAACGCTTATCTGCATGAACAAGCGCAGGAATGCACCGCCGCTGCCCCACAGGAATGCCGTGATGCTGCGCGCAGCCAAGCCTGCTTGAGTGGGCGAGGTCATGGCGAACAAGCCGATCGGCCAGTTTTTTCGCGGCGGGGGGACCGCTCCCACAGGACGACCCGACGGGAGACCCGCCCTCGGGCCGAATGCTGCGCCGGCGACGGGAGATTCGCGGCGGGGGCGCCGCTCCCACAGGAAAACGCTGTGGGAGGCCCGCCCTCGGGCCGAATGGTGCGCGCCGCTCCCACAGGACCACCCCGGTGGGAGGCCCGCCCTCGGGCCGAATGCTGTGCCGGGCTCTGCGGATTCGCGGCGGGGGCGTTAAGCATCACGCGGGCTGCGATCGGTCATAGAGGGTTTCAGGGGCGATATCGAGGTTGCCCGGCCAGCATACGGTGTCGTAAGCGACGTAAGCCTGCCTGAATATTGCCGGGTCTTTCAGGCGAGTGAACACG
>NZ_DATCUY010000322.1:0-5908 GCF_036567245.1 Achromobacter sp. | reverse complement strand
GGGCGCGTCGCCGGCTTCGCGCGGCTGGCGGGCTATCTCTTCGATCATCTCGCTGCGGGTGACGTCGTCGGCGTTGGCCAGGTCCATCCACCATTGCGCCAGCACGCTGTCGAATTCGCCGGCGGCGGCGCGCAACTGCAGGAAGTCGCAGGCGGCACGGAAGCGCGGCTGCTCGATCATGCGGTAGATGGTCTTGCCCATGCGGCGCTCGAAACGCGGCTGCATGAACCAGATCTCGCGCATGTCCGAGGAGAAGCGGCGCTGGATGGCGAGCTTTTCGGTTTGTTCGTCCAGCACCGAATCGGCGGCCTGCGACAGCGCCGGGATGGTGTGTTCGCCCTGGGCGCGCAGTTGCTTCCAGCGCGCCTCGACCTGCTGCCACAGCAGCGCGGCGAACAGGAAGCTGGGGCTGATGGTCTTGCCGGAGCGCACGCGCGCGTCGGTGCGTTCCAGCGCCAGTTCCACGAAATGCTCGCCGCCGGGCTGTTCCAGCACCACGTCCAGCAAGGGCAGGAGGCCCTTGTGCAGGCCGTCGGCGCGCAGCTGGCGCAGGCAGTCCATGGCATGGCCGCAGGTCAGCAGCTTGAGCATTTCGTCGAACAGGCGCGAGGCCGGCACGTTGTCGATGAGCTCGGCCATGGTGCTGATGGGCTGGCGCGTGGCCGGGTCTATCGTGCCGTTGAGCTTGGCGGCGAAGCGCACCGCGCGCAGCATGCGGACCGGATCTTCGCGGTAGCGCCTGGCCGGGTCGCCGATGATGCGGACCTGGCGCTTCTTGAGGTCGGCCACGCCATTGTGGAAGTCGATGACTTCCTCGTTGTGCGGGTCGTAGTAGAGCGCGTTCATGGTGAAGTCGCGGCGCGCCGCGTCTTCTTCGTGCGAGCCGAACACGTTGTCGCGCAGGATGCGGCCGTGCTCGTCGGTCTCCTGGTCTTCCGAGGCGGGCGCGCGGAAGGTGGAGGTTTCGATGATTTCCTGGCCGAAGACCACGTGCACCAGCTGGAAGCGGCGGCCGATGATGCGGGCGCGGCGGAACAGCGGGCGGATCTGCTCGGGCGTGGCGTTGGTGGCCACGTCGAAGTCCTTGGGCTCCAGGCCCACGATCAGGTCGCGCACGGCGCCGCCCACGATGTAGGCGTCATAGCCGTGCTGGCGCAGCACTTCGCAGACCTTGATCGCGTGGCGCGAGACGTTGCGGCGGTCGATGCCGTGTTTGTCGCGCGTGATGCGCAACGGCCCCCGGGCTGCCGGCGCGAACAGTCGGCCGACGAATTTTTTTATGGTTTCAGTGATCATTTAGGACTTCGAATCTTCCATGTGGTCGAACAAGTCGATCACTTGCCAGCCGCGTTCCTGGGCGATGCCGCGCAGGGTCGGGCTGGGGTTGGCTGCGATCGGGCGGGTCACTTTTTCCAGCAGGGGTACATCGTTGACCGAATCGCTATAGAAAAACGATTCCGAAAAATCCGCAAGCCCCAATCCCATGCCGGCCAGCCAGTCGTTGACGCGCACCACCTTGCCTTCCTTGAAACTGGGCGTGCCGAGGATGCGGCCGGTGTAGCGTCCGCGCAGGTATTCCGCGTCGGTGGCCACGAGGTGGGGCACGCCGAAGGCGCGCGCGATGGGGGCGGTGACGAAGCTGTTGGTGGCCGTGACCACCGCGCACAGGTCGCCGGCTTCCAGGTGCGATTGCACCAGGTCGCGCGCGGCGGGCGTCATGGACGGGCGGATCACTTCTTCCATGAAGGCTTCGTGCCAGGCCGCCAGGTCATAGGGGGTATGCGCGGCCAGCAGGCCGAGCATGAACTCGGCGGCCTGCTCGGCGGTGAGTTCGCCGCGGTTGTAGCGATCCATCAGATCGTCGTTCTGGCGGCGGGCTTCGGCGGGATCCCCGGCGCGGCCCGTGCGTGCCAGATAGTCGGCCCATTGATAGTCGCTATCCAGCGGCAACAGGGTGTGATCCAGGTCGAACAGGGCGAGGCGTCGGGAGGTCATGTGCGTTGTGAATCAGGGTCTGCGAGCATGGCCCGCAACAGAGGCAGGGTGATGGGACGGCCGGTGGCCAGGGAATAACGGTCCAGCGCGTCGATCAGCTCCGCCAGCTTGCGGATGTCGCGCTCGTGGTGCGTGAGCATCCAGTTGATGATTTCGGGCGCCAGATGCATGCCGCGCTCGGCCGCCTGGGCCGATAGGGCGGCCAGCTTGTCGGCGTCGGACAGCGGGTCCAGGCGGAACACCAGGTCCCAGCCCAGGCGCGTGCGCAGGTCCTCGCGCAGCGGCATCGATAGCGGCGCGCGGTCGCCCGCCAGCGCCAGCGCAAAGGCGCGGCCGGTGGCGGCGGATTCGCGCCAGCGGTTGTAGAGCGCAAACAGGGCGGCCTGGCGGCTGTCGTTCATGCGGTGCACATCATCGACGGCGACGAATTTGGGCATGGGCGACTTGGAATCGGCTTCGGCCAGGCGGCGCAGCATGTTTTCGCCGTTGGCGTCGATGTAGACGGCGTCGGGGCGGGCGGTCAGCGCGCGCAGCAGATGGGTGCGGCCGCAGCCCGCGGCGCCCCAGATGTACAGGGCGCGGCCGGGAAGCAGCGCGCGCACCGCCGCCAGCGCTTCCCCATTGGGGCCAGCGATATAGTTGTTCAGCGATGGCGCTGGCGCGGGGAGAACGTCGAGCAGCAGCTGGCGGTTCATGGGAGCTTACAGGGTGCCGAAACGAGGCAGGTAGTACAGATCAATACAGCGATAGGTCAATCCGGCAGGTCAAAACTGCCCTGCTCGGGCTTTGGCCGCCGGGTTTTGATCGCCAGAAACTGGCAAAATCAATACCGGCCAACCCTACACTTTAAACCACCTCGGGCCAAGGTGTCGCGTCCAAGGCCCTGGACTGGCCTGGGTTTGCGCCGGTTCTGCCTGCCGCGCCGGCCCCGGCCGGTCCTGGCGGGCCCGTCCCGGTCCGGACCGCTTTCGCGGCGCCGCGGCAGGGATGATCCCTGCTTGCGCCCGCAACATCGTAAAATGCAGGGCGTTCCACCCAAATCCCAGCAATTGTTACATACCCCACGGCATTTCTCATGACGAATCAACCTACCGCCCCTCTGACCTACCGCGATGCCGGTGTCGACATCGACGCAGGCGACGCCCTGGTCGACCGTATCAAACCGCTTGCGGCGCGCACCATGCGTCCCGGGGTGCTGGCCGGTATTGGCGGCTTTGGCGGCCTGTTCGAAGTGCCGAAGTCGTACAAGGAGCCCGTGCTGGTCTCGGGCACCGACGGCGTGGGCACCAAGCTGCGCCTGGCGTTCGACTGGAACCGCCACGACACCGTGGGTATCGACCTGGTCGCCATGAGCGTCAACGACATCCTGGTCCAAGGCGCGGAACCGCTGTTCTTCCTGGACTATTTCGGCTGCGGCAAGCTTTCGGTGGATACGGCGGCGTCGGTGGTGGGCGGCATCGCCAAGGGCTGCGAGCTGTCGGGCTGCGCACTGATCGGCGGTGAAACCGCCGAAATGCCGGGCATGTATCCGGATGGCGAGTACGACCTGGCCGGTTTCGCGGTGGGCGCGGTCGAAAAGTCCGCCATCATCACCGGCCAGTCGATCAAGACCGGCGACGTGGTGCTGGGCCTGGCTTCCAGCGGCGCGCACTCCAACGGCTATTCCCTGCTGCGCAAGATCCTCGAGCGCGCCAACGCCAAGCCCGACGACGATTTCCACGGCCAGCCGCTGGTCGACGTGGTCATGGCGCCGACCCGCATCTACGTGAAGCAGGTGCTGGCCGCGCTGGCCAAGCACGGCACCGGCATCAAGGGCCTGGCCCACATCACCGGCGGCGGCCTGCTGGACAACGTGCCGCGCATCCTGCAGCCTGGCCTGTCGGCCCAGCTGCACCGCGCCAACTGGGAAATGCCCAAGCTGTTCCAGTGGCTGCAACAGCAGGGCGGCGTCGAAGACACCGAGATGTACCGCGTCTTCAACTGCGGCATCGGCATGGTGCTGGTGGTGGATCCGGCACAGGCCGAAGCCATCGCGGCCACGCTGCGCGAGCAGGGCGAGACCGTCAGCACGCTGGGCGAAATCGTCGAGCAGAAGGAAGGCATGGCGCAGACCTTCGTGGTGTAAGCCTGGCTCTCCGCCGCAATGAGAAACCGCGCCACGGCGCGGTTTTTTTGTGCCCGGCGTATGCCAGGAAGCCTGCCTAGGCGCGCCCCGCCAGCGCGATGGCCATCGCGTCTATGGTCTGCGCCACGGCATCCGCCGCCAGGCAGTCGACGATGGCGCGCTCGGGTTGCGCGCGCAGCCAGGTGATCTGGCGCTTGGCCAGCTGGCGCGTCGCCGCGATACCCTGTTCGCGGGCCGTGGCCAGGTCGACCTCGCCGTCCAGGTGGGACCACATCTGCCGGTAGCCCACGCAGCGCACGGAAGGCAGGCCCGTGTGCAGGTCGCCCCTGGCGCGCAGGGCGCGCACTTCATCGAGCAGGCCGCGGTCCAGCATGGCGTCGAAGCGCTGCTCGATGCGGGCATGCAGCGCGGCGCGGTCTGAGGGCTCCAGGCTGATGGTGAGGTACTGGTTGCCCTGGTCGTCGCGCGGGCGTTGGCCGCGCAGCAGCAGGGCGGACATGGGCTGGCCGGACAGCATGCAGATTTCCAGCGCGCGCTGGATGCGCTGGCTGTCGTTGGGCGCCAGGCGCGCAGCGGTGACGGGATCCCGTTGCGCCAGTTCGGCGTGCAGCGCGGGCCAGCCCTGGATGGCGGCGCGCGCTTCCAGCTCGGCGCGCAGCGCCGGATCCGCCTGGGGCAGATCGTCCAGTCCGTCGCGCAGCGCCTTGTAGTACATCATGGTGCCGCCCGCCAGCAGCGGGATGCGCCCGCGCGCGCGGATTTCGTCTATCAGGCGCAGCGCGTCGGCGACAAAGTCGGCGGCGGAGTAGGACTGGATGGGATCGAGGATGTCCAGCAAGTGCTGCGGCACCTGCGCCTGTTCCTCGGGCGAGGGCTTGGCGGTGCCGATGTCCATGCCGCGATAGATCGTGGCCGAATCGACGTTGACGATTTCCAGCGGCCAGCGCTCGGCCAGCGCCAGGGTGGAGGCGCTCTTGCCGGCCGCGGTGGGGCCGGCCAGGCAGACGACCAGCGAGGTCGCGTTTGGGGAGGAGGACGGCGACAAGCTTATTGCCCGCGCAGGAAGAGCTTGTCCAGGTCGGACACCGACCACTGGATCCAGGTGGGGCGGCCGTGGTTGCACTGGTCGGCGCGTTCGGTGGCTTCCATCTGGCGCAGCAGCCCGTTCATCTCTTCGATGGTGAGCTTGCGGTTGGCGCGCACGGAGCCGTGGCAGGCCATGGTGGACAGCAGTTCGTTGCGCTGTTCGGTCAGCAGGCGCGAAACGCCCACGGCGCCGAGGTCGCGCAGCACGGCGCGGGCCAGCGTCTCGATGTCGCCGCGGGCCAGGATGGCCGGCACGGAGCGCACGGCGATCGAGGTGGGGCCGGACTGACGCATTTCGAAGCCCAGCTCGTTCAATTGCTCGTCGAATTCCTCGACCAGCGCCACGTCCTTTTCCTGGGCGTGGAACACCACGGGCACCAGCAGGTCCTGGCGCGGCAGGCTGCGCGCGTCCAGGGCGTGCTTGAGTTGTTCGTAGACCACCCGCTCATGGGCGGCGTGCATGTCCACCAGCACGATGCCGCGGCGGGTCTGCGCCAGGATGTAGATGCCGTGCAGCTGCGCCAGCGCCATGCCCAGCGGATGTTCCTCGTCCGCGGGCAGGGCGGCGGCGGGAGTGGGCGCGGGTTCGCGTAGCGGCGCCGTCTTGGCGGTCGAGTCGTCATCGAGCGGCCGGTAGAGCGATTGCCAATCCGCGGCCGGAATGCCGGCGGGTTCGGCATGCAGGCGGAACGGAACCTGGGT
>NZ_DATCUY010000321.1:0-15088 GCF_036567245.1 Achromobacter sp. | reverse complement strand
CGAGCACCCGCACACCGCCCAGCAGCCCAAGACGCTGGATATCTAAGGAAACGCCATGATCGGTAACTGGAATTACGGAACCGGCCGTCGCAAAACCTCGGTGGCTCGCGTTTTCATCAAGAAGGGCACGGGTAAGATCGTCGTCAACGGCAAGCCCGTCGACGAGTTCTTTGCTCGCGAAACCGGCCGCATGATCGTGCGCCAGCCGCTGGAACTGACCAGCCACCTGGAATCGTTCGACATCAAGGTCAATGTGCACGGCGGCGGCGAAACCGGCCAGGCTGGCGCAATCCGTCACGGCATCACGCGTGCCCTGATCGATTACGACGCGACCCTGAAGCCCGCGCTGTCCCAAGCTGGCTTTGTTACCCGCGATGCTCGCGAAGTCGAACGCAAGAAGGTCGGCTTCCGCAAGGCACGTCGGCGCAAGCAGTTCAGCAAGCGTTAATACGCTGCTCAAAAAGCCCGCTTCGGCGGGCTTTTTTTCGCGCCTTTTGTTCCAGCGCCGGGCGCCGTCCGGACGCTGTACGTCTCGCGCGGAACTCCGCGCATTCCTCCCGGTCGGAAAGAAGGACTGCGGTGCCATTTCGGGCTCTTAGCCGCAACACCCGCTTTCCCGAGCGATACAATCGATCCTCGTTCTACGAAGAGCACACATCATGGCCCAAGCATCGAACACCCGCATCAAGGTTGGTATCGTCGGCGGCACCGGTTACACCGGCGTCGAGCTGCTGCGCTTGCTGTCGCAGCATCCCAATGTGGAATTGACCGCCATCACGTCCCGCAAGGAAGACGGGTTGCCGGTGGCTGACATGTATCCGAACCTGCGCGGCCGCGTGAACCTCGCCTTCTCGGCGCCGGAAAAGGCCTCGCTGACGGATTGCGACGTCGTGTTCTTCGCGACGCCCCACGGCGTGGCCATGGCCCAGGCCCAGGAACTGATCGCAGCGGGTACCCGCGTCATCGACCTGGCCGCGGACTTCCGCCTGCAGGACATCCCCACCTTTGAACGCTGGTACAAGATTCCCCATACCTGCCCGGACATCCTGGCCGAATCCCAGTATGGCCTGGTGGAACTGAACCGCGAGGCCATCTCGAAGGCCCGCGTCATCGGCAACCCCGGCTGCTATCCCACCACCGTGCTGCTGGGCCTGGCCCCGCTGCTGGAAGGCGGCAAGCAGCTGGTCGACGCGCAAACCCTGATCGCCGACTGCAAGTCGGGCGTCTCGGGTGCCGGCCGCAAGGCCGAAGTGGGCTCGCTGTTCTCCGAAGCCTCCGACAACTTCAAGGCTTATGGCGTGGCCGGCCACCGCCACCACCCTGAAATCGTCGCGCAACTGGAAAAGATCGCCGGCGGTAAGGTCGGCCTGACCTTCGTGCCCCACTTGGTGCCGATGATCCGCGGCATGTTCTCCACCATCTACGCGCGCATCCTGCCCGAGGCCCGCGACACCGACTTCCAGGCTCTGTTCGAAAAGCGCTACGCCGACGAACCCTTCGTCGACGTGATGCCTGTCGGCAGTCTGCCCGAAACCCGTTCGGTGCGCGCCTCGAACAACCTGCGCATCGCGCTCAGCCGCCCCGGCAATGGCGACCAACTGATCGTCATGGTGGTCCAGGACAACCTGGTCAAGGGCGCCGCCGGCCAGGCCGTCCAGAACATGAACCTGATGTTCGGCGTCCCTGAATCGACCGGCCTGGATCAGGTCGCGATCCTGCCTTGATGTCCGCAGGCTTGCTGCCATGGGCCGCAAGCCGCCGCTCTTTATGCCCGCTGATTCCTCCATCCCACCCAAACCTCGCCCCGTGGGCGGGCTGATGCGCGTATTCGCGGGCTTGCTGATCGGCGTGCTGCTGGGCGGTTCGGCCAGCTTTTTCTACGCCCGCCAGCTCTACCGGCCGCAGGATGCAGTTGTTATCAGCGCCCGCCAGGCCGAGGTCCAGGAAGAGGCCATGCGCCAGCAGTCGACACAGCTGCGCTACACGCAAGGGCAGCTCGACACTGCCGATGGCGAGCTGGTCATCGAACGCGCCGCGCGCCAGGAACTGGAAGCGCAATTGCGCACCGTCCAGGCCGAGGTCGGCAGGGTGCGCGATCAACTGGCGTTCTACGAGCAGTTGCTGCCGCCCGGCCCCGAGGGCTCGGTGGACATCCGCGGCGTCGAGATCGACCGCAGCGGCGGCGGCCTGCGCTACAAGGTCCTGCTGATGCGCAGCGGCCGTAACGGCAGTGCGCCGTTTTCGGGAGCCCTGCGCTTCCAGGCTACCGGCGTCCTGAAGGGCGAGACCGTGAAGGTGGACCTGGCGCCCATGCAGGTCAAGGCCGAGTCCGGCTCCGTCGCCATCCCTGGCGACAGCGCGCAGACCTCGCCTTTGGCTCTGCAGTTCGACCAGTATCAACGCAGCCAGGGCATCCTGGCGCTGCCCGAGGGATTTGTCCCCGAAAGCGTAACCGTCAGCGTCCTGGAGGGCGATACTGTCCGGGCGTCAAGAAGCGTCAAGCTCGAACTTTGAGTCTGCGCAAGCCCTGCGCTATAGTGACACCATGCGAGCGCCGTTGCCGCTCACCGAAATATGGCCGAACCCGGCCAGGAGTGAACCATGAATGCAGTGACCGAAACCGTCGACCTGCAGGCCGCCCCGCCTGCTCCCCTGGTATTTACCGACTCGGCTGCGGCCAAGGTGAAGGATCTGTTGGCCGAAGAAGGCAATCCTGAGCTGAAGCTGCGCGTTTTTGTGCAGGGCGGAGGCTGTTCGGGTTTCCAGTACGGCTTCACCTTCGACGAAGTCGTGAACGATGACGACACCGTGCTGGACAAGGCTGGCGTGCAACTGCTCGTCGACCCGATGAGCTTCCAGTACTTGGTCGGCGCAGAGATCGACTACAAGGAAGACCTGGAAGGCGCGCAGTTCGTCATCCGCAATCCCAACGCCAGCACCACCTGCGGCTGCGGCTCCTCGTTCTCGGTGTAATCACCCGGGCAGGAAATAAAAAGCCCTTCGGCGCGCCGAAGGGCTTTTTGCATTGGGGCGCGGGCTTCAGGCGGGATAAAGTGCGCCCAGGATGCGGGCGCCGCGCGCGCCGGTGACGGCGGGCAGGCCCGCAGGCCTGCGCTGCACGAACGCTTGCGCCAGCCAGGCGAAGGCCAGGGCCTCGACTTCCTGCGCCGGCACGCCCAGCGCATCCGTGGCGCGCACAGGGCGCTGCAGGCAGTACGCCAGCTCGCGCATCAGGCCCGGGTTGCGCGCGCCGCCTCCACATACGAAGACTTCCTGCGTGCCTGCCGCGGCGGCATCGACAGCGTTGGCGACCGTGCGCGCCGTCAGGCGCTGCAGCGTAGCCTGCACGTCTTGCGGCGCGGGCTTGGGGCCGTCGAACGTAGCCAGGCGATCGTCCAGCCACTGCATGTTGAACAGGTCGCGTCCAGTGGATTTGGGCGGCTGTAGGGCGAACCAGGGTTCGCTGGCGATCAATTGTTCCAGCAGCGCAGCCAGTACCTGGCCGGTGGAGGCCCAGCGGCCGTCGGCGTCATAGGGCTGGCCCAGGTGGCGCTGGCACCAGCCATCCAGCAGGACGTTGGCGGGCCCGGTGTCGAAGCCGCGGGGAGCCTGTCCCGGCTCCAGCAGCGTCACGTTGGCGATGCCGCCCAGATTGAGTACGGCGCGGCCTTGCGGCGCGCCGAAGATGGCGGCATGGAAGGGCGGCACCAGCGGCGCGCCCTGGCCGCCGGCAGCCACGTCGCGGCTGCGGAAATCCGCCACCACGTCGATGCCGGCCAGTTCCGCCAGCAGGGCGGGGGCATTGAGCTGCACGGTGTAGCCGAGGTCGGGTCGGTGCCGGACGGTCTGGCCGTGCGCGCCGATGGCGGTCACGTCGCCGGCCTGGATGCCGGCTTGCTGAAGCAGGGCGGCCACGGCCTGGGCGTACAGGCGGGCGAGTCCGTTCGCGGCCAGGGCGGCGCGGGCCAGTTCGTCGTCGCCGGACAGATTCAGTGCCAGCAATTCGCACCGCAGGTCCGCCGGCATGGACAGGCTGGCGCTGGCGAGTACGGCCGGCGCCTGGCCGTCGTCCAGGCGCACCAGCACGCCGTCCACGCCGTCGACGCTGGTACCCGACATCAGTCCGATGTAGAGCTGCGAGTCCTGGTGCTGCGGGGTGGTGGGGGAATTCACGAGAGCCTCGGCAAAGAAAAAGCGGCCGCGCAGCAGAAAGTGCGGGGCCGCTTTGCGGGAGCGTTCGACCGGCTTTAGCGGCTGGCCACGTTGGTCAGCGCGTCGGGCAGGGTCTGCTGGAATTCGGTCAGCAACTGGATCTGCGCCTTGTACGGAGCCACGGCCTGGTTGAAGGCGCGGACTTCGGCGGGCTCCAGGCTGCGGGCGACCGGCAGGTCCACCGACAGCGGATCGATCGGCTGGTTGTCCACGCGGAATTCGTAGTGCAGGTGAGGGCCGGTGGCCCAGCCGGTGGCGCCGACATAGCCCAGCAGTTGGCCCTGCGAAATCTTCGAACCCTTGGTGACGCCTTCGGCGATGCGGCTCTGGTGAGCGTACAGCGTCGAGTACTTGCCGTGGTGCTTGACGATGACGACGTTGCCGTAGCCGTTCTGCCAGCCGGAGAATTCCACCGTGCCATCGGCCGTGGAATGGATCGGCGTGCCCGAGGGCGCCGCGTAGTCCACGCCCTTGTGTCCCGTCCAGGTCTTATGGATGGGATGCATGCGCATGCCGAAGGTGGAGCTGATGCGGCTGAACTTCAGGGCGGTGCGCAGGAACGCGCCGCGCAGGCTGGTGCCGTCGAAGTCGTAGTACGAACCGCTCTTTTCGTCGGGGCTGAACCAGACCGCGTTGTAGGTCTTGTCGCCATTGATGAATTCCAGGGCCAGCACGCGGCCGGCGCCGGCATAGCGGCCGTCGTGCGAACGCACTTCGTAGACCACGCGGAATTTGTCGCCCTGGCGCAGATCGCGCAGGAAGTCGATCTTGGCGCTGAGGATGTCGGCCATCTGCATGGTGACCGAGTCCGGGATGCCGGCGGCGTCGGTGGCGCCGAACAGCGATGAGCGGATCGTGCCCACGGCGACGCGGGTCTGGCGCTCGGTGCTTTCGGTGATTTCCTCGGCCTTGTAGCTGTCGCCCGCGGGCGCGACGTGCAGCATGCGCGTCACGACCTGGCCATCCGCCTCGTTGCCGGGGGTGTGGATGTAACGCAGCCAGATCAGGTTGCCGGCCTCGTCCGTCGCGGCCTGCACCGAGCGGCCCGGGTACAGCTTGTAGATGCTGCGGGCGCTGGCTTCATGCGTCAGGAAGGTCTGCAGGCTGGGCACGTCCAGTTCCAGGCGCTGCAGCACCGCGGCCAGCGTATCGCCGGCGCGGATCCGGGTTTCGCTGATATAGGGCGCGGCGCTGGGCGTGCTGACTTCGACTTGCTCGGCGCTTAACGGCAGGACGCTGCTGATGATGCGCGAAGGGGGGAGTTCGGTGCGGTCGGGTTGCTGCACCATGCCGAGGGCGGCGGCGCCTGCGAACAGACCGATTGCGGTGACGAGAAGAGTGCGGCGGAAAAGTCCCGAGCGCTGGGGCTTGGGCTCAACGGGCGCAAACAGGGCAGCAACTTTGCGCTTGATGCTACTCGCCAGTTCGTGGAGGCCACGATTCATCGTGAAGTTACCCTCTCAGGTGGCTTGAGCTCGCAGGGTGCGTGACACGAACTGCCCTCGCGCGCACATATTCGGGGCAAGGGCTGGGCGCGGGGCGCATCTTGTGAACGACGGGGTGTAAACCGGACCGCAACTGCGTATATATGACAATTGCGTATGATTAGGGCGGTATCCTAGCTGATTCGGCTAGAATTTTCGATAGTTTTCGTCACTTTTTACACCTTTTTATCGGCTGAAGCCGAGTTGGTCCCCCTGCCATGTCATCCACAGAAGCCCCGATTACCCCCGAAGTCGAAGCAGACCTGCGTATAGCGAAGCGCGGTTGCGATGAGTTGCTGGTCGAGTCCGAATTCGCCCGCAAGCTTGCCAGGAGCCGCGCCACGGGCGTACCCCTGCGCATCAAGCTGGGGCTGGATCCGACCGCGCCGGACATCCACCTGGGCCATACCGTGGTGCTGAACAAGATGCGCCAGCTGCAGGACATGGGGCACAACGTCATCTTCCTGATCGGCGATTTCACCTCCACCATCGGCGATCCCAGCGGCCGCAACAATACCCGCCCGCCGCTCACGCGTGAGCAGATCGAGTCCAATGCCAAGACCTATTACGCCCAGGCCAGCCTGGTGCTGGACCCGGCCCGTACCGAGATCCGCTACAACTCCGAGTGGTGCGATCCGCTGGGCGCGCGCGGCATGATCCAGCTTGCGTCCCGCTACACGGTCGCGCGCATGATGGAGCGCGAGGACTTCACCAAGCGCTTCAAGGGCGGCATTCCGATCTCGGTGCATGAATTCCTGTATCCGCTGATGCAGGGCTATGACTCGGTGGCGCTGAAGTCCGATCTGGAGCTGGGGGGCACCGATCAGAAGTTCAACCTGCTGGTCGGGCGCGAGCTGCAAAAGGAGTATGGCCAGGAGCCGCAGTGCATCTTGACGATGCCCTTGCTGGTGGGGACGGACGGCGTAGAGAAGATGTCCAAGTCCAAGGGCAACTACATAGGCATTTCGGAGTCACCCGATTCGATGTTCGGCAAGCTCATGTCGATTTCCGACACGCTGATGTGGCGCTACTTCGAACTGCTGTCGTTCCGCACGCTGGAAGACATCGCCGCCCTCAAGCAGGAGATCGACGGCGGCCGCAACCCGCGCGACGCCAAGGTCATGCTGGCCCAGGAAATCATCACGCGCTTCCATTCCGCCAAGGCCGCCGACGAGGCGCTGGCCTCGTTCGAGGCTCGTTTCCGCGACGGCGCGATCCCCGAGGACATGCCCGAGGTGAACATCGGCGGCGCGCCGGTAGGCATCCTCAAGCTGCTGCGCGAAGCCGGTCTGGTGGCTTCGGGTTCGGAAGCGCAGCGCAACGTGGAGCAGGGCGGCGTGCGCGTCAACGGCGACCGGGTGGAAGACAAAACGTTGCAATTGCCGGCGGGGACTTACGTCGTTCAGGTGGGCAAGCGCAAATTTGCGCGTGTTAACTTGAACCCATGATTGCGAAGTTTTGATACGCTGAGGGTACAGACAGGGGCAGTGGGGCCTTTGCGGCACTTCTAGGAGCACGACATGAAACTTTCGAGTTTGTCCTTTTCCGATAACGAGTCGATTCCCGAACGCTACGCCTTCGGCCGGATCGATGCGCAATCGCACGTCGCGCTGGCAGACAACTTCAACCCGCAGTTTTCCTGGGACGAGGTTCCGGCGGGCACGCAGTCGTTTGCGTTGATCTGCCACGACCCCGATGTGCCCTCCGAGCCCGACGACGTCAACCAGGAAGGCCGCGAGGTGCCGGCCGGCCTGCCCCGCGTGGATTTCTTCCATTGGGTGCTGGTCGACCTGCCTGCCGACCTGCGCGACATCGAGGAAGGCACCTTCTCCAGCGGCATCACGCCGCGTGGCAAGGGCGGCCCGCTGGCGCCGATGGACGCGCGCCAGGGCATCAACTCGTATTCGTCATGGTTTGCCAACGATCACGACATGAGCGGCGACTACTTCGGCTATGACGGCCCGTGCCCGCCCTGGAACGACGCGATCGTGCACCGCTACGTGTTCACCCTGTACGCGCTGGACGTGCCCACGCTGAACCTGCAGGGTTCCTTCACGGGCGAGGACGCGCTGCGCGCCATCCAGAAGCACGTGCTGGCGCAGGCGTCGTTGACGGGCACCTATACGCTGAATCCCAAGCTGGCTCCCAAGCAGATCGGCGCCACCTCGGCCTGATCCTGTCACGCCACAGCGAGGGCCGCAGATTCTGCGGCCTTTTTTTCGTCTGCTTCGGACTTGGGCTACTCAAAAGTAGATTTTTAGCCCGTGGCGCTTTGCATGAAAGTTTCTCAAGTCGGGTTGAGACCGGTTTCCGGTCCGCGCAGGATGGCGTGGTTTTCGCGCTAGTCGAGGCAATTTTGCCCGGGTTCCCGGCATTTTGAGGGCAATTGATTCTGTCCGACGCGGTAAACTATCCGTCATTCTCCGGGTTTACCCACCCGGGCGCAGTTTTCTCCTCTCTTACCGCCTCAGGAACTCCCGTCATGTTTGACCGCAACCTCACCTTGTCCAAGGCTGACCCGGACGTTTGGGCCGCCATCCAGAAGGAAGACGTCCGCCAGGAACAGCACATCGAGCTGATCGCCTCGGAGAACTACGCCAGCCCGGCCGTCATGGAAGCCCAGGGCACGCAGCTCACCAACAAGTACGCCGAAGGCTATCCGGGCAAGCGCTACTACGGCGGTTGCGAATACGTGGACGTGGTCGAGCAACTGGCCATCGACCGCCTGAAGCAGATCTTCGGCGCCGAAGCCGCCAACGTGCAGCCCAACTCGGGCTCGCAGGCCAACCAGGGCGTGTACATGGCCGTCCTGAAGCCGGGCGACACCGTGCTGGGCATGAGCCTGGCCGAAGGCGGCCACCTGACGCACGGCGCGTCGGTCAACGCTTCGGGCAAGCTGTACAACTTCATCTCCTACGGCCTGGACGAAAACGAAGTCCTGAACTACGACCAGGTCGAGCAACTGGCCAAGGAGCACAAGCCCAAGCTGATCGTGGCCGGCGCCTCCGCCTACGCCCTGCACATCGACTTCGAGCGCATGGCCCGCATAGCCCGTGAAAACGGCGCGCTGTTCATGGTCGACATCGCCCACTACGCTGGCCTGGTCGCTGGCGGCGCCTACCCCAACCCGGTCCCGCACGCCGACTTCGTCACCTCGACCACGCACAAGTCGCTGCGCGGCCCGCGCGGCGGCGTCATCATGATGAAGGCCGAGCACGAGAAGATCATCAACTCGGCAATTTTCCCCGGCATCCAGGGCGGTCCGCTGATGCACGTCATCGCCGGCAAGGCCGTGGCCTTCAAGGAAGCGCTGGATCCCGCCTTCAAGGACTACGCGCAGCAAGTGGTCAAGAACGCCAAGGTGCTGGCCGACACGCTGGTCAAGCGCGGCCTGCGCATCGTTTCCGGCCGCACCGAAAGCCACGTCATGCTGGTGGACCTGCGTTCCAAGGGCATCACGGGCAAGGAAGCTGAGGCCGTGCTGGGCCAGGCCCACATCACGGTCAACAAGAACGCCATCCCGAACGATCCGGAAAAGCCTTTCGTGACCAGCGGCATCCGCCTGGGCACGCCGGCCATGACCACGCGCGGCTTCACCGAAGCGGAAGCCGAGCTGACCGCCAACCTGATCGCCGACGTGCTGGACAATCCGCGCGACGAAGCCAACATCGCCGCCGTGCGCGCCCGCGTCAATGAACTGACCTCGCGCCTGCCGGTCTACGGTAAGAAGTAAGCGAGCATCCCTGCGGCGGGCTGCGGCCCGGCCGTAGCGCTCCATAAGGGACGGCCCCGCAAGGCGCCGTCCCTTTGCTTTCGGGGCGGTACCCTGGCAAAAAATACGGGGGCGGATTAGCCCTTATTGGCGCTGGCGGCTCGGCGTCTCGTTACAATATGCTTAACTATTGCCCTCAGCGCCTTTAGGGATCACACATGCGGTGTCCATTTTGCGGCAATGCCGAAACGCAGGTCGTCGACAGCCGGGTCTCCGAAGAAGGCGACGCCATACGCCGTCGCCGCCGCTGCCTGTCCTGTGACAAGCGCTTCACCACCTATGAACGGGTGGAGCTGGCCATGCCTTCCATCGTGAAGCGCAACGGCAGCCGCAGCGACTACGATCCCGGCAAGCTGCGCGCCAGCCTGAGCCTGGCGCTGCGCAAGCGCCCCGTCAGCACGGAAGACGTGGACGCGGCGGTCGCCCGGATCGAAGAGCAGTTGCTGGCCAGCGGGCTGCGCGAAGTGCCCAGCGAACATATCGGCGAGCTGGTCATGAACGAACTGCGCAAGCTCGACAAGGTGGCGTACGTGCGCTTCGCCTCGGTCTACAAGAGCTTCGAGGACATAGGCGAATTCGTCGAGGCCATCCGCGAGATGCAGGGCCCGCTGCTGCCGGGCAAGCTGCGCAAGGACTAGAGCAGGCTCGACTCCAACCGGTCCGGGGCCGCCCAGCGGCACCGACGCAGAAAATGACGGCGCCGCGGCGCCGTCATTGCATGGTGGGCGCCGCGCGCGCCAGGCTGGGAGTAAGCGGTTGGAACTTGCGCCACACGCGGCGCATGTGCTGCGCCGAACCAAATCCCGATTTCTCGGCCACGCGCTCCAGATCCAGCCGGGTATCGCGCAGCAGGTCGCGCGCCAGCGCCACGCGTATCTGATAGAGGTAATCCATCGGCGTGCAGCCCGCGTGTTCGCGGAACAGCCGGGTCAGGTGGCGCGCGCTGGTATGCGCCTGGTCCGCCAACGATTGCGCCGACCAGGGTGCCGCCGGATCGCGAATGACCGCGTCCTGTACCCGGTGCACGCCCGGATGCAGGTGGCTGCGGTGGTCCAGCCAGGGCGATAGCGTCGAGTCCGTGCCGGCGCGCCGCTGGTAGACGACCATGTCGCGCGCCGTTTCACTGGCCACCCGCGGGCCGCAGTGGCGCGACACCATGTGCAGCGCCAGGTCGATGCCGGCGGTGATGCCCGCGCTGCTGACGAGCCTGCCGTCCTCGACAAAGATGCGGTTGTCATGCAGCCGCGCGCTCGGGTCGATGCTGGCCAGCTGTGCCAGGCAGGTATGGTGCGTGGTGCAATCCCGTTGCCGCGTCAGGCCCGCGGCGGCGGCGAACAGCGCACCGGCGCATACCGTCATCAGCGTGAAGCCGTCCGCGGGATGGCGGACGGCCAGCCAGTCGATGATGGCGCGCGAGTCTGGGTCTTCCAGGCGCGTGGGCTTGCCCACCACGCCGGAAATGATGACCAGGGCCTCGGGCGGCAGCGTGGTCGGCAGGGCCTGGATATGCGCCAGATGCAGGCCGGGCAGGCCGCTTTCGACCTCCCGCGACGGGCCGCAGAAATGCTGCTCGAAGGTGCCGGGACTCAGCTTGTTGGCCACGCGGAAGGCCTCCGCCGGACCCGCCACGTCCAGCAGCACGATGCCGCGCGTCAGCACGAAATAGACCGGGACCATGCAGCCCTTCGCCAGCGCTAGGCCGCCAACGCGTCGGCGGCGCGCGCGATGCGGGCGAAGCGTCCTTGCAGCACCAGCTCGGTCCGGTCGCGGATTTCGGCCGGGGTGTAATGCTGGCCGGACGGGCTCTGCATGGCGAAGGTCAGGGTGGCATCGGTGGGGAACACCACCTTGTAGCCGGCGTCGCTGGCGTGGCGCGAGGTGGTTTCGCAGCATTGTTCCGTGCGGATGCCGCTGACGACGATGCCTTCGATGCCATGCTTCACCAGCCAGTCCTGCAGGCTGGCGCCGTCCGCGTCCTTGGCATAGAGCGAGGAATGCACGGTCTTGTGGAACACGGCGGTGGGCGCGATGCGCAATTCCTTGAGCGTCTTGACGTGCCCGGAGGCCATCGAGAAGGGGTTGGCGGGGTCGTTCGACACGCTGGTGTGAAACACCTGCAGTACCGGAATGTCCTGGGCCTCGGCCGTGTCGATCAGGGACTGGATCTGTTCCACAAAGGCCGGATACTCGGTTTCATCCCAAAACGGACGTTGCCGGAAAGAGTCTTGTACATCGATGACGATCAGTGCTTGTTTCATGGTCCGGGCTCCTGGAGCGGAAATTGTAGAGGCGTGATGTCATTTTTACTGCAATCCAGCGCCGGGGTGAGCGCGGCGAAAGACGGCTGTCGGCCCAAAA
Organism: Achromobacter sp.; assembly: GCF_036567245.1. Lineage (GTDB taxonomy): Bacteria > Pseudomonadota > Gammaproteobacteria > Burkholderiales > Burkholderiaceae_B > Achromobacter. The sequence continues at coordinate 3,262 of NZ_DATCUY010000321.1, read as the reverse complement.
CGGACATGCACGGCCGATGCCGCCGAGAGCCAGCGCCGGACCGTCTGCCCGCCGCGTGGCGGACATACAATCCTGATCATGATGATTCCCAGCGACAACGACGACATTTTCTGGATGCGGCGAGCCCTGGCGCTGGCGCAGACCGTCATGTACTCCACCGCGCCCAACCCCCGGGTCGGCTGCGTGATCGTGCGCGACGGCAGGGTGCTGGGCGAAGGCGCCACGCAGCCGCCGGGCGGCCCGCACGCGGAAGTCTGCGCCTTGCGCGACGTCCAGGCGCGCGGTGAGTCCGTGGAAGGCGCCACGCTCTACGTCACATTGGAGCCTTGCAGCCATTTCGGCCGCACGCCGCCCTGCGTGGACGCGGTGCTTGCGGCCCGGCCGGCGCGGGTGGTGGTGGCGATCGGCGATCCCAACCCGCTGGTCAATGGCCAGGGTCTGGCGCGTCTGCGCCTGGCGGGCATCGAGGTGACCACAGGCGTCTGCGGTGCAGAGGCGCTGGCCGTCAATGCGGGCTTCATCTCGCGCATGAGCCGCGGCTTGCCATGGGTGTGGCTGAAGATGGCGGCCTCGCTGGACGGGCGCAGCGCGCTGCATAACGGTGTATCGCAATGGATCACCGGGCCCCAGGCCCGGGCTGACGGCCACCGCTGGCGCGCCCGCGCCTGCGTGGTCCTGACCGGCATGGGTACCGTGCTGAAGGACGATCCGCAGCTCAATGCCAGGGGCGTGGACACGCCGCGCCAGCCGCGCAAGGCCGTGGTGGACGGCCGTTTCGAGATCCCGGAAGACGCGAGGCTGTTCGACGGCGCCGAAGTCATCATCTTCACTGCCCGCGAAGATGCCGCCAAGACCGCGCGCCTGCAGGCCAAGAACGCCCGCGTGGTGCTGCTGCCGGGCGAGGCGGCCGGCCGGGTCGACCTGCCGGCGATGATCCGCTGGCTGGCCCAGGAACAATTCAACGAGGTCCACGTGGAGGCCGGCGCGGGCCTGAGCGGCGCGTTGGTGGCGGCGGGCTGCGTGGACGAACTGCTGCTGTATCTGGCGCCGGTGCTGCTGGGCGACGCGGCCGGCATGGTGCGCCTGCCCATGCTGGAACACCTGGACGGCGCCCGGCGCTATGAATTTATCGAGACCGCGCCCGTGGGCGCGGACCTGCGCGTGCGCGCCAGGGTGGCGGACACCTGGCGCCAACTGATGCAGCGGGTGGCGCTGCCAGAGTTGCCCTAGGGCCGGCGCCGGTCTTCTATTAGTCAGCGTGCACAGATCCTGACATTGCGGCGCGTCAGCTCCGCCCCTCGGTCCGGTTCGGACGCGCCGCGGTATAGCGCCAGGCCAGGACCGCGGCGCTGCCGCCGACCAGGGCCAGCAACGCGGCCGCAAGCAGCAGGCCCGGATGGTTGCGGCGCAGGCGCTCCCAGGATTTCTCGGCTTGCGTGTAGTGGAACCAGGCCGCTGCCTGGAAGTCCGGCGCGGCGCATTCGCGGCCGAAAGAGCCGCTGAACGGCACCTGCGCGCCTTGTTCTATATAGCGCCGGTAGATGGCGGAGGCCTGTTCGGGCGAGTCGTCGATGATGTAGCGGGTGCCCTGGCACAGCACCGCGGCGAATGCTTGGGAGCGGCGCGGCAACTCGTCTGCGGCGCGCAACGCATGATTGGCCGCGATCTGGCGGTAATGGAAGCGGGCATAGGGCTGCGCTTCGCTTGCGGCGTAGCGCCGGCGTTCCTCTTCGGTGACGAAGGGGCCCGGCAGCGCGGCCGCGGCGCGCAGCGCTGGCGTGTCGGGCGGATCGGTGCCGTCAGCGGCCGTCGAGCCGGGGACCGCGCTGCGTCCCGCGCCATAGGTCGTGTTGCCGCCATAGGTCGCGAAATCCGGCTCCTGCTCGTAGCCCATGATCTCCATGCCGTCACGCCGCGCCAATTGAGAGGCTTCGAACCAGGCTTCGGCCCGTGTCGTGCGGCCCCACGCGCTGCCGGCCTTGCGCAACGCGGCGCCGTACTCGGCGGCGAGCTGGCGGCTTCGTGGCTGCCGCAACTCCAATTTGCCGTCGACATAGTCCAGCGTGACGTATCGGGCGTCCGAATCGGCGGGGAAATAGGGCAGCGCCTGCGCGATCGAGCCCTCGCGCACCAGGCGCCGCGCCAGCAGGAGGCGCAGGCGGTCGGACGCGGTGACGGGATGCTCCCCCAGCCATTTGTAGAAATGCTGGGGATCTGGCGGCGCCGATCCGATGGATGCGGCCGCGGCGGGCGCGCGCCGATCCACATAGGCTTTGAGTTCGGCGGTCGTCAGCACGCGTTCGGCCACGTAGGCCGCGTCGTTCCAATACGGGGTGGACTGCCAGAAGCCTCCACCCGACCCGTCCTGCACGGTGGCGTGCAGCAGCTGGTCCAGCGCCTCGACGTACTGGCCGCGCGACAGCGTCAGCACGCCTTGCTCGCCCAGCAAGCGGGCCGCGCCCGGCGCTTCCAGGCTGCCGTCGGCGCGCGGAAAGGCACTGGCCGCCTGGGCATAGGCCTGGGCCGCCGCTTGCGTGTCGCCTTGCCGCAGCGCCAGTTTGGCGCGCACCCACCAGGCCAAGGCCGTGTCCAGCCGCGTCGCCAGCGTTTGCGCCAGGTCGTAGCGGCCGATACGGTAGGCCAGCGCGGCCACGCGGTCGGCGTCCGGCACCTGCTTCAGGTCCTGGGTCTCCAGCGCGGCAACCAGCGATTGCAGCGCCGGGTTCGGCGTGACGTCGTGTCCCTGCGCGGCGTCGGCAAATCCGGCCTGGCCGGTCGTGTCGTAGGCGGCGTAGGGATCGGTGGCGCTGTCGGGCATTCCGTTCACGATGTCGCCGACCCTGGCCAGCGCGTAGGCTACCAGCAGCCGTTGCGCGACCGGGTCGTCGATCAGCCGGCGCGTGCGCGCCGGATCTTCCAGAGCCCATTGCGCCAGCATGCGCAGCGAGGCATTGCCGCTGGCGGAGTCGCGCGCGGCCTGTTCGGCATACAGGCGCACTGCATGCTTCAGCGAGGCGGCGGGGATGGTGTCCATGCAGGGCTCGGCGTTGACCAGCTCCATATAGCTGCATAGTCCTTGCGGCCCGGCCAGGAACAGGCGGGCTTCCTGACCGTAGCTGGCCACCGCCAGGCCCAGCGGGTCTGGCGCGCCGTCACGCGCCAGTTGCCGCACACGGGCGTAGGCCTGTGCAGCTGCCTGCCGCCGCGCGTCGGCGTCGCCGGCCGCCAGCTCAGCCTCGTCCCCGATTTCCGCCAGCATATA
>NZ_DATCUY010000320.1:0-6579 GCF_036567245.1 Achromobacter sp. | reverse complement strand
GGGCCCGCTGGTCGGCGCCGCGCTGTCCATGCCCATCTTCGACGGCGGCCGCCGCCAGGCCGGCCTGGACCGCGCCCGCGCCGTCTACGAGGAAGACGTCGCCGTCTACCGCCAGACCGTGCTGAACGCGTTCCGCGAAGTGGAAGACAACCTGGCCAACCTGCGCATCCTGGCCGACCAGACCAAGGCGCAAGACGCCGCCGTCGACGCCGCCGCCCGCGCCGCGAAACTCTCGCACACACAGTACCGCGAAGGCTCCATCAGCTTCCTGGACGTGATCGAAGCCGACCGCAGCGTACTGCTGCAGCAACGCGTCTCGGTACAACTGAACGGCGAACAAGCCCGCTCCGCCGTAGGCCTGATCCGCGCCATTGGCGGCGGCTGGGAGAACCCGGTACCGCCAGAGACGATGGCGGCGAAGTAAGGAACGAGGCCCGCAAGGAAAGGACAAAAGCAAAAGCAACGGCACCGGCAGGCAACCGCAACAGCAGCAGCAGCAGCAGCAGCAGCAAGACAAAGCGTAAGCCTCAAAAGGCCGCCCGCGCGGCCTTTTGAGGCGGGCACTGCAAGATCTTGCCGCCCCCCCCCCACCAGCGGCAAGAACGCCAAGCACACCCCCCGCCCCAGCGCCCGTGAAGATTCAACCAGCAGAGTCTGTCGCGTCGGTGGCCTGCGGGGCGCGGGGCGTCGATAAGCCCGAGGGAATCGGAAGGAAAGGCCGAAGGCCTGGACGACGATGACGACGGGGCAGTCCGGAGCGAACGCTCCGGACCGCAATCGTTGCCCCGCGCCCCGCAGGCCACCGACGCGACAGGCGTCATAAGAACTCGACAGGCGTCATAAGAACTCGACAGGCGTCACAAGAACGCAACAGGCGCCACAAGAACGCAACGAAGCTTCAAGAGCCCACACACGCCCACAAGCCCCTCACCCCCCCCGCTCCATATACCGACGAGCCATCTGATACCCAGCAAACACATAAAACCCATTGCTATTAAGCACCAGCCAAGCTCCCAACCCCGCCAACAAAGCCACCACAGGCCCGACCGCCCGCACATCCCCCTGCGTCCAGGCAATCACCCCCAGAAACCCGACAGCGATCAACCCCAAGGCCAGCCGCTTCAGCACCACCAGCCCGAACGCGTGCCCGCCCATGAACGCCACCACCCCGATAGCCAACGCCAGCGCCGTCACCGCGCAAACCAGCACCAAGGCAAACGCCGCCAGCGCCGGCCCAGCCACGCGCAGCAACAGACTCAGCACGCCTATCCCCACGCCCAGCCCGCCCGTCATCACCAGCACCGCCAACACCAGCGGTGACCACATCCCAGGCGGCGCGCGCCGTGCATCCATCTCCGCCACGAAGCGATGCATCGCCGCCGACATGGCCGGTTCATCCTGCTGCTGCAACGCCGCCTCCAGCTTGCGGCACTGCGCGATCAACGCATTCAGTCCCGCCCGTGGCGCATCCATCACGTCCTCGCCGCGCCCGAAGCGTGTTCCGCCACCGTGCTCCGCAATGCCGCCATTGCTTCCTCCACCGCGATCGGCCTGAACGCGTCCTCGCGCCAGTACATCGCCACCGACCCGAATCCCGACAGGCGCACCGGAATGATCCGCATCGCCCGCATCTGCGAAAAACGCAGCGCCGCCCGATGCGAAGCCACGCCGATCATGTCGCTGTTGTTGATCAGCGTGAGATTGATGGTCACCGAATTGGACTCCACGTGGTCCGGCGGCGGCGCCTGCCCCGCCGCCGCCAGCGCCGCGTCCACCGCATTGCGGATGGGTGTGCCCTTGGGCCACAGGATCCAACGGTAGGACAACAGATCCGGCCAGGACGGTTGCTCGACCGCGAATAGCGGATGGCGCGGCCGCGCCACCAGGTGGATGGGTTCCAGGTACAAGGCCTCGAAGCGGATCGCAGGGTCGTGATGCTCAGGCGCGGAACGCCCCACCACGATGTCCAGGTCGCCTTGCGCCAACTGCGCCAGCAGCAGGTCGGTCGTGCCCTCCACCAGCTTCACCCGCGCCTGCGGCATGCGCTCCAGCAGCTTCATCACCGCCAGCGGCACCGTGTCCGATGCCGACGCGCCCGACGCGCCTATCACCACCCTGCCGCCGCCCCCTTCGCGCAACGCCGCCATGTCCGCGCTGGCGCGGTCCAGCTGCGCCTCCACCCGCTGGGCATGCGCGATCAGCACGTCGCCATGCGGCGTAGGCCGCAAGCCGCGCGCATGCCGTTCGAACAGCGGCAGCCCGATGTCGTCTTCCAGATCCTTCAGCCACTTGGACAAGCCCGGCTGCGTCGTGTTGAGCATCGCCGCCGAATGGCTGATGTTGCGGGTCTGGGCCAGGCTCAGCAGCATCTTCAGATTGCGCAGGCGCAACCGGTGGGTCCAGTCCATGCAGGCCCTCGTCTCGTCTATGTATATTCTTATTGATATGGATAATAAGATAATTTCATTTCAAAACACATAGCTCCTTACGCATAATCGTCTCCATACCAGGACCAGCCGCGAACCTAGCGGCGGCCACGCGAAGCCGGCGCCAGCCGGACATTCCGGAGACAAGCATGCCCAACGGCCACACCCCCGGCGCCGACCGCGCCGCCTATTACGCACGCATCGCCAAAAAGCACATGGCGCCCCTGTGGGAGTCGCTGCACAACCTGGTGCCGCGCGAGCCCGCGCCGCGTTGCATCCCCGCCATCTGGAAGTACGAGGACGTGCGCGACGACGTCATGGCGTCCGGCTCGCTGATCACGGCGGAAGAAGCCGTACGGCGCGTGCTCATCCTGGAAAATCCCGGCCTGCCCGGTCAGGCCAGCATCACCCAGAGCCTCTATGCGGGCCTGCAGTTGATCCTGCCTGGCGAGATCGCGCCCAGCCACCGCCACACCCAATCGGCGCTGCGCTTCATCGTCGAAGGCCGCGGCGCCTACACCGCCGTGAATGGCGAGCGCACCACCATGCACCCCGGCGATTTCATCATCACGCCGTCCTGGACCTGGCATGACCATGGCAACGCCGAGACCGCCGAGGGCGGCGAGCCCGTGGTGTGGCTGGACGGCCTGGACATTCCGCTGCTGCGCTTCCTGGACGCCGGCTTCGCCGAAAACTATCCCTCGGCCACCCAGCCCGTGACCCGCCCCGAAGGCGACAGCATGGCGCGCTACGGCCACAACATGGCGCCGGTACGCCACCAGACCGCCAGCGGCACCTCGCCCATCTTCAACTACCCCTATGAACGCAGCCGCGAAGCGCTGGACCAGCTCTACCGCCACGGCGAACTGGATCCCTGGGACGGCGTGAAGCTGCGCTATCTGAATCCGGCCACCGGCGGCTATCCCATGCCGACCATGGCGACCTTCATGCAATTCCTGCCCGCCGGCTTCCAGGGCAAGACCTACCGCAGCACCGACTCCACCGTCTACAGCGTGGTCGAGGGCCGCGGCACCGCCCGCATCGGCGACCAGGAATTCCATTTCGGTCCACGCGACGTCTTCGTCGCCCCATCCTGGCAGCCCGTGCAACTGGCCGCGCTGGATGACGCCACCCTCTTCAGCTATTCCGACCGCCCCGTGCAGGACGCGCTGGGTGTGTGGCGCGAAGCGCGCGTCGGCTGAAGCCGGCGCGCTCCTTCTTCTTCCGTTTCAGGTTGGGGCCGCGCCAGGCTCCGCCCGCATTCATCAAAGGTGACCCATGTCTTTCGTCTTCGATCCCGCCGCCCCCGTCGCCGTGCCTGTCGCAGGCAGCCAGGACAGCTTCCCCGTGCGCCGCGTCTATTGCGTCGGCCGCAACTACGCCGCCCACGCCCGCGAAATGGGCTTCGACCCGGACCGCGAACCGCCGTTCTTCTTCTGCAAGCCGGCCGATGCCGTGGTGCCGGTGGCCGAAGGCAGCACGCTGTCGCTGCCCTATCCTTCCGAGACCGCCAATCTGCACTATGAGATCGAACTGGTCGCGGCCATCGGCAAGGGCGGCGCCAACATTCCCGTAGAACAGGCGCTGCAACACGTGTGGGGCTATGCCGTGGGCCTGGACATGACCCGCCGCGACCTGCAGATGAAGATGCGCGAGGCCGGCAGGCCCTGGGAACTGGGCAAGGCCTTTGACCTGAGCGCCCCGATCGGTCCCTTGCATCCCGCCAGTGCGGTCAATGGTATCGACCAGGCCGCCATCTGGTTGCAGGTCAACGGCGCCGACAAGCAGAGAAGCGACATCGGCAAGCTGATCTGGTCCGTCGCCGAGACCGTCGCCTACCTGTCCAAGTATTTCCGCCTGGAAGCTGGCGACCTGATCTACACCGGCACGCCCGAAGGCGTGGGCCCGGTGGTACGCGGCGACAAGATGGTCGGCGGCGTGGACGGCCTGGGCACGCTCAGCGTGCAGATGGTGTGAACCTGCCAGGAAACCGCATGCAACTGCACAGCTTTTTCAATAGTTCCACCTCCTACCGCGTGCGCATCGCGCTGGCGCTCAAGGGCCTGTCCTACGAGTACCTGCCCGTGAACCTGCGCAAGCAGGAGCAGCGCGCCGCGGACTATGTGGCCAAGAACCCTTCCGCGGGCGTGCCCCTGCTGATCGATGGCGATATCCGGCTGTCGCAGTCGCTGGCCATCATCGATTACCTGGACGCCACCTACCCGGAGCCGCGCCTGATCCCGACAGGCACGCTGGAGCGGGCGCGCGTGCTGGAACTGTCCGACGCCATCTCCTGCGACATCCATCCGGTCAACAACATGCGCATCCTGCGCTATCTGCAGGACGTCCTGGGCGCCAGCGAAGAACAGAAGAACGCCTGGTACCACCACTGGATACGAGAAGGCATGACCGCGGTGGAAGCGCTGCTGGTCCGCCACGGCCATGGCGCCTACTGCTACGGCGATGCGCCCACCCTGGCCGACTGCTGCCTGGTGCCGCAGGTGGCGAACGCCCAGCGCATGGGCTGCGATCTGTCCGCCTACCCACGCGCACTCCGCGTGTACGAACACTGCAATGCGCAGCCCGCCTTCCAGCAGGCTGCTCCCACCCAGCAACCGGACTACGCCAAGTGAGCCACCAGGAACCCGACACCCAGGGCGCGCCGCTGCGCGAATACACCGATCCCTCCTACCGCCCGCTATGCGCCAACCTGGCGGACGTGCGCGCCAACATCGACCGACTGGACGACGAGATCGTGCGCCTGATCGCCGAGCGCGCCATGTACGTGAAGGACGCCGCCCGCTTCAAGCGCGACGCCTTCCAGGTGAGCGCGCCCGCCCGCCAGGCGCAGGTCTTCGAAAAGGTGCGGCTGCTGGCCGAACGCCACAACCAGGGCTTCGCCAACCTGGAGCAGGTGGTGGACGCCACCTACCGCGCCATGGTCGCGGCCTTCATCGCCAACGAACAAACCTACTTCAACACCATGAAGGATGTCGGAGACACCCATGCATAAGCCCCACGCGCGCCGCATCGCTGTCCATGCAATGATCCTGGGGCTGGCCGCGCTGGCACCGCTGGCAGCCTCGCAGGCGCAGGCCTGGCCTTCCCAGCCGCTCAAGGCCATCGTGCCTTTCGGTCCGGGCTCCAGCCCCGACCAGGTGGCGCGCATCGTCGGCGAGAAGGCCGGCGCCATCCTCGGCCAGACCATCGTCATCGAGAACAAGCCGGGCGCCAGCGGCAACATTGGTACCTTTGCCATCGCCAACGCCAAGCCCGACGGCTACACCTTCGGCGTGTCCATCACCGGGCCGCTGGTCAACAACACGCTGCTGTTCGACAAGCTGCCCTATGCGCCGGCCACCGACCTGTCGCCGCTGACGCTGGCCGTGCACCAGCCCAACGTGCTGGTCGTGCCTGCGTCGGCCGGCATCGCCAACATCGGCCAGTTGCTGGACGCGCTGAAGAAGAACTCGGACAAGTACAACTTCCCGTCCACGGGCGCTGGCACGGTGTCGCACCTGGCCGTGGAGCTGATGCTGCAGCAGACCGGCGCGCGCGCGACCCACGTACCCTATCCCTCGTCGCCCGCCGCCCTGACCTCGCTGCTGTCCGGCGACACGCAGTTCGCCGCGCTGCCGCCCATCGCCGTCATGCCCATGGTGAAGGACGGACGCCTGAAGGCGCTGGCCGTCACCTCGTCCAAGCGCTCCGCGCTGCTGCCCGAGATCCCGACGCTGGCCGAAGTCGGCGTGCAAGGCATCGAAGGCTCAGCGTGGATCGGTTTCGTGATCTCGTCCAAGGTCCCGGCCGACATCCAGAAGAAGTTGTCCGATGCACTGATCCAGGCCATCCGCGACCCCGAGGTCACCAAGCGCCTGCAAGCACAGTTCATGGATCCCGCCGCCACCACACCCGCCGAGTTCCGCGCCTACATGGACGACGAACTCAAGCGCTGGGAGCCGCTGATCAAGAAGCTGGGCATCAAGGGCCAGTAAGCAACAGCCAGCCGCGCGGCGCCACCCAAGCAAGGAGAACATCGGATGCTCATCACCGAACCCGCCCGCCAAGTCCCGCTCTACGGCGAGTACAGCTTGTCGATGCAGAACTCGGCGCGGTGGGTGTTGCCCGAGACGTCGATCAGCAGGTTGCGCAT
>NZ_DATCUY010000319.1:0-3642 GCF_036567245.1 Achromobacter sp. | reverse complement strand
CTCCAGCGCGGCGCGTTGGGCGCTGCGCTGCGGGCGCGTGACGGCGCTCCAGGCCTCGGGGTCGGCGGCCGGCGCCAGCCCGGAGTACATGCGGGCCAGTGCGTCGGCGAAATCCGCCAGGCCGCGGTAGCAATGCGCGACGGCATGGGTGGCGTCCTTCCACGGCCGCCTGCGCCACACCAGCGCGGTCATCAGGATGGCCCAGGCCGCGCCGGCCAGGAAGAACAGCGTGTATGACAGGCTTTCCGTCCAGGTTGGAGCGGGCAGCTCGGCCGCCACCACGAAGCCCGCGGACAGCAAGGTGCCGACGATGGCCGCGGCCGGCCCCAGCACGCGCAAGAGGCCGCCGAAGGTGCAGCATACGAAGGTAAGCGGCAGCAACAACCACAGATGGGCGGCGCTGACGCTGGCCAGGAAGCAGAACAGCGCGCCGATCAGCCCCAACGCCAGCATCGCGCCGGCGCGCTGGCGCAAGGGGCCGCCCGGATCGCCGAAGCAGGCCCAGAACGCGGCGATGGCGCTCCAGCCCAGGCGCGGTTCATGCGCCAGCACGGCCAGGATGACGGGCGCGGCGCTGATGGCCGCGGCTTGGAGGGCGTCCAACCAGAGGACGTTGCGCAAGCAAGCGCGCCAACGGGAAAACAGGTTCTTCACGCTAGGAATACGGCAGCGGCAGTGGGCCCGGCAGGGCGAATGAGGCCAACCCTACCATGTCGACAAGGAATTCCGGCGGGAGGCGGGCAGGGCTTCGGCGATAGCGGCTTCGTTCATGAATCCGAGCAGCTTAATACGTATGGATACATATATGTGACTTTGCCGCCGCAGGGGCGCAGAATTGCCTGGAACAAAGTCTGGAAATGGCATACAAAAAGCGCTGTAGCTGGGAATACTCAGTCCAATGTGCCTCTTTCTGCGCCCGGACAGCGCAGGTTACGCCCAGGGGTACGCAAGGAGTGTCGACATGATGTCGAATCACGAGGCTTCCACAGACTCGGTGGCGAGCGACGACGAGATCGCCGCCATGATCACCGGCAAGGATGGCCTGCGCATGCTGTTGCAGCCGCAGGTGGACTTGCTGACAGGCAGGATCGTGTCGGCCGAAGCGCTGGCGCGCTGGCGGCATCGGCGGCTGGGCATCATCATGCCCTCCGAATTCATCCCGGCGGTCAATCGCCTGGGGCTGGACAAAGTGCTGTTCGAACGCGTCTGTCTGCGGGTCATAGACATGCTGCTGACGATGCGGCGCGCCGGCATCGCGATCCCCGTAGCCATCAATGCGCCGGCCTCCACCTTGTCGGATGAAGCGGCGGTGGATTTCCTGCTGGACCGCATTTACGCGGCGGAACTGCCGGCATCGCTGGTCCGGGTGGAACTGACGGAAGACCAGCCCATTCGCGAACTCGACGTGCTGCGCGCCACGCTGCTGAAGCTCGAAAACGCGGGCTGCGAAGTCAGCCTGGACGATTTCGGCACCGGCCATGCCTCGCTCAAGCTGCTGTCGGCGCTGCCGCTGTCGGAAGTCAAGATCGACCAGTATTTCGTCACGCGCATGCGGCGCAGCGCCGTCGCGTTCGAAGTGCTGCGCACCGCCGCCGAACTCGCCAACCGGTTGGGCCGGCGCGTGGTGGCCGAAGGCGTCGAGAACGTGGCGGACATTCCCGCCTTGCGGGCCGCCGGTTGCCGCTACGGACAGGGCTTCGCGCTGGGCCGTCCCATGCCGCTGGACGAATTGACGGTCCGCCTGCGCACGCAGCGCGACCAGGGCGAACCGCTGGCCGCGCCCGCCGCCTACACCTCGTCCTGGCTCGATACCTACGATGCTTCCGCCCAGGAGCCCCAGTCCGTGCGCGGCAAGCGGCACGCGGCCACGCAATAGCGCCGGCCGCCAAGCGCATTTTTTACCGGCTGGGCCGGACTTTACCCTCGGGCCTTGCGTCCCCCATGCGCTCAGGAGCGCGGACGGCTAGCTGCCGGGTTTGGGCATGCGGGTTGCTGTATGGATGACGGCGGAGTTTTTTCCGTCTTCCAGGAGACTTGCAATGCCCAATCAGAACCAGCCCGACCAGCAAAAGCAGCAGCAGAAGCAACAGGCCCAGGAAAACCCCAAGGACCGCAATCAGCCTGGGCAGCAACAGCCCGGCCAGCCCGGCCAGCATGCCGATAAAGACCGGCAGCAACCTGGCCAGAACCCCGGGCAGCAAAGCAAAATGCCGCGCTGACTCGTAGACCGCGTGTTCCGGACCCTATAGTCGGGCGGGTATCGCGGTAACAAGACGGCCTTGTCCCGCTGTGGGCGGACAAGGCCGTTTTTTCATGCACGACATCCGCGCAAGGACTCATCATCAGGGATGAGCGGACAGGCACAACGCTACCGGCAGGTCGTGCAACAGCTCATGCAGATGCAGCGCGCCGTCGGGGCCGGGCTGCACCCTCTCACCGCTTACAGCGTTGCGCCACGCCATGCTCTTCATGACATCAGGCGGACAGATGGCGGTACCTGCCCAGAACTGCCGCGCCGTTGCAGGCTCGCCGCTCGCGTAGCCGGACAGCTGGCGTGCGCACAGCCGCGGGGCAATGATCAGGGCAGCCTCCTCTTCGTCACGCCGCAGCCAGGCAAGAACGTGATGGGCATTCGGGCCGGTTACCTTCAGGCGGTCGCAGCCTCCATGGCTGGACAATGCCGGATGGCGCCGCCGCGCCGCCAGCAGCCGCTGGATCAGCGCCTGCTTGACCGCCCCGCTGCGCCAGTCCGATTCCCGCGTGGACATTCTGCCTTCAGCGGCCGGGGCCTGGGCCAGCAGGGAAATCCGCCGCGGATAGTCCACCGCGCGCCGGTTGTCGGGATCGACCAGGCTGTAATCCCATAGCTCGGTCCCCTGGTACAGGTCCGGCACGCCAGGCAGCGTATTGCGCAACAGTGTCTGCGAGAGGCTGTTGATCATCCCCGCGGGCGCCAGCCCCAAGGCATAAGCCGCGATCTCCGCCATCAGGCGGCGTCCAGGACCCGCATCCTGCAGGAACGCAAGCGTGGCGCGCGCGGCGTCTTCGTATGCGGGATCCGGATCGGTCCAGCTGGTGTGGATTTTCGCCTCGCGCAGGGCCTTGAGCTGCCACTGCGCCACGCGTGCGGTCCAGTCGGCCATGACGTCGGCCTTATGCTCAACCGTGTCAGCCGCCCAATCCGCCGGCCATGCGCCCACCAGGGTCTGCACGAGCATGTAGCGGTCCGCCAGGGAAAGATGGCCGCCATCCGGCAATGCGCGGATCCAGCGATAGGCGGTCTTGCGCCATTCTTCGGGCATTTCCGACAACACCGCCAGACGGCACCTCGTGTCCTCGCCGCGCTTGTGGTCGTGCGTGGCTGTGGCCAGCATGGCATGGGGGAAGTCGGTCGCGCGGGCCTGGACCAGGGCGTGAAAGGCTTCGGGCGCCAAGGCGAATCGAGCTGGCGATGCGCCGACTTCGTTGCGCGACAACAGCGGGCCGTAGCGGTAGAACAGCGTGTCTTCGAGCGCCTTGGCGGCGAGCGGCGGTGTCAGTTGCTGGAACCGGCGCAAGGCCTCGGCTACGTCGGCTCCGGCTTGCTGGCGTGGCCCGATCCCGTGGTCCGGCGCCGCGCGCCTGGCGACGTCGCCGCCCAGC
>NZ_DATCUY010000318.1:0-2001 GCF_036567245.1 Achromobacter sp. | reverse complement strand
CGGCGGTGAGCACCGCGGGCAATCCCGGCAGCGCGGGTGCGGCGTCGAAAGACTGGCCGGCCAGCAGCGCGACCTGCGCGCGCACCGCGTCGAGCGCGGCCATCAGATCGTTGACCCGGGCCTTTGCGTCCTGCACCAGATTCTGCGCATAGGCCTGCGCCTGGGCGAGCAGATCCTGCAGCGTGTCGTTCAGCACCTGCAAGGCGGCTTCGGCGATGCGGCCCGGTTGCTGCGCCAGATCCGCCACCAGGCCATAGAGGCGGCCCATTTCGTTGACCAGGCTTTCAAGCTGGGAACAGGCTTCCGATACGAAGCGCGGCACCTGTTCCGGCGTGCCGGCGGCGTTGGACACGGCCTCGATCACGTCGCCCAGCGGAATGCAGCCGAACAGCAGCGGAAAGGGCAGGTCCGAGGACAGGACCTTGGGAAAGATGTCGGGGCCGTCCATCTTGCCGGCGACGAAGTCCGCCACTTTGCCGCTGACCGGACCCGCCATGCGCGATAGCGCCGTGGGCCGCAGATTCGGCTGGACGAAGCCGCCGGCGCGGTCGCCTTGGGCGGAGAAGTTCAGCACGGCATCCCCGCGGTAGCCGGGCTCGGCGTCTATATTGCCGAAGACCTGGCCGACGTTGCCGGAGTCGAATCCGAAACGCAGGTAGTGGTCGTTCCAGCTGAGCACGCTGTTGCTGTCGCTGCCGGTCAGTTCGGCCAATGCGGCGATGCGGATCTCGGCGCGCTTGATGCCCGGATAGAACACGGGGCCGTTCAGGGAGTCGCTGTAGGCGCGCAGCTGGGTATTGCCCGGATCCACCAGGCCGTCGAACTCGATGGTCTCCGCTTGCGCCGCGGTATCGCCGGGCTTGAGCGGAGAGGCGAACGTCACGCGCTGCTGCTTGAACTGCGCGGTGCGGCGGCTGGATTCGGCGTTGCGCCAGGCCTCCCGCGTTTGCTGCGCGAAAATTTCCGCGTTCGCATAGTCCGGCGTCAGCCATTGGCCGCTGAGCTTGCGCGGGCAGGCCCGGCCGCCGTCCATGAAGATCATGGGCAGGTCGAACTGGACGTTGCGGCCGTCGATGTCGGTGGCCGAACAGGCAAAGCGGAAGGGAATGGTTTCCACGCACGGCCAGAACAGCAATTGCCCGAGGCCGTCGATGCTGCTGGCCGCCGAAGTGGGCGCATCCAGGCTGGGCGTGACGGCCGTCAGGATGCGCACGCTGGAGAACGGCATCCGGCGATGCAGGAAGATCATGCTTCCGGTGTCGTCCCGCGCTTGCAGTTCCGGGTCGGCGTACACGCGTTCGCGTTCGCGCACGATGATGAACAGGCGCTGGCGCAGGTAGGCCGTGTTGCCGGGCGTGGTGCCCGTATGGAACTTGCGTTCGCTGACCTTCACCAGCGAGGCGCGGTGGCCGAAGGGAAACAGCAGGCCCTTGTAGACGACGCGGACGTAGTGGTCGCGGCCCATGGCGCCGCGATGCGTCCATTCTTCCAGCGACAGTCCCGGCGCGTCCCAGTTGCCGCGCGAATCCAGCCACGCGCCCAGCGCGGACAGCATCAGCAGCTTGGCGTCCACGGGCTGCGGCGTGTAGTTGGCGACGGAGAAGTTAGACGACAGGTGCGCGATCTGGAAACGGTCGAAATCGTCCATCGGCATGCGGAAGGGCGATGTGTTCGGCTCGGGCAGATAGCTCACCGTCGGCACGGGAAAGGCCGCTTGCATGGGCTTGGTCGTGCCTTCGCCGCCCAACGCCCAGACCGCGCGCACGCTGGGCCGGGCGTCGTCTGCCCTGGGCGCGGTCGCGCTGTCTTGCGGCTGTGCGGCCAGCAACTGTGTATGCCAAAGCTCGGTGTGCTGCGTGGCGGCGGAAGTGGCCGGCGCTTTGGCGTGGCGCCAGCGCTCGTCCGCGTGCGGGCTGAGGATCAGCCGCCAGGGCAGTTCTATCGCCGTCTGTTGCGCGGCCGGCAATGCGGGCTTGGGGCCGCGCCTGAGGATTTCGATCA
>NZ_DATCUY010000317.1:0-5181 GCF_036567245.1 Achromobacter sp. | reverse complement strand
TGGCCCGCGAGGCGTCCGCGCCCGAGGCCGACGAGGCCGCCTGCCGCCGTTTCTACCAGATGCACCCGCAACGCTTCATGGTGGGCGAGCTGATCGAGGCGGACCACATCCTGTTCCAGGTCACGCCCGGCGTGAACCTGGACATGCTGCGTGCGCATGCCAATGTGGTATTGGCGGAACTGATGGAAGATCCCTCGCGCTTCGCCGACGTGGCGCGGGAACAATCGAACTGCCCGTCCGCGGCCTTGGGCGGCAGCCTGGGCCAGTTGGGCCGGGGCGACACGGTGCCGGAATTCGAGCGCGCGGTGTTCGCGCTGCCCGCTGGCGGCCTGCTGCCGCAATTGCTGGAAACCCGCCACGGCCTGCACATCGTGCGGGTGACGCGGCGCATCGAGGGCCGCATGCAGCCCTACGAGCACGTGGCCGCACAGATCGCCACGGCGCTGTCGTCCATGAGCCGCGATACCGCTTGGCGCCAGTACGCCAAGCTGCTGGTCGAACGCGCCGATATCCAGGGCATAGACCTGCAGGGTGGGGAGCCGGAGCGCGTCTACAGCGGGAGCGCCGCATGATGGACGAGCCGGCTGCGGGACCCCTGGTGGACGGCCATGGCCGCCGCATCGACTATCTGCGCGTGTCGGTCACGGACCGTTGCGACCTGCGGTGCAGCTACTGCCTGCCCAAGGACTTCAAGGGCTTCGAAACTCCCGCCAACTGGTTGCGCCACGAGGAAATGGCGCGGCTGGTAGGGCTGTTCGTCGGCTTGGGCGTCAGCAAGGTCCGGCTGACCGGCGGCGAGCCCCTGCTGCGCCGCGGCGTGGCAGGACTGGCGGGCGTCATCGCCGCCATGCCCGGCTTGAGAGACCTGTCCGTATCCACCAACGGCACCCAGCTGGCGCGCCACGCGCAGGACCTGCGCGCCGCCGGGGTCGATCGGCTGAATATCAGCCTGGACACGCTGGATGCCGCCGCCTTCAGCCAGATCACCGGCCGGGACTGCCTGGAGTCGGTGCTGGCGGGGCTGGCCGCGGCCAAGGACGCGGGCTTTGCGCCCATCAAGCTCAATAGCGTGGTGCACGCGGCCACGCCCGAGTCCGAGGTGCGCAGGCTGCTGGACTATGCGGTGGAGCAGGGCTTCGTGCTGCGCCTGATCGAGCCCATGCCCATGGGCAGCTGCGGCCAGGGCTACGCCCATACCGACTTGAACGCCATGGGTGCGCGGCTGGCGGCCGACGCGGGCCTGCTGCCCGCCTTGAGCGGGACAGGCGCGGGCCCGGCGCGCTACTGGACCACGGGCCACGGAACGCCAGTGCTGGGCGTGATCACGCCCATGTCGCGCCACTTCTGCGCCGCCTGCAACCGCGTCAGGCTGGGCGTGGACGGCACCTTGTACCTTTGCCTGGGTCAGGAAGACCAGGTGCCGCTGGGCCGCCTGCTGCGCGCGGGCGCCAGCGATGCCGATCTGGTCCAGGCGATCCAGGCCGGCATTGCCGCCAAGCCTGAGCGCCACGACTTCGTGGCCCGTCCCGAACGCATCGTGCGCTTCATGGCGCAGACGGGAGGCTGAGATGCGCGATATCGAACGGCTGGTCGACGGCTTCCAACGCTTCCAGCAGCAGTACTACGAGGACGCGCCATCGCTCTACCGAAATCTTTGCGAAGGCCAGCACCCCAGCACCCTGCTGGTCGGGTGTTGCGATTCGCGGGTCGATCCGGCCATGTTGCTGGGGTGCGACCCGGGGGACATCTTCACCGTGCGCAACGTGGCCAACCTGGTGCCGCCGGCCAGCACGGACCGGGGGTTGCAAGGCGTGCTGGCCGCGATACAGTTCGCGGTCGAGCAATTGCAGGTCAGCCGCATCATCGTGCTGGGGCACGCCCACTGCGGCGGCATACGCGCGCTGATGGAGCGGCGCACCCGGGGCGACGGCGAGACCGATTACCTGGAACGCTGGATGGACATCGCCGAACCGGCGCGCAAGCAGGTGCTGCAGCAGATGCCGCAGGCGACGGCGGCCGAACGCCGGCGGGCCTGCGAGCAGGCGTCCATCCTGATTTCATTGCGCAACCTGGAAGACCTGCCTTTTGTCCGCCGCGGGGTGGAGGCGGGCAGCCTGACCCTGCACGGCTGGTATTTCGACCTGGTGGCTGGCGCTTTGCTGGCATACTCGGCGCGGGCGGACGCCTTCCTGCCCATCGTGTGCCCCTTGTTCACGGAGCTTGCATGACCCCAGTTTTCGGCATCGCCGGCCGTTCCGGCAGCGGCAAGACCACCCTGATCGAGGCCATGCTGCCCTTGCTGGCCGCGCGCGGCCTGCGGGTCAGCGTCATCAAGCACAGCCATCACGACTTCCAGATGGAGCCGCCCGGCAAGGACAGCGCCCGCTTCCGGCAGGCGGGCGCGCTGGAGGTGATGGTGGCCTCGCCGTTCCGCTACGCCATCGTCCACGAACTGCGCGATGCGCCCGAGCCCACCCTGGACGACCAATTGGCGCGCCTGTCGCCGGCAGACCTGGTGTTGGTCGAAGGCTTCAAGCAGGCTGCGATCCCGCGCCTCGAGGTGTACCGGCCCGCCCTGGGCAAGCCGCCCCTGCATGGGGAAGACCACAGTTTCCTGGCGGTGGCCACCGACGCGCCGCTGGCTACCGGCTTGCCCAGCCTGCCGGTCAACGAGCCGCAGCAAGTCGCGGACTTCATCTGCCGCACCCTTGGGCTGGCTTGAGGGCCCGCAGCCGGAGCAGGGCGCGCAGCGGCTACACTGGAACCCGCCGCACTCCTCAAGCAAGCCCGCGTTGAAAGCCATGAAGCCCACCGATACCGCCGCCGAATCCGACGGCCTGCCTTCGCCCCGGCATCGCCTGTCCACGCGCATCGTCATCAGTTCCTTGGTGGCGCTGGTGGTGGTGTTGTCCATGGTCAGCTGGACGCTATGGCTGTCCTGGCAGCTGGAAGGCGCGGGCGCCGCCATCAACGATACGGGCAGCCTGCGCATGCGGGCCAACCGCGTGGCGGTGGAGCTGATGCGTCCGCAGGCCGGGCGCGAATTCCGTACCAATGAACAGGTCCAGCTGATGGATGACACCATCGCCCGGCTGGCGCGCGGCAATCCGGCGCGTCCGCTGTTCATCCCCAACGACGGGGCCATCCGCAAGCAATGGCGCGATGTGGCCGCCTATTGGTACGACATCATGAAGCCTGCGGCCAGGCGCGCCCTGGAGCAGCCGGAGTCCACGACCTACCTGGAAACCCTGCCGGAGTTCGTGGCCCGGGCGGACACGCTGGTGCGCATGATCGAACAGGACAATGCCGGCAAGACCACTTCGCTGCGCCTGTCGCAGGGCGTGCTGGCGGCGATCGCCAGCGCCGGCACGCTGGCGATGATCTACCTGTTGTACCTCTGGATCATCTCGCCGGTGCTGCGGTTGCGGGACGGCCTGCAGCGCATGGCCGCCAGGGAATTCAGCACCCGGCTGCCGGTGGAAAGCAAGGACGAATTCGGCGTGCTGGCGCGCGGCTACAACCGCATGGCCGACGAACTGCAGGATCTGTACACCGGCCTGGAGCGGCGCGTCGAAGAGAAGACCGCCCAATTGGCCGCGCAGAACCGCGACATCGGCGCGCTCTACGACATGGCCGCCTTCCTGAACCAGCCCAACGAGATCGAAGCGCTGTGCGACGGCTTCCTGCGACGCGTGATGCTGCAGTTCGACGCGGAGGGCGGCAGCATCCGGGCGCTGGATCCCAACAACGAGCAGCTCAACCTGATGGTGTCGGTGGGGTTGTCCGACGAACTGGTCGAATCCGAGCATTGCATGCGGGTGGACGACTGCTATTGCGGCGTCGCCACGCGGCAGGCTGGCGTCATCGTGATCCAGGATTTCCGCGAGTCGCCGCCTGCGATGGAACTGAACTGCCAGCGCGACGGCTTCGCCAGCGTGGCCGTGTTCCGCATCGTCACGCGCGACGAGGTGCTGGGTTCGTACTCCCTGCATTTCCGCCAGCAACGCCGCCTGTCGCCGGCTGAATCCCAGCTGCTGGAAACGTTGGGCCAGCATCTGGGCGTGGCCCTGGACAACCGCCGCCTGAGCGCCCAGGCGCGGCAGTTGGCCGTGGTGCGCGAGCGCGGGCTGGTGGCGCAGGGGTTGCACGACAGCCTGGCCCAGGGCCTGAACTTCCTGAACCTGCAATTGCAGATGCTGGACGCCGCCGTCAAGCGCGGCGACCAGGCGGAGATCGACGAGATCCTGCCGTTGCTGCGCACCGGCGTGGACGAAAGCTACCAGGACGTGCGCGAGCTGCTGACCAACTTCCGCACCAAGCTGTCGCAGGGCGACCTGCAGGCCGGCATCGAAGACACCGTGGCGCGTTTCCGGCGCCAGACCGGGATCGAGACCGAATTGCGCTTCGGACGAGGCGAGGGCGCGCCGCTGCCGCCCGACGAGCAGCTGCAGGTGCTGTTCATCCTGCAAGAGGCGCTGTCCAATGTGCGCAAGCATTCCGAAGCCAGCCATGTGCGCATCGATGTCGCCAATGATCGCGACTTCAGCCTGGTCATTAGCGACGACGGCCAGGGCTATGACCCTGCCGAGGTGGCAGAGCGCGGCGAATCGCACGTGGGCCTGCACATCATGCGCGAGCGCGCAGCCCGCATGCGCGCCGTGATAAAACTTGAATCGCAGCCCGGCGCCGGCACGCGCGTCGCGCTGACCCTGCCCGGCAGCGAACGCCAGGCCGCCTGAACTTTCCGACCATGCCCATCCGTATCCTCCTCGTCGACGACCACACCCTGTTCCGCTCGGGCGTGCGCCTGTTGCTGCAACGCCAGCCCGATTTCGAGGTCGTGGCCGAGGCCGGCGACGGCGTCGAAGGCCTGAAGCGCGCCAAGGAACTCAAGCCCGACGTGGTTCTGCTGGACCTCAACTTGCCGGGCCTGTCCGGGCTGGAAACGCTGCAGCTGCTGACCCAGGAACTGCCTTCCTGTGCGGTCATCATCCTGACGGTGTCGGAAGAGGCCGACGAATTGGGCCAGGCGCTGCGCGACGGCGCCCGCGGCTACCTGGTCAAGAACATCGACGCAGACGCGCTGACCGCCGCGATCCGCCGCGCCGCGGGCGGCGAACCCGTCATCGCCGAGAGCATGACCGCCAAGCTGGTCGAGCAGTTCCGCGGGCAGGCCAGCCT
>NZ_DATCUY010000316.1:0-12079 GCF_036567245.1 Achromobacter sp. | reverse complement strand
CAACAAGCGCGGATCCGACGTATTGGTACAGCTGGTGATGGCGGCTATCGCGACCGCGTGACGGGGCAGGCCGCTGGCGGCGGCCGCGGGCGTAGCGGCCAGCTCCGCCAGGATCGCCTTGGTGTGGCCGTAGGGATGCAGGTCTTGCGGCCGCCTTGGGCCTGCCACATGCATTTGCACGCGGTCCAGCGCGATGTCGACCACGCGGGTGTAGCGCGGCTCGGCGGCCGGGTCGTAGGCGATGCCGGCACGTTCGGCGTAAGCCGCTACCCGCGCGATCAGGGCTTCGGGCCGGCCTGTCTGGCGCAGGTAGGCCAACGTTTCCGCGTCTATCGGGAAGTAGCCCGTGGTGGCGCCGTACTCGGGCGCCATATTGGCGACCACGCAACGGCTGCCGGCCGGCAGCGTGGCGACGCCCGGTCCGTAGAACTCGACGAATTCCCCGGACACCCCGATCTCGCGCAGGCGCTGGGTCACGGTCAGCGCCAGATCGGTGGCGCTCGCTCCCGGCGCCAGCGCGCCGCTCAGGCGCACGCCGATCACATCGGGAATGCGCAGCAGGGTGGGCATGCCGAACATCACGGTCTGCGCTTCCAGGCCGCCCACGCCCCAGCCCAGCACGCCGATGCCGTTGACCATGGGCGTGTGGCTGTCGGTGCCTATCATCATGTCCGGATGCAGGGCGATGCCGTCGGCGTCCTCCCGCGCACAGACCACGGTGGCGAGTTGCTCCAGGTTGATGGTGTGCATGATGCCGGTGCCCGGCGGATGGATGCGCACGTTGGACAGGGCCTTGGAGGCCCAGCGCAGGAAGCGGTAGCGCTCGGCGTTGCGGCGCAGTTCCAGGTCCAGGTTCAGCGTTGCGGCATCGGCGCGGGCATAGGATTGCACGGCCAGCGAATGATCCACCGATACGTCGACGGGCAGCACCGGGTTCAGCGTGGCAGGATCCATGCCGGCCTCGGCCAGGGCGTCGCGCATGGCGGCGATGTCGACCAGCGCCGGGGTGCTGGTGGTGTCGTGCATCAGCACGCGCCCGGGTTGGAAGGCGATTTCGGCTTCGCTGGTGCCGTGCTCCAGCCATGCGAATAGCGCCGCCGCGGCCGCGTCGCGTTCCGCGCCCTGCATGTTGCGCAGCGCGTTCTCCAGCAACAGTCGCAGCACCACGGGCAGGCGGAAGTACCCGGCGCCGTACATGGCGGGCAGGTCCAGGCAGGTATGGCGGGCGCCGTTCAGGGTGAAGCGGGCGTGGAGGGGCGTGGCGGCAGGGGTGTCCATGGCCGCCATTTTGCATATTGAATTGTCAAAATGCAATTAAAGAAAATCGGGGTCAGATTATTCCGACCTCCCAGGGAGGCTCGTACCCCCAGGGCCAGCGACTAGCGCATGACGGCGTCCAGCGCGCTCAGGGCAGGCGGGATCATGGCCAGGAGACGGGCTTTGCCGACGCCGTCCCGGGCTTGCACCGAGAGGCCATGCAGCACCACGGCGTAGTAGTCGCCCAAGGCCTGAACATCGGTGCCGGGCTTGAGTTCGCCCGCCTGCAGCGCGGCTTCGAGACGATCGATGATGGACTGCGTGCGCGCCTTGCGATGGCTGGTGAGCCATGCCATGACGGCTTCGTTCTCGGCAGCGTAATTGGTGGCGGCCGACACCACCATGCAGCCTTGCGGACGGCCGCGTCGGGTGTAGGTGGCGACCGCGTCGGCCAGCAGCTTGGCGATGGCGTCGCGCACACCCTCCGTGCCTTCCAGCGCCTTCTCGGCGAAGGCGCCGTCGCCCGCCTCGTAGCGCGCCACGGCTTCGCGGAACAAGTCCTGCTTGGAGCCGAAGGCGGCATAGAGTCGTGCCGAAGCCAGTCCCGTCGCGGCCACCAGGTCCGCCATCGAAGTGCCCTCGTAGCCTTGCTTCCAGAACGCAAGCATCGCTTGCTGAAGCGCCAGGTCGCGGTCGAATTCTCTGGGTCTGCCTGCCATGACGGTCTCGTTGAAATGAACTGAGGCGCAGTGTACCACCGCGCTTGCGCTTGCAGCCGATCCGCGCATCGTCTATTCTTTGTCGTTCGACAAACAATTAGATTGAGAATTCATGCAAACGATCAAAGGCCCCAGCCTGCACCTGGCCCAGTTCAGCGACGCCGTCGCTCCCTTCAACAGCCTGCCCGCCATCGCCGAATGGGCGGCGGGCATGGGTTTCAAGGCCCTGCAGATTCCGGCCTGGGACCAGCGCTTCTTCGACGCCGCGACGGCAGCCGCGAGCCAGGACTATTGCGATGAGATCAAGGGCACGCTGGCCCAGCATGGCCTGGTGGTCAGCGAGCTGACCAGCCACATCTACGGCCAGTCGCTGGCGGTGCATCCCGCCTACGACGCCATGGTCGACAACTTCGCGCCGCCCGAGGCGCGCGGCAATCCGCAAGCCCGCACGGCGTGGGCGCGGCAAGGCCTGCTGGACACGGCGCGCGCATCGCGCAGGTTGGGCCTGACCGACATGGGCACGTTCTCGGGCTCGCTGGCCTGGCCCTATCTGTTCCCGTTTCCGCAGCGCCCCGAAGGCTTGATCGAAACGGCGTTCGATGAACTCGCCAAGCGCTGGCTGCCGGTCCTGGACGAGTGCGAAGAGCAGGGCGTGAACCTGTGCTTCGAGATCCATCCCAGCGAAGACCTGCACGACGGCATTTCCTTCGAGATGTTCCATGAGCGCGTGGGCGGTCATGCGCGCTGCGCCATCCTGTTCGATCCCAGCCACTTCGTATTGCAGCAGCTGAACTACCTGGAGTACCTGGACATCTACAAGGACTACATCCGCATGTTCCATGTGAAGGATGCGGAGTTCAATCCGAGCGGACGGCAGGGCATCTATGGCGGATACCAGTCCTGGATCAACCGGGCCGGGCGCTTCCGTTCGCTGGGCGACGGGCGGGTGGACTTCAAAGGGATCTTCTCGAAGCTGGCGCAGTACGACTACCAGGGCTGGGCCACGCTGGAATGGGAGTGCTGCCTGAAGGACCAGGAGACCGGCGCGCGCGAAGGCGTGGAATTCATCAACCGCCACATCATCCCGGTCACGTCCAAGGTGTTTGACGACTTCGCCGGCGCCGCCATCGACAAGCAACAGATCAACGCCCTGCTGGGCATCGCATGAACGGCCCTGCGCCCCATCGGACAGCATCAATGAAACACCAGAATCCTTCCTTCGACGCCTTCGCGCACCAGTACGTCCTGGTCGACGGGCACCGCATCCACTGCGCCACGGCGGGGACAGGCACGCCCGTGCTGCTGATCCCGGGCTGGCCCCAGACCTGGTACACGTGGCGCCACGTCATGGCGGCGCTGGCGCAGGCCGGCTATATGGCGATCGCGGTGGATCCGCCCGGCACCGGCGATTCCGACCGCCCGGCATCCGGCTATGACACCGGCGCGGTCGCCGCCACGCTGCACCAGTTGATGACGCAATTGGGGCACGCGCGCTACCAGGTGGTGGGCCACGACATCGGCATGTGGGTGGCTTATGCGCTGGCCAGCGATTTTCCGGCGGCGGTGAGCCGGCTGGCGCTGACCGAGGCCGTCATTCCCGGCCTGGCGCCGGCGCCCACCATCTTCGCCCCGCCACAGGAGAACATCTTTCTTTGGCACTTCATGTTCAATCAGTTGCACGACCTGCCCGAGACGCTGATCGCGGGCAGGGAAAGGGCCTACCTGACCTTCATGTTCGACAAGTGGTCGCATCGCCGCGACCGGGTCGCGGCCGAGGTCTACATCGACGCCTACGCGGCGCCCGGCGGACTGCGCGGCGGATTCGCCTACTACCGTGCCATTCCGGAGACCATCCGGCAGAACACGCTGCGCGCCCAGCGCATGCTGGAAATGCCTACGCTGGCCATCGGCGCCGAGCATGCAACCCGCGACGCGCCGCTGATCACCATGCGCGAGAATGCCAGGGACCTGCGAGGGGCGATCATTGCCGATTGCGGGCACTTCGTCACCGAGGAATGCCACGAAGCCTTCCTGGAGCAGCTGCTGCCGTTTCTGTCGCGGGAAGGCTGAGCCCAACGGCGCTTCGGCCTGGGGGCGGGGATGCTTGCAGTATGCTTACCCGCTTCATGGACCTTCCCGATGTTGCCGCAATGACTGATTTCCCTTTCGATGCCGTGCTGTTCGACTGCGATGGCGTCCTGGTCGATTCCGAACCCATCACCAGCCGCGTGCTGACCGAGATGCTCAATGAATTGGGCTGGGGCATCACGCATGCGGAAACCATGCAGATCTTCACGGGCAAAGCCGTCAGGGACGAACTGCCGTTGATCGAGTCCCGCACGGGCGCGACGATTACCCCCGACTGGTTCGACCAGTTCCGCCAGCGCCGCAACGCCGCGCTGGATCGGGACCTGCTCGAGATTCCGGGCGCGCCGGACGCGGTGCGGGCGCTGCACGTGGCGCTGGACGGTCGCATCGCCGTGGCCTCGGGCGCGGACCGCCGCAAGGTGGAGCTGCAGCTGGCCAAGGTCGGCATTGCCGATTGTTTTCGCGAACGCGTCTTCAGCGGCCACGAAATGCCGCGCAGCAAGCCCTACCCGGACGTGTACCTGGCGGCCGCGCAGGCGCTGGGCGTGGACCCCAGGCGCTGCGCCATCGTGGAAGACACGGTAACCGGCGCCACGGCCGGCGTGGCCGCCGGCGCCACCGTGTTCGGCTACAGCCCGGACGCCAACGGCCATAGCGGCGCCGAGGCCTTGCGCGATGCGGGCGTGGCCCACGTGTTTACCGACATGGCCGCATTGCCCGGGCTGCTGGCGGCTTGGCGCCAGTCCGCCTAGTCCGGCCTGCGCGCGGGCCGGACTGGTTTCAGCGCGTGTACTGTTCGCCGCCGTCCAGGTCTATCACTGTGCCGCTCAGGTAGCCCGCGCGCGGCGAGGCGCCGAACACAATCATGTCGGCCACTTCGCCGGGTTCCATCAGGCGTCCGAAGGGCAGGTCCGACAAGGTTTCCTGCCAGCGGCTTTCATCGCCCCAGCGCGCCTGGGCGCGTTGTTTGGCCAGCGTCAGCACCCGGTCGGTGCGGGTGCGCGAGGGGTTCACGCCGAACACGCGCACGCCATGGCGCGGCGCGTCCCCGCCCAAGGCGCGGGTGAAGGCGATGAGCGAGGCGTTGCCCGCCGCGCCGCAGATGTAGTCGGCGCGCGGCGCCGAGCCTGCCATGCCGATGATGTTGGCGATGACGCCTGCGCCGGCTTCGCGCATGCGCGGGTAGTAGTGGCGGGCCAGATCGATGTAGCCGTGGACTTTCAGTTCCCAGCCGGTGCGCCAGCGCTCGTCCTGCACCTGGTCCAGCGCCCCGCCGGGCACCGCGCCGGCATTGTTCACCAGGATGTCGATATCGCCTGCTTCCTGGCTCAGGCGCTGCGCCGCGCCGGGCTGTCCCAGATCCAGCGTGACGGCCCGCGCCTGCTTGCCGGTCTGCTCGCGTATGGCCTCGACCGCTGCGCGCAGGGCCGCGTCGTCGCGCGCCACCAATATCGGTTCGGCGCCTTCGCGGGCGAAGGCGAGCGCGCAGGCCAGGCCTATGCCCTTGGACGCGCCCGTGATGAGCACGCGTTTACCGTCTAGCTGCAAATCCATGTAACCCTCCGGTCTGTTCCGTCCGCGACCCTGCGCGGCGTCTGCTCGGTTGTAAACCAGTTGTGCCCACATGTGCCAGTGCGTGCGGCGCATGGCGGCGCCCTCGCGGCGCCTGCTATGCTGATCCGACCTTTTCCCACGAGGGGGCGGCGATGACGGACATCTGGCTGGAAATCTGGTCCACCGTGCGCAGCGAGTTCGCTGACATCCCCGATGTGGGCGAGGCGACCCGCATCGTGCTGCGCCTGAGCGTGGCGATGCTGCTGGGCGGCCTGCTGGGCTATGAGCGCGAGCGCAGCGGCAAGGACGCGGGCCTGCGCACCCACATGCTGGTGGCGCTGGGGGCGGCGATCTTCGTGCTGGTGCCGTTGCAGGGCGGCATGCAGGTCGGCGACCTGAGCCGGGTGCTGCAAGGCGTGATCGCCGGCATCGGCTTCCTGGGCGCCGGCGCCATCATCAAGCTGAGCGGCGAGCGCGAGATCCGCGGCTTGACTACCGCGGCCGGCATTTGGATGACGGCCGCGATCGGCGCGGCGGCGGGCATGGGGCGAGAAGCTACCGCCGTGGTCAGCACGCTGATGGCATTGTTCGTGCTTGCGGTGCTGCGGCGGGTCGAGGCGCGCATCGCCGCCCGGCACGAACAGAAGGTCATTTCATCCGACGCCAAGTAGGACCGGCGTCTCAGTTGCCGCCGGACACCTCGATGAAGGAGCCGCTGGTGTAGCCGGCTTCATCCGAGAACAGCCACATTACGGCGCCCGCGACTTCTTCGACCGTGCCGCCGCGGCGCAGCGGAATCGCGCCTTTCAGGCGGTCCACGCGGCCGGGTTCGCCGCCGCTGGCGTGCATGTCGGTGTAGATGGTGCCGGGACGCACGCCATTGACGCGGATGCCTTCCGGCGCGACTTCCTTGGACAGGCCTATGGTCATCGTGTCCATGGCGCCCTTGGACGCGGCATAGTCCACGTACTCGTTGGGCGAACCCAGGCGGGCGGCCGCGGACGAGACATTGACGATGGCGCCGCCCGGGCCGCCGTGGCGCGTCGACATGCGGCGCACCGCCTCGCGGGCGCACAGAAAGGCGCCGATCACGTTGGTGGACAGCACGCGCAGCAGGCGCTCGGCGCTCATCTGGTCCACGCGCATCTGCTGTTCCAGGATGCCGGCGTTGTTCACCAGCGCGTCGATGCGGCCCAGCTTCTGATCCAGTTCGCCGTACATGCGCAGCACCTGGTCTTCTTGCGAGACGTCGGCCTGCAAGGCGATGGCGCGGCCGCCGCCCTGCACGATTTCCTCGACCACCGCTTGCGCGGCGTCGGCGTTGGCGTGGTAGTTGACGCCTACCGCGTATCCGCGGCGGGCGGCCAGCTTCGCAACGGCGGCGCCGATGCCGCGGCCGCCGCCGGTGACGAGCATGATTCTGGACATGGCTTACTCCTCGTGGGCTTTCACCTTAGCAGATGACAGCCGGCTCAGATCCAGACGTCGTTGGGGGCGCTGCGCTGGCCGCCCTGGTCGCCGGTATTGCGCACGCCGCGCGGCTCGATCAGCAGCATCCTGACCTCTTCGGGGGCACAGGGCTTGTGCTCCACGCCCTTGGGGACCACGGCCATTTCACCAGGGCCCAGGTCGATGTGGCCGTCGCGCAGCTCGATGCGCAGGCGGCCTTCGATGACGATGAAGGTCTCGTCGGTGTCGGCATGGCTGTGCCAGACGAATTCGCCCTGGATCTTCACCAGCTTGAATTGGTAGTCGTTCATCTCGGCGACGACCTTGGGCATCCAGTGTTCGGAGAACAGCGCCAGTTTGTCGGCGAAGTTGATGGGGCGGATATCGGGCATGGCGCGTCCTTCGTACAGGGTTGAACAAGCCCCAGGATAGAAGGCCGCGCGGGCGGCGTCTTGTACGATCGAGCAGCTTTGAGGTGCCTGCGCCTCAGCGGCTGAGCATGCGGCGCCAGCGGTCGGGAGCCATGCCGTAGGTCTGGACGTGGCGGCGCGTCAGGTGGCTCTGGTCGGTGAAGCCCGACGCGGCGGCCGCTTGCGCCAGCGGCATGCCCGCGGCGATCAGGCGCCGGGCCTGAGCTAGGCGGCGCAGCATCACGTAGCGGTACGGGCTGGTGCCGAACAGCGCGCGGAAGTCGCGCGACAGACTCCAGCGGTCCGTGGCCGCGGCGCTGGCCAGCTGCTCCAGGGTGATGGACTGCTCGAGCGAGGCATGGATGTACTGGCGTGCGCGTTCGGCGGCGGCGTAGTCGGCGCTGCGGCGTCCCGGCTTGCCGCCGGCCGCGGCGCACAAGGCATGGCTCAGCTCGTACAGCGCATCGTCCTCCTGCAGCGGGTCGATGGGGTCATGCGTGTCCTGCAGCAGGCTGGCGCTGGCGGCATACAGCCGCGGATCCGCCGAGATGCCGCCCGGAATGAATGGCAGCGGCCGTCCGCCCAGGATCTGCTGGATGAGCGCCGGCTCCACGTAGATCATGCGGTAATGGAAACCGGCGTCGGTGCCCGCCTGGCCGTCGTGGACTTCGTCGGGATGCAGCACGATGGTGCCGCCGGGCAGGCTGTGCCGCAGCCCGCGGCGGTAATGGAAGCTCTGCACGCCGGACAGGGTGCGGCCGATGGCATAGGTGTCGTGGCGGTGCATGCCGTAGCCATGGCCGCCGAAGTAGGCCTCGATGCGCTCCAGCTGGCCCGAGGGCGCGGCGCGCAGTATCCAGTCCTGCTTGGGCGTGGCGGGCGGCATGGGGAACTCTTCTTGAAGACGTGCTGCGGTCTATTCTAGACCCAGGCCAGGCCTCAATCCGCCTCGCGCAGCAGCCGCAGGCCGACCAGCGGATAGCGCGTTTCCTGCGTGTTCCAGTTGCGGTAGGAGGCGCGCGTGTACAGCGCCCAGGTATGCCAGGAGCCGCCGCGGCGCACGCGCACGTTGCCGCTGGCGGGACCTTGCGGGTCGTCCACCGGCGAGTGCGCGTAATAGTCCTCGCCATACCAGTCCGAGACCCACTCCCAGGCGTTGCCGTGCATGTCGTACAGGCCGAAGGCATTGGGCGCGTAGCTGGCGACCGGGGCGGTGAAGGCATGGCCGTCGGCGCGGGCGGAGGCGTGCGCCTGCCATTTGGGCCACAGCGGCGCGGCGTCCGCGTCGAAGCCGTTGCCGATGTCGGGCATGGCGGCGGGATCGTCGCCGTTCTGGTAGCGGGTGCGGGTGCCGGCGCGGCAGGCGTATTCCCATTCGGCCTCCGTGGGCAGGCGGTAGACCTTGCCTTCGGCCTGGGTCAGCCAGCGCGCCAGCGCCGTGGCGTCGTTCCAGCTGATGTTGACCACGGGGTGGTCGTCGCCTTGCGCGAAGCCGGGATTGCGCCAGGAATAGCGGCGGTCGCGCCCTTCGAAGGCGTCGCCGCGTTCGGACTTGTCGGCGTCGTACTGCGGGTTGTAGCCATAGCCGCCGGTGCCGTCGGCTTCCGATTCGGGCACGTAGCCGGACGCTTCGATGAAGCGGCGGAACTGGCCCACGGTGACTTCGGTGCGCTCCATGTAGAACGCGCGGGTGATGTGCACGGCATGCACGGGCGCTTCGTCGGACAGTTGGGCGTAGCGGTCCTGCGGATACAGCGGATAGGCGCGCGCCAGCGCCTCGGGCGCTTCGTCGCTGCCCATCTGGAAGGTGCCGGCAGGCACGCGGACAAAGGTCATGCCGAGCGAATTCTCGATCAGGGCGGGCGGTTCGCCGGACCAGGCAGGCGCCGATATCAGGGTGCAGAACAAAGCCAGGGCGGTGCGTGTACGCATGGGATTCCGGGTGGCGGAGCATGAGGGTGCGCAATAGTAGAGCCGCCGCGTCGGGCCGGCCAGACGCGGGGAACCCTCATGCCGGGGGGCTGCTCAGCCGGCGCGGCGGATGGTGAAGTTGATGCGCTGGCTGCCCAGCCGCGGGTGCGGCAGATCCTTGATGGGCATGATGCCGTGGTAGCGCAGCCGGTCGACGCCGCCCCATACGACCACGTCGCCGTGGAACAGCGGCGTGCGGCTGGACTTGTCCGTGCGCTGGTCGCCGCCGAAGAGGAACATGGCGGGCATGCCCAGGGACACGGAGACGATGGGCGCGCCGTAGTCCCGCTCGTTCTTGTCCTGATGCAGTGACAGCCGCGAGCCGGGCTCGTAGCGGTTGACCAGGCAGGCGTCCGGCTCGAAGCCGGGAAAGCCGGCCTCGGCCGCGGCGGCCTGCGCCAGCCGCAAGAAGGCCTCGGGCATGGCGGGCCAGGGCAGGCCGGAGAGCGGGTCGATGCGGGCATAGCGATAGCCGCGCGCATCGGTGGTCCAGCCCAGTTGCCCGCAATTGGTCAGCGCTACCGACATGGTGTAGCCGCCCGGCGTGTCCATGTGGCGGAAGGGCGCTTGCGCGGCCACCGCGTCGACCCCGGCGAGCAGGGCGTCCACCACTGGCAGCGCATAGCCGCGCAGCACCACGGCTTGCGGGCCGAGCGCGCCGCGTCCGCCTTGCGCCGCGCCATCATCGCCAAACAGGTCCAGGTTGGTCGCCATGTCAGCCTACAGCAACGGTTCCAGCGGCAGCAGCGACACGAACCATACCGACAGGCGCTGCCATACCGTGGTGCCGGGTTCGGTGTCATGGCGGATGGTTTCGCCGTTTCGCTGTTCCAGCCAGTAGAGCTGACCCTTGTCGTCCAGGCAGACGCGATAGGCGGTATTGGGGATGTCGCGCTCGAAGGCCTCGGCGATGCGGCTGGCCAGCGTGGGGCTATCGATGACGAAGCCCAGTTCGGTGTTGAGTTTGGCCGAGCGCGGGTCGAAGTTGAAGGAGCCGACGAAGATGCGCTTGCCGTCGACGGCGAAGGTCTTGGCGTGCAGGCTGGAACCCGAGCTGCCGAAGGGGCCCATGCTCTTGTTGCGTTCGACTTCGCCGCCCAGGCGCTTCATCTCGAAGAGCTCGACACCGGCGGCCAGCAGGTCCTTGCGGCGCTTGGCATAGCCGGAATGCACCACCGCCACGTCGGTGGCTTCGAGCGCGTTGGTCAACACCTTGACCTTGACGCCGCTTTGCGCCATCTGCGCGAAGGACTGGGTGCCGACCGCGGTCGGTACGAAGTAGGGCGATACCAGTTCCAGGTCGGTGCTGGGCGTGCCCAGGATTTCATGCAGCTGATGCGGCAGCATGGCCTCCGGCGGCGCGGTGCCCAGCGTCTTGCGTGGATCGTCGCTGACCATGCGGGTGTCGGCCCACTCCAGCGTCAGTTCGCCGCGCAGCAGTTGCTGGATGAAAGGCAGCTTGCGCATGGCCTCGGCGTAGGCGGCGGCTTCGGGAGAGCGCTCGACCCGGGCGGCGGCCTGCTCCAGCTCGTCCAGTTCGCCGGGACTGGTTTGCTTCAGCAGCCGGTCCACCGGATAGGCCGAGTCGCTGGCCCAGTAGCGGTCGAAATCCACCGACACGTCATTGACCGCGGCGCCGATGGACAGCACGTCCAGGTCGGTGAACAGCACGCCGCTGGCGGCGCCGAAGTATTCGTCGCCGATGTTGCGGCCGCCGATGATGGTGGCCTGGTTGTCGGCGGTGAAGGACTTGTTGTGCATGCGGCGGTTCAGCCGGCTGAAGTCCGTCAGGTAGCCCAGGGGCTTGGGCCAGCGCAGCACGAAGGGGTTGTACAGCCGCACCTCGATATTCGGGTGCGCGTCCAGCGCCGACAGTTCCTGGTCCAGCCCGGAGGTGCCGTTGTCGTCCAGCAGCAGCCGCACGCGCACGCCGCGGTCGGCAGCTTCGTGCAGGGCCTCCAGCAACATGGTGCCGGTCATGTCCTTGTGCCAGATGTAGTACTGCACGTCCAGGCTGCGCTCGGCGGCGCGCGCCAGCAGCATGCGGGCGGCGAAGGCATCGTAGGCGTCAGGCAGGGGGTGGATGCCGGACTGGCCGGGATGTGCGGCGGCCAGTGGCGCGATGGCCCGGCCCAGGGCGGTATCTTGCGACGCCTCGGGAGTCAGGGCGCGGGATTCGCTGCGGTTGTCCAGCGGCGGCAAGCCGCAGCCGCTCAAGAGGCTCAGGCAGAGTGCGGTCATCATCAGGGGTTTGGCCAGGTACATGACCCGTATTGTGCCGAAATCGCGCAATGCGCTGGTTTCGGCTCCTGTCAGCCCATGGAGCTTGACGGTTTTCCGTATTTGAGAGAAATTCTCTTATATGGAAAAAAATACGATATCCGACGCCGATCTGGACCGGCGCATCGCAGGCAGGCTCAAGGCGCTGCGCCAGGAGCGCGGCTGGTCCCTGGACGAGCTGGCCGGCCGCGCCGGCCTCAGCCGCGCTACCTTGTCCCGCCTGGAAAACGCCGAGGTCAGCCCCACCGCCAGCGCGCTGGGCAAGCTGTGCGGGGCCTATGGCCTGACCATGTCGCGCCTGATGCTCATGGTCGAGGACGATTTCGCGCCCTTGGTGCCGCAGCAGGCGCA
>NZ_DATCUY010000315.1:0-4620 GCF_036567245.1 Achromobacter sp. | reverse complement strand
ACGCGCGGCACGATGCCTATGCCCACGCCTTGCCCCACCATCCGGCACACCGCGTCGAAGCTGCGCAGCCGCACCCGGTACGACAAGGCCTTGCCGCCGCGGCGCGCATGATGCGCGATGTGCTCCTGCAAGGCGCTGCCTTCGACCAGCCCCACGAATTCCTGGTCGGCCACGTCGGCCAGCAGCACCGACGCGCGGCCCGCCAGCGCATGGTCCGGCGGCACGATCAGCGTCAATGGGTCGTGCCGGAAGGTCTGCGTACGCAGGCCGTGCAGATCGGCCGTATCGGCCAGCACGCCTATGTCGCACGTCCCCGCGCGCAGCGCATCGGCGATTTCGTGGCTCAGCCGTTCTTCCAGGTCCACGGAGACACGCGGATGGTCCTTGAGAAAAGCGCCCAGCACCGGCGGCAGGTACTCGCTCAGCGCGGTGGTGTTGCACAGCACGCGCACATGCCCCTTCAGCCCCAGTCCGTAATGGTCTAATTCGCCGCGCATGCGGTCCATCTGCGCCAGCACCACGCGCGCATGGTGCGCCAGCGTGCGGCCCGCCGGGGTGGGCTCGACCCCGCGCGCCTCGCGCAGCAGCAGCGGCACGCCCAGCGTGTCCTCCATGCCCCGAATGCGTTCGCTCGCCGACGCCAGCGTCATGTGGGAACGCCGCGCCCCCGCCGTGATGGAACCGGTTTCCTGCACATTCAGGAATAACCGCAGGTCAGTGAGGTCGAATCGCATGCGAAAAGCGTAGCACGGCAACCCTCAGGCTGAGCCATAGGATAGCTACGCGAGATCCCGATATGGGTTCAAGGACGCGCGGGACCACAATGAAGTCCCAGCCCCTTCAATCCGGGAAAAATCCATGAAAATCCTCAAACCATGGCGCGCCCGCGTTCACTGGCCCGCCCTCGCGCTGCTGGCCTTGACCCTGCATGGCTCAGGCATGGCCGAAGCCGGCAGCCTGGACCCGCACACTACGCCAGCGCAGAAATACGCGTTGGCGCTGGAAGCCCAGACCGTGGGCGACTATGCCGCCATGGCGCAGTGGCTGCGCGCCGCGGCAGGCGACGGCCATGCGCCGGCGCAGCGGATGCTGGGCATCGCGCTGCTCGGCGGCCCGGCCCTGTACGGAGAGTCCCTGCGCGCCGACCTCTGCGAAGGACGGCAATGGCTGCTGCGCGCGGCGCGCCAGGACGGCGCAGGCACGGACGACGTCGCCTACGCCTTGTTCGGCCGCCCCCGCGCCGGCCTCACCGCCCACTGCGAGCCGGCATGATGCTTCCGGATCTGTTCCCCGGCAACACGCCCGCGCTGCTTGTGGTGGCCGTGGCCGTGTTCATCCTGGCCGGCGTGGTCAAGGGCGTGGTCGGCCTGGGCCTGCCCACCATTTCCATGGCCATGCTGGCGCTGATCATGGCGCCGGCGCAGGCCGCGGCGCTGCTGATCGTGCCGTCCCTGATCACCAATCTCTGGCAAGCGCAGCCATGGCCCACCCTGCCCAGGATGCTGCGCCGCATCGGCGCCATGCAGGCGGGCATCTGCGCAGGCACGATAGGCGGCGCGCTGTGGCTGGGCCCGCCTTCGGGACACTGGGCCAGCGTGTGCCTGGGCTTGGCGCTGGTGGCCTACGCTGCCTGGGGCCTGTTCGGCTCGCCGCCCAGGGCGCCGCAGCGCCACGAAGGACTGGTGAGCGCCGCGGTCGGCGCCGTCACCGGCGTGATTACCGCCGCCACCGGCGTGTTCGTGATCCCCGCGGTGCCGTATCTGCAGGCCTTGAACCTGGGCAAAGATGGCCTGATCCAGGCCATGGGCATCTCATTCACGGTGTCCACCGTGGCGCTGGCGGCCGGCCTGGGCCTCAATGGCGGCTATACGCCCGAAGCCGCCGGCGCGTCCCTGCTGATGCTGCTGCCCGCGCTGATCGGCATGGCGCTGGGCACATGGCTGCGCGGCAAGATGTCGCAGCAGGCTTTCAAGCGCTGTTTCATGGTGAGCCTGGGGCTGCTGGGCGCCTACCAGGCCGTCCAGGGTTGGACGGCCTGAGCCCGGCCATCAGGCCGCCAGACGCCTTTCGTCCACGAAGCCGATGGACACCGACATCTCGCGCCATCGCGCCAGTTCCTGCTGCACCGACTGGATCTTGGCGCGCGCCTGATCGAAGGCGTCGCGCCCCAGGAACAGGTGCAGCGGCGCGTACTGCGCCTGCGCGGCGTTGATCAACGCCCGCGCCATCTTGGCCGGATCGCCGTCCGCGTCGCGCGCCTGCGCATTGCGCGACGCCAGTTCGGGCGCCTGCTCGCCGTCCGCCCTTCTGGGTGCGCGCAACGCTCCCGGGTACACCAGCGACACCCGGATGCCGAAAGGCGCGGCCTCGGCTGCCAGCGCTTCGGTCAGGCCGCTGACGGCAAACTTGGCGGCGCTGTAGGCGCCCCAATCGGCGCGGCCGCCATCGAAGCCCAGGATGGAAGAAATATTGAACACATGCCCGCTGCGCTGCGCGCGCATGCGCGGCAGGGCCGCGCGAATCACGTTCAGCGTGGCGAACACATTGATGTCGAACGTGCCGCGCAGGTCCTCGTCCGGCAAGCTGTCGAGCGCGCCCCGCAGGCCATGGCCGGCGTTGTTCACCACCACGTCCAGGCCTCCGAAGGCGGCTGCCGTGGCATCCACGGCGCGCTGCACGCTGCGCTCGTCAGCCAGATCCACCGTCAAGGGCAGGAACTGCCCCTCCAGCTTGGCGCCCACCGCGTCCAGCAGCGCATCGCCATCCGGCGACGTCGCCGCCACCTTGTGGCCCATGTCCAGCAACATCTTCACCAGGACCAGACCCAGCCCCGCGGAAGCGTCCGTGACCAACCAGATTTTTTCGGTATTCATGCGATTCCCTTCCCTTGCGTGTACCGCCGGCAACACGCCCGGCAGCCTGGCGGAGCCAGCGCATCCGCAATGAACGCGCCGCCCCGACCCTGGAAGAGATGGTAAGAATCGCGAGCCTGCGCGTACAGGCTCGTTCTTGCGTGAAACCTGCCTATTCCTGCAACGGTGTGTTCCGCGCCTGCCAGGCCCCACACTACGCAGAACCTTGCGCAGGCCTTAACCCAGCGCGCTGCGGTAGTGCTCGCTATCGAAGGCCGGCGCGTCTGCCGCCTGCGGCGCGGCCGGCGCCTGCTCCGCCGCGCCAGGCGTTTCGACGCCGAAAAGAGACAGTTCCGCGTTGACCAATGCCAGTATGAAATTTGCCATGATGACTCCTTGGATATCGGGTCCGGACCGGCGCAGGCCGCGCAGGTCTTATAGAGGACATGGTTGCCATGGTGCGGGCCTGGCTGCTGGCCGTCCATTTGCTTTGTTCAATGGCGCCGATTGAAGGGATGCAAGCCTGGAGACGCCCGGGGCCGGAATGACGGATAATTCGGGTGTTTTCCGCGGCGCCGCGGGAAACGGCACTTTTTTCGGGCCTTGCGCCCGCCCGCATTCGGAGTCAGTCATGCATCGCGGTATCGAGGCGATCGAAAAATTCATGGAATCCATCGGCCTGGCCTGGCGCCCCGGCTCGACCGAGCGCGCCGAGCTGAAAGTCAGCTACCGCATCGGCAATACCCGTCCGCTGGGCATAGACCGCACGCTGGTCGAGTTCCACTGCGATCCCAAACGCGCCAAGGTCTGGGTGCCGGAATTCTCCCGCACCAGTTTTCATCAGTGGTTCGAAGTGCCGTACCAGGAATTCGAATTCACTCCCGGCGGCTCGATGCTGAAGATCAAGGCCCCGGCGCGCGGCAACGCCCCGCCGTACAGCGTGGGCATCAAGCCCCTCGCCTGAGGCCGGTTGCTGCCGCCCGCGGCGGCAGCGTCGGCTACAGCTGCTTGTACATGATGGTGGTGCCGTCCAGCTTGGCGGCATCATGCGGATCGCGGCTGAAACCCGGTATCACTCCCACGGTCTGATAGCCCTGCGACGCGTAGAGCGGCTCGGCGCTGTCGCCCGTGCGCGTGTCCAGCGTGATCAGGCTGCGGCCCTGGCGCCGCGCCATGGTTTCCGTCTCGGCCAGCAAGGCCCGGGCGATGCCGCGACGGCGGAAATCCGGATGCACCAGCAGCTTGCGCACTTCGGCGCGGTGCGGCTGGTTGGGCGGCGTGTCCCAATCCAGCTGCACCGATCCCGCGATGCGTCCCTCCTGCCGCGCCACCCACAGCGCCGACTTGCCGCCAGCGACCGCCGGCAGCACCTTGGCGCGCCAAAAGGCCTGCGCCTCCTCGGACGAATACGGCAGGACGAAGCTGACGCTGGCGCCGTCCTGCACGCAGGCGCGCAGCAGTTCGGCCAGCTCGGGCACGAGGGCGTCAGCGGCATCCGCCGACAAAAGGATCAATTCGGGATTGGGATGGGACATGGTGGGCTCAGACGATGAAGAGCAGGTAGCGGGCGCCGCGATGCGGCGGGGTTGAGAATTCGCTGGCGCCGAACAGCTGGTAGCGCAGGCAGTCGCCCTGCGACAGGCTATGCGCCTGCCCGTCGACGGTGATGGCCAGCTCGCCTTCCAGCATCAGCAGGTGATGTTCCAGCCCCGGCCGGGGCGAACTGTCATAGGCGATGCGCGCGCCGGCGGCCAGCTCGCACGCCAGC
>NZ_DATCUY010000314.1:0-4039 GCF_036567245.1 Achromobacter sp. | reverse complement strand
GGCGGCGCCGGCGCGGTCTTCACCGGCGACCGGGGCACGGCCATCGCGGCCATGGCGCTGGCCTTCGAACGCTACGCGGCCGCCAATGCCGAGATCGGCGCGCTGCTAGGCCTGGGCGGTTCGGGCGGCACCGCCCTGATCACGCCGGCCATGCGCGCGCTGCCCATCGGCACGCCCAAGCTGATGGTGTCGACGATGGCCTCGGGCAATGTCGCACCCTATGTCGGGCCGTCGGACATTGCCATGATGTATTCCGTGACCGACGTGGCCGGCCTGAACCGCATTTCGCGCCGGGTGCTGGCCAATGCCGCCGGCGCGATCGGCGGCGCCTTCAAGCAGGCCGCCAGCGCTGTGGCCGATGATGGCCGGCCTGCGGTGGGCATCACCATGTTCGGCGTTACCACTGCCTGCGTGCAACAGGTGACGCCGCTGCTGGAGTCCCGCTACGACTGCCTGGTATTCCACGCCACGGGCACGGGCGGGCAGTCGATGGAAAAACTGCTGGACAGCCATTTGCTGGGCGGCGTGCTGGACCTGACCACCACCGAGGTCTGCGACTTCCTGTTCGGCGGCGTGCTGGCCTGCACCGAGGACCGTTTCGGCGCCGTAGCCCGCACCGGTTTGCCCTATGTGGGCTCCTGCGGCGCGCTGGACATGGTGAACTTTGGCGCCATGGACACCGTGCCGGAACGCTACCGTGGCCGCAAGTTCTATCCGCACAATCCGCAGGTGACGCTGATGCGCACCACCGTGGAAGAAAATACCCGCCAGGGCGAGTGGATCGCCGCCAGGCTGAACCAATGCCAGGGGCCGGTGCGATTCCTGATCCCGGAAGGCGGCGTGTCCGCGCTGGACGCGCCGGGCCAGGCGTTCTGGGACCCGGAGGCCGACGCGGCCCTGTACGCGGCCTTGGAGGCGAACCTGGTGCAGACCGCCGATCGCCGCCTGGTGCGCGTGCCTTGCCACATCAACGACCCGCTGTTCGCGCAGACCGCGGTCGACCAATTTCTTGAAATCGCTACACACTGAGGACCGCCGCCATGCCGCGCTTTGACCGCAACGAACTCCTGGACAAGTATCGCGCCATGGTGCGCGCGCGCACGCCCATCGTCGGCGGCGGTGCGGGCACCGGCCTGTCGGCCAAGTGCGAGGAAGCGGGCGGCATCGACCTGATCGTGATCTACAACTCGGGCCGCTACCGCATGGCGGGCCGCGGCTCGCTGGCTGGCCTGCTGGCCTACGGCAACGCCAACGAGATCGTGGTGGACATGGGGCGCGAAGTCCTGCCGGTGGTGAAGAAGACGCCGGTGCTGGCCGGCGTCAACGGCACCGACCCGTTCTGCGATTTCGACCTGTTCCTCGACGACCTCAAGCGGCAGGGCTTTGCCGGCGTGCAGAACTTCCCCACGGTGGGCCTGATCGACGGCACCTTCCGCGCCAACCTGGAAGAGACCGGCATGGGCTACGCGCTGGAAGTCGATATGATCCGCCTGGCGCACAAGAAGGGCATGTTGACCACGCCCTATGTGTTCAACGAGGACGACGCCGTGGCCATGACGAAGGCCGGGGCCGACATCATCGTGGCCCACATGGGCCTGACCACCGGCGGCGCCATCGGCGCGGAAACCGCGCAGACGCTGGACGATTGCGTGGCGGCCATAGACCGCATCGCCGCGGCTGCGCAGGCAGTGCGGCCGGATATCATTGTGCTGTGCCATGGCGGCCCGATTGCCACGCCCGAAGACGCGGCTCACGTGCTGCGCGCGTGCAAGCACTGCCATGGCTTCTACGGCGCCAGCTCGATGGAGCGGCTGCCTACAGAACAGGCGCTGACCGCGGCCACCCGCGAGTTCAAGAACCTGACGTTCTGATTCCGTCGTTCCCTCTATCCCTGGGCCGCGCGCCCGCAGGAGTCCGCATGCCGCACACCGTATACGTCAGCGCCATCATCCACGCGCCGCTACAGCAGGTCTGGGCCAGCTTCCGCGATTTCAACGGACTGGCCGCCTGGCATCCCGGCATCGCCGACAGTCGCCTGGAAGAGGGCGGCCGCCACGACGCCGTGGGCAGCGTGCGGCACCTGTCGCTCAAGCCTTCCGGCTTCGTCCGCGAGCAATTGCTGATGCTGGACGATCCGGGCACGGCGCTGCGCTATTCCATCATCGAGACCGACCTGCCCATGCGCGATTACATCGCCGGCGTGTCGCTGCATGCCGTCACCGAAGGCGGCCAGACGCTGGTGGAATGGTGGGCGGACTTCCGCGTCGAGGGCGCGGAATTGAGCGACGTCGCGAACGCCGTGGGCCGCAACGTGTTCGCGGCAGGGCTGGCGGCCTTGGACGAGAAGCTGCGCGCGGCCTGATCGCGCCGCGCTGCTTTTACGCTTTCAAGCCTTTGGCCGGCATGCGCTTGCAACCGGCCGGCAGTTGCGCGGTGCGCAGGTAGTCGTGGATGGCGTGGATCAGGGCTTGCGCGGCGGGGCTCAAAGGGTATTCCTTGTGGCGGATGAGGCAGACCGTGCGCACCACCGTGGGCCGGGCCAGCAGGGCGTAGGCCAGGCCGGGCTCCATCACCCGCTGCGCGGCCAATGCCGGCAATAGCGCCACGCCCAGGCCTGCCTTGACCAGCGCCGCCTGCGAGGTGGTGCTGGAGGCTTCGTAGAAGGGCGCGCCGGCCTCTATCGGCAGGTCGGCGCGGGCCCGCAAGAGCGCCATGATGCCGGTCTCGTCCACCACCCCCACCAGTTTGCGGCCGGCCAGGTCCGACCAGCGCATGGCGCCGTCGCGCGCGGGACGCAGACTGGCATCGTCTTCCCGGTACAGCACGCCGAAGCGGTCTTCCAGCAGGGCGTCGAACTGCAGGCCGGGCGCGTCGGCCCAGCGGCTGGTCAGGCCGAAATCCACTTCGCGCGCGGCGACCTTGCGCTGGATGCGGCCGGAGTTGTCGTCGCTGAGATACAGCCGCACTGCCGGGTAGCGGGCGGAAAAGGCCGCAGCGGCAGGCGCGATGATCTGCGTGATGGCCGATGGCGCCGCCGCCACGCCGACGCGTCCGCGCTCCAGCGCGCCGTAGCGCTGCACATCGTCTATCACGCCATCGAAATCCGCCAGCAGCCGCAAGACGCGCGGCAGGAACTCCTCGCCCGCCGCCGTCAGCAGCACGCGCCGGCTGGTGCGCGCGAACAGCTGCGTGGCCAGCGCGTCCTCCAGTTGCCGCACCAGGCTGGTTACGGACGACTGGGTCTGGAACAGGCGCTTGGCCGCGTGCGTGAAGCTGGATTCCTGGGCCACCGCGACAAACGCGGTCAGGTGCTTGAGCGTGACGTGCTTGGGCAGACGATTCATTTCAAATCATGATAGATGGATCAATAAAAACAATTTTCCCAGATTGATCGGGCGGACGATACTAGACCCTTTCGGCGGCCGCTGATTCAAGTGCAGGCCCCGGCAAGACCCTCAAGGCGGGAGCACCATGCGGCAGGAATCTCTGGATCTGATCATTGAAGGCGGCTGGGTCATCGACGGCCTGGGCGGCCCCCGGCGACGTGCCGACGTCGGCGTGGCGGGCGAGCGCATTGCCGCGATCGGCGATCTGGCGGGCGTGCCGGCCGCGCGCCGGGTGGATGCGCGCGGCAAGATCGTGGCTCCCGGTTTCATCGACGTGCACGGCCATGACGACCTGATGTTCGTGGAGCGTCCGGGCCTGGAATGGAAGACCACCCAAGGCATCACGTCGGTGGTGGTGGGCAATTGCGGCGTGAGCGGCGCGCCCGCGCCCTTGCCGGGCAACACTGCCGCGGCCCTGGCCCTGCTGGGGGAAACGCCCCTGTTCGCCGACATGCAGGCCTACTTCAGCGAGCTGCGCGCGCAGCAGCCCATGATCAACGTGGCGGCGCTGGTGGGGCATGCCAACCTGCGTCTGGCCGCCATGCGCGACCCCGCGGCGCAGCCTACGGCCGAAGAGCAGGAAAGCATGCAGCGCATGCTGGACGAGGCCCTGGCCGCCGGCGCGGTGGGTTTCAGCACCGGCCTGGCGTACC
>NZ_DATCUY010000313.1:0-11954 GCF_036567245.1 Achromobacter sp. | reverse complement strand
GCGCGCGGCAGCGGCTGGCGGTAGCGAGGCCTGGCGCGCCATCTGGAAGGACTTGAAGGCCGAGGAGCGGCTGCTGCCGGAAATCGCGCTGGCGGGCGCGGCCGCGTTCGAGGCTGCCGGCGAAGCCAACGAGGCCGCGCGCGTGCTGGAAGCCGCGGTTGCCGTGAAATTCAATCCGGCGCTGGTGGCGGCCTACGCCCGTTGCGAAGCCGAGCAGGTTTCGCGCCGGCTGGCCCGCGCCGAGACCTGGTTGCAACAGCGTCCCACTGATCCTGACCTGCTTACCGCGCTGGGCATGCTGTGCCTGAACGGCCAGCTCTGGGGCCAGGCCGAACGCTATCTGCTGCGCAGCCTCAGCCGCCGCAGCGACGCGCGCACGCACGCGCTGCTGGGCAGCCTGTATGACCGCCTGGAACGTCCGGCCGACGCGGTGCGCCACTGGCGCCTGGCAACGGCCGCCAGCATGGCGCTGCCGGTGCTGGCGGCAGACGCCGCCTTGCCTGCCGCGGACACTGGTTCCGATCCTTATCGCGTGGATGCCGAAGGCGGTTACGCGGTAGGCCTGTCCGATACCGACGGCGACGCCGAGCTTGGCGGCGATTACCCCGCGCTGCCGCCGGCCGTGGCGGCCTCGGCCTCCGACTACGTGCTGGATCCGGATGCCCGCGTGAACAAAGAGCAGCGCGAACGGGCGCTGGCTCCCGAGGACGCCCCGCTGGCTGGCGGCACCTCCGACATCGACGAATACTTCGATAGCGCCCCCATTCCGGCGGCGGCTTTCGATGACCCCGTGCCCACGTACGCACCGGCCACGCCCGCAGGGTCCAAGCCCGCGCCGGCCGCCGCGCCCGTGCCGACGACCAAGCCGCCGTTCAAGGACGACGGCTCGATTTGAACAATCCTTCAGACACACAACAAGGTTGAATCATGAGTCTTGATCGCGTCTCCCCTGGCAAGAAGCTGCCGGAAGACTTCAACGTCATCATCGAAATCCCCATGAACGCCGACCCGGTGAAGTACGAGGTCGACAAGGACACGGGCGCGATTTTCGTTGACCGCTTCATGCTGACGGCCATGCACTATCCGTGCAATTACGGCTACATCCCGCAAACCCTGTCCGAAGACGGCGACCCCGCCGACGTGCTGGTGCTGACCCCGTTCCCGATCCAGATCGGCGCGGTCGTGCGCTGCCGCGCCATCGGCGTGCTGGAAATGGACGACGAATCGGGCGGCGACGCCAAGCTGCTGGCCGTGCCGATCGAAAAGCTGTACCCCCCGTACCGCAACATCAAGTCCTACGAAGATCTGCCGGCGGAAGACATCTCCCGCATCCAGCACTTCTTCGAGCACTACAAGGACCTGGAAAAGGGCAAGTGGGTCAAGGTCAAGGGCTGGAAGGGCCTGGACGCCGCGCACGAGGAAATCGTCCGCAGCGCCGAGCGCTACAACAAGGCCTGATCTTTCAGGGCTCTATACCTGGCCGGCGTTGCGCTTGGCAGGTGTTTTAATGCGGCGCGGCCGCGATGGCATGATGCCGATCGCCGCCGCGCCGTTGCTTTGCGGGGCCTGCAGATTGCGCGACACCTGCGCGGCCGCGACCTGGATACGGGCCTGCAGTATCTCCAGCCGCTCGGTCGAGGTGCGCGCTTCCGCCGCGATGAATACCAGGCTGCCCACCACTTTCTGCTCCGGGCTGAAGATGGCCGAGCCTATGCCTATCAGCCCGCGATCGACCTCGCCGTGCGACACGTACACGCCGGCGGCGCGCAGGCGCTTGAGAT
The DNA here is from genome assembly GCF_036567245.1 of Achromobacter sp. Classification (GTDB taxonomy): domain Bacteria; phylum Pseudomonadota; class Gammaproteobacteria; order Burkholderiales; family Burkholderiaceae_B; genus Achromobacter. The sequence continues at coordinate 10,173 of NZ_DATCUY010000313.1, read as the reverse complement.
TGGCGCGAAACTCATCCCAGTCTTCGCCCAGCCCGGCTTCGCGGATTTCGGCCGCATGCCACAGCATCAGATTACGCAGCTGGTACGGCGGCAGGTTGGCCAGGATGGGCTTGGCCGTGGCGCCATGGAACATGGTGTAGGGGCGGCCGCGCGCATAGCTGGATTCGATGGAATCGTCGGTCCAGTAGCGGTCCACGCACATGACCTTGTCGCCGTAGTAATTGCACAGCATCAGATTGGCATGCAGCTCGTCGCCGGTGGTGCGCATGACCTCCCGCGCCGCGCGCATCAGCGGGTCGTGCTGGCGCAGATGGCGGTCCAGCTCGATGATGCGCGATCCCAGCACGTAGGCGCCGCCCGAAGTGGGCGCGAGCAGCCCGCTTTCGGTCAGCGACTTCAGGTAGCGGTAGGCCGTGGCGCGCGAGCAATCCAGATGCGCCATGACGTCTTCCTGGAACGCGGCGGTGGTGTCGTCGCGAAAGAGGTCGAGGATGGACAACATGCGGTCTGGAGTGCTCATTGCGGGAGGGCGCGCCTAGTGAATGTGGAAGCCGCCATTGACGTCGACCACGATGCCGGTTGAGTAGGAGGACAGGTCCGAGGCCAGGAAAAGTATGGCCTGGGCGACTTCGGCGGGCGAGCCGAAGCGCTGTAGCGGAATGCCCTGTTTGAGTTCTTGTTCCCAATTTTCGCCGAATTTCCCCAGCGTCATGTCCGTCTCGATAATGCCGGGGGCGACGCAGTTGGCACGCACGCCACGCGGGCCGAGTTCCCGGGCCAATGCCTTGGTGAAGCTGATGACGCCGCCCTTGGATGCGGCGTAGTGCGAACCGCCCAGGAGGCCGCCGCCGCGCAGGGCGGCGGTGGAACCCAGGTTGACGATGGCCGGGCGCCGCGGGCTTTGCAGCAATTCGGGCAGCGCTGCGTGCGTGACGTTATAGGTGCCGGTCAGGTTTACTTCGACCATGCGGCGGAACTCGTCCTCGGGCAGGTCCCAGATGCGCGTGGCGGCGACGATGCCGGCATTGTTGACCAATACGTCGATGCCGCCGAGCGCATCCCTGGCGCGGGTGACCGCCGCCTCGCAGGAGGCGGTGCGTGACACGTCGCAGTGCAGGTCGATGCGGCCAGCGGCCAGCGCTGCCTCGGCGCCGTCCGGATAGGCCTGGTCCAGCACGGCGACGGTCGCACCCTGCGCGATGAAAAGGTCGACGATGGCGGCGCCTATGCCGCGGGGGTTGGCACCCCCCGTGACAATGGCGCGCTTGCCTGCCAGCAGTCCAAGCGCGCCGTCCATCACGATTTCACCAGCGGGCAGGCGCCGTCCTTGAGCGGGCGGAAGGCCTGTTCGGCCGGAATCTTGCGTACCAGGTTGTAGTAGTCCCAGTCGCGCTTGGACTCCGACGGCTTCTTGACCTGGAACAGATAGAGGTCGCGCATGATGCGGCCGTCCTCGCGGATGCGGCCGTTTTCGGTCATGAAGTCGTTGATGGGCGTCTCATGCATCTTCTTGAGTACCGGCTCGGAAGCGTCGGTGCCGGCAGCCTTGATGGCGTTCAGGTAGTGCATGGTGGCGCTGTAGTTGCTGGCCTGGACCATGGACGGCATGCGGCCCGTGCGTTTGAAGTAGCGCTCGGACCATTGCCGCGACTTGTCGTCCAGGTCCCAGTAGAAGGGTTCCACCAAGTTCAAGCCCTGCGCGTATTCCAGTCCCACGCTGCGCACGTCGACGATGCTCATGAAGAGGGCGGCCACGCGCTGTTTGCTGCCCATGATGCCGAACTCGAACGCCTGCTTGATGCTGTTGATGGTGTCGCCGCTGCCGTTGGCCAGGCCGATCACCTGCGCCTTGGAGGCTTGCGCCTGCAGCAGGAACGAGGAGAAGTCCGCGCTGGCGATGGGATGGCGCACGCTGCCCACGACCTGGCCGCCCTTGGCCTTGACCACCACCATGGCGTCGCGCTCCAGCGAATGGCCGAAGGCGTAGTCGGAGGTGATGAAGTACCAGCTCTTGCCGCCGTCTTCCATGACGCCGTTGGCCACGCCGGTGGCGTAGGCATAGGTGTCGTAGGTCCAGTGCATGCCGTTGGGCGAGCAGGCCTTGCCCGTCAGGTCGGCCGAGCCGGCGCTGGTGAAGATCACCACGCGCTTCATCTGGCGGGTCAGGTCCTGCACCGCCAGCGCGATTGCGGAGTTGGGCACGTCCAGGATCAGGTCCACCTTGTCGTTCTCGTACCAGCGGCGCGCGGTCGCCACGCCGATGTCGACCTTGTTCTGGTGGTCGGCCGAGATCACTTCGATGGGCTTGCCCAGCACGCTCCCGCCGAAATCCTCGACGGCCATCTTCACGGCTTCCACGCCGAACTTGCCGGACAGGTCGGCCATCATGCCGGACTGGTCGCCCAGCACGCCTATCTTCACGACGTCATCCGACACTTGCGCCTGGGCGGATACGGACAGGGCGCCCAGCACGCAGGCGGCCAGGCTGTTCTTCAAACGGGTCTTCATGGGTATGTCTCCTCGGGGGCTTCGTTCTTGCGCGCCGCCCTGTGCCGGACGGTCGCGCCGGGTCTTCTCGTGGGGCCTATTCCAGCGTCTGGCCGGCGTAGGCGTCGATGAACATATTGGGTTTCAGGAAAAAGCTGAGCACCAGGGCACCGTTGGGCGCGCGCGCCACGTGCTGGTTGCCGCGCGGGCGCCACACGTAGTCGCCGGCGCAGACTTCGCCTTCGGCGTCGACGATCGAGCCTTCCAGCACGAAGGTCTGCTCGACCTCCACATGCTCGTGCAAGGGCAGTTCGGTGCCGGGCTGCCAGCGGAACAGGGCGGTCAGGAGGCCGGTCTCCTTGTCCTGCATCAGCACCTTCATGTCTATGCCTGCCACTTGCGTGGGCTTCCATGGCAGATCAGCAACCTTGAGGAAGCGTGAAGCCAGGGGCGGCAAGGCGTTGGCTGCGGGGCAGCCGGGAGTTTCCAGGGCCATGATGTCTCCTACCAGAACTCTTTATGAGAGATAAAGAAAAAATCTTGTTATTGAGTGTTTAAAAATAGTCGCGTATATTGAGATTTATGTCAATCGTGTTTTCGCCTGACGAGAGCATGCAGCGACACAGGCCGGGCCAAGAAATCCGGCACATATAAGACCAAGGAGACAAGCTTGAAACACGACTATCTGGACCGCACGTTCGGTCTGGCGGGGCGCGTCGCGCTGGTGACTGGCGCGGCCAAGGGGCTGGGTTATGCCATCGCGCGGGCATTGGGCCAGGCGGGCGCCCAGGTGGTAATCAACGATCTATCCAGCGAGGCCTGCGCCGCTGCCTGCGAGCGCCTGGGTGCCGAAGGCATCAAGGCCCATGGCGCGCCTTTCGACGTCGCCGATGAAAAGGCGGTGGCCGATGCCGTCGCGCAGCTGGAGATCGCCGGACTGGCGATCGACGTGCTGGTCAGCAGTGCGGGCAACCAGAACCGCAAGCCAGTGGTGGAAATGAGTTCCGCCGAATGGCAGGCCTTGCAGAACGTGCACGTCAACGGCGCCTTCCATTGCGCACGGGCGGTGCTGCCCGGCATGGGCAAGCGCGGCTTCGGCCGCATTGTGCTGATGTCGTCCGTGGCGGGGCAGGCCACCATGCCCAACATCGCCGCCTACGCCACCGCCAAGGGCGCGATCGCGGCCTTCGCCCGCGCGCTGGCGGTCGAATACGGCGCCAGCGGCATCACCTGCAATGCGCTGGCGCCCGGCTTCGTGCGCACCGATTTCACGCAGGGGCTGCAGGACAATCCGCAGTTCCAATCCTTCCTGGCCTCGGCAGTGCCGGCTGGCCGCTGGGCCGCGCCGGAAGACATCGCGCCGGCGGTGGTCTACCTGGCCTCGCCGGGCGCTGCATTCGTCAACGGGCACGTCCTGGCGATCGACGGCGGCCTGCTGGCCCGCATGTAGGAGCGCGCCCATGAACACCCCAGCGGTCCTGTCCGCGCAGGGATTGATCAAGCGGTTCGGCGGTTTCAATGCCGTCGATGGCGTTTCCCTGTCGCTGCGCGAAGGCTCCATCCATGCCTTGATCGGCCCCAACGGCGCAGGCAAAACTACCTGTTTCAACCTGCTGACCAAATTCCTCACGCCCGACGCGGGCGTCATCCACTACCGCGGGCGCGACATCACGGCGCTGGCGCCCGAGCAGATCGCGCGGCTCGGTATTGTCCGTTCGTTCCAGATATCCGCCGTGTTCCTGGGCCTGACGGCGCTGCAGAACATGCGCGTGGCGCTGATGCGCCAGCACGGCGACGGCTGGCGCTTCTGGCGCAATCGCAGCAGCATCGACCGCCTGAACGGCCGCGCCATGGAACTGCTGGACGCGGTCGGCCTGAGTGGTCTGGCGGACACCACGGCGGCGCTGCTGCCTTACGGCCGCAAGCGCGCGCTGGAGATCGCCATGACCCTGGCGCTGGAACCGGAAATCATGCTGCTGGACGAACCCATGGCGGGCCTGGGCCAGGAGGACGTGACCCGCATCGCCGCGCTGATCCGGCGCGCATCCGCTAACCGCAGCATCCTGATGGTCGAGCACAACCTGTCGGTGGTGGCGGACCTGTCCGACACCATCACGGTGTTGGCGCGCGGCGCGGTGCTGGCCCAGGGCGACTACGCCACCGTGTCGACCGACGAGCGCGTCATCACGGCATACATGGGCTCGGACGAGGAGGCGCACTGAGATGCTGGAGATCAAGGACCTCAACGCCTGGTACGGCGAATCCCACGTGCTGCATGGCGTGGACATGGAAGTGCGGCGCGGCGAACTCGTCACCATCCTGGGCCGCAACGGCGCGGGCAAGACCACCACGCTGCGCGCCATCATGGGCATCATGGACAAGCGCCGCGGCTCCATCCGCCTGAACGGCCACGAGACCGTGGGCATGGCGCCGCACCGCATTCCACGGCTGGGCGTGGTGTATTGCCCGGAAGAACGGGCCGTGTTCCGCAGCCTGGACGTGACCGAGAACCTGCTGCTGCCGCCGCGCCTGGCCGACGGCGGCATGTCGCTGGACGAGATCTACACGCTGTTTCCCAACCTGCGCGAGCGCAGCGCCAGCTCCGGCGGCAACCTGTCCGGCGGTGAACAGCAGATGCTGGCGATCGCGCGCATCCTGCGCACGGGCGCCCAGCTGATCCTGCTGGACGAGCCCACCGAAGGCCTGGCGCCCGTCATTGTGCAGCAGATCGGGCAGGCCATCCGCACCTTGAAAGAGCGCGGCTTCACCATCGTGCTGGTCGAGCAGAACTTCCGTTTCGCGACCAAGGTGGCCGACCGCCACTACGTCATGGAGCACGGCTGCGTGGTCGACCAGCTGTCGGCGGAAGAAGCGCGCAACGATCCCGAGCGGATCAAGCGCCGCCTGGGTGTCTGAGGGGAGAATCCACGTGTTCGAAATTTTCGGCGTGCCGTCCACGGCACTATTCGGCCAGTTGCTGCTCGGCCTGATCAACGGCTCGTTCTACGCGCTGCTTTCGATCGGGCTGGCGGTGATCTTCGGCCTGTTGAACATCATCAACTTCGCCCATGGCGCGCAGTACACCGCGGGCGCGTTCCTGGCCTGGATGCTGCTGAACTACCTGGGCGTGAACTACTGGGCCGCGCTGGTGCTGGTGCCGCTGATCATGGCCGTGTTCGCCGTCGTGGTCGAGCGCCTGCTGATCTCGCGCACCTACCGCATGGACCATCTGTACGGCCTGCTGCTGACCTTCGGCATCGCGCTGCTGATCGAGGGCGGCTTACGGCAGGCCTACGGCGTATCGGGGCTGCCCTACACGATCCCCAAGGCGCTGACCGGCGGCGTCAACCTGGGCTTCATGTTCCTGCCCTGGTACCGCGGCTGGGCGGTGGCGGTGTCGCTGGTGCTGTGCCTGGCGGTCTGGGTGCTGATCGAGAAGACCCGCGTGGGCGCCATGCTGCGCGCGGCCACCGAGAACCCCACGGTGGTGCGCTCCTTCGGCATCAACGTGCCGCTGCTCATCACGCTGACCTACGCGCTGGGCGTGGCGCTGGCGTCGGTGGCGGGCGTGATCGCCGCGCCCATCTACCAGGTCAGCCCGATGATGGGCTCCAACCTGGTGGTGGTCGTGTTCGCGGTGGTGGTGATCGGCGGCATGGGCTCCATCATGGGCGCCATCGTCAGCGGCTTCGGGCTGGGCATCATCGAAGGCCTGACCAAGGTGTTCTATCCCGAGGCCGCCAACCTGGCGATCTTCATCATCATGGTGCTGGTGCTGCTGTGCAAGCCCGCCGGCCTGTTCGGCAAGCCCCTGCAGGTGCAGAACGTGCTGGCCGCCGAGGCGACGCGCGAGCCAGTGCAGTTGAGCCGCCGCGCCATGCGCGTGGCGATGGCAGCGCTGGCCTTGGCCGCCGTGGCCGCTCCCTGGTTCATCTATCCGACCTTCCTGATGAAGGTGCTGTGCTTCGCGCTGTTCGCCGCGGCCTTCAATCTGCTGGTGGGCTATGTGGGCCTGTTGTCGTTCGGCCATGCCGCGTTCTTTGGCGCGGCCGCCTATGCCACCGGCATCGTGATGAAGCTGCTGAGCGCCACGCCCGAACTCGGCCTGCTGGCCGGGGTGCTGACGGGCGGCCTGCTGGGCCTGGCGTTCGGCGCCATCGCCATCCGGCGCCAGGGTATTTACTTTGCCATGATCACGCTGGCGCTGTCGCAGCTGGTCTACTTCATCGCGGTCCAGGCGGGTTTCACCGGCGGCGAGGACGGCCTGCAGAGCGTGCCGCGCGGCAAGCTGTTCGGCATCTTCGACCTGGAAGGCGTGATGCCTATGTATTACTTCACGCTGGCGGTGTTCGCGCTGGGCTATGCCTTCGTGCTGCGCGTGCTGAATTCGCCCTTCGGCGAAGTGATCCGTTCGGTGCGCGACAACGAACAGCGCGCCCGCTCGCTGGGCTACTCCACCTCGCGCTACAAGCTGATGGCGTTCACGCTGTCGGCTTCGGTGGCCGGGCTGGCTGGCGGCCTGAAGGTGCTGGTGTTCGGCGTCGCATCGCTGACGGACGTGCACTGGCATGCCAACGGTGAAGTGGTGCTGATGGCGCTGCTGGGCGGCATCGGCACGGTGTTCGGCCCGCTGGCGGGCGCCTTCACCTTCGTGTCGCTGCAGAACTACCTGGCGCCGCTGGGCTCATGGGTGCTCATCGTCCAGGGTGCGATCTTCGTACTTTGCGTCCTCTTGTTCCGCGACGGCATCATGGGGCTGGTCTCGCGGGCCTGGCTGGCGCTTACCCGCAGAAAAAGGGAATCCTGATGTTCTTGCATGTCGTAATGCTGCAACTGTCCAGCGCCGCTGATGCCCGTTTCCATGACCGCGTCCAAGGCTATTGCCAGCGCATTCTGGCCGAATGCGACGGGGTGGCGGGATACGCCTTCCGGCCCAATCAGGCCAACCGTTCGGACGGCCTGACCCACGCCGTGGTGGCGGCGTTCGCGGACAGTCCCGCGCATGACCGCTACCAAGTCTCCCCGGCGCACCAGGAAATGAAGGCCTACATGGCCGGCTTCATCGAGCGCCTGGTGGTGTACGACGGGGAAATTCCTACTTTCACCTGAACGTGCCGGACCGCGCCTTGCCTCCCGGAAAGGGATAAACTCGCGGATGACTTTTCACTGTCCGGCCCGACTCCAGAGGGGCTGCCCGCGGTAGCGGGCGCCTCGCGGGCCTGGCTGTATTCTTCTGCCGGATTCCGGCCACGTATTCTTCATAGGTCGAGTGAACATGGACTACGTATTGCCCCCCCAGCCGCCCGTCGCGGTTCCCGTTGCCGGTAGCGCCGCGCTGTTCCCGGTGCGCCGCGTCTATTGCGTCGGCCGCAACTACGCCGAACACGCCAAGGAAATGGGCTTCACCGGCCGAGAAGATCCGTTCTTCTTCTGCAAGCCTGCCGACGCCGTGCTGAGCGTGGCCGACGGCGAAACCGGCAAGATGCCGTATCCGCCAAAGACGTCCAACCTGCACTACGAGATGGAACTGGTCGTGGTGCTGGGCAAGGGCGGCCGCGATATTCCGGTGGAACAGGCCAATGATTGCGTGTGGGGCTATGCGCTGGGCCTGGACATGACCCGCCGCGACCTGCAAGGCGAAATGAAAAAGCAGGGCCGTCCCTGGGAAATCGGCAAGGCCTTCGACCTGTCCGCGCCGCTGGGCCCGATCCATCCGCGCAGCGTCGTCGGCACCCTGGAAAAGGGCGCCATCTGGCTGGATGTGAACGGCCAGCGCAAGCAGTCCAGCGACATCTCGCAGATGCTGTGGAACATTCCTGAGAGCATTTCCTATCTGTCCGGCCTGTTCGAACTGCAACCCGGCGACATCATCTTCACCGGCACGCCCGAAGGCGTGGGCGCCGTGCTGCAAGGCGACGTGATCACCGGCGGCGTTGAAGGCCTGGGTGAACTCCGCGTCCAGATCGTTTAAAGTACGCCCCGGACCCGTTTTCACCACTTCAGGAGCGCCAGCATGCGCAGCAAGATCGTGCTGACCGCCTTCGTCGTGTTCGGCTTTGTCCTCGCCGGTTGCAATACCGTCGCGGGCATGGGCAAGGACATGTCCAAGGCTGGCAGTGCCATTACCAATGCCGCCGACAAGTAATTTGTCGCCATCGGCGAAAAAAAGCCCCTTGATCGCTCAAGGGGCTTTTTCTTTGGTGGCAAGGGTTTACAGCACGTCCCCGGCGTAGTCGGCCAGGCGCGAACGCTCGCCGCGCTGCAATGTGACATGCCCCGAGTGCGGCCAGCCCTTGAAGCGGTCGACCACGAAGGTCAGGCCGGAACTGCCTTCGGTCAGGTAGGGCGTATCGATCTGGGCGATGTTGCCCAGGCAGATCACCTTGGTGCCGGGGCCCGCGCGCGTGACCAGCGTCTTCATCTGCTTGGGCGTCAGGTTCTGCGCCTCGTCGATGATCAGGTACTTGTTCAGAAAAGTGCGGCCGCGCATGAAGTTCAGGGACTTGACCTTGATGCGCGAACGGATCAGGTCCATGGTGGCGGCGCGTCCCCAGTCCCCGTTGCCTTCGCCTTCACCCATGTTCAGGACGTCCAGGTTGTCTTCCAGGGCGCCCATCCAGGGCAGCATCTTCTCTTCTTCCGTACCCGGCAGGAAACCGATGTCTTCGCCGACCGGCACCGTGACGCGGGTCATGATGATTTCGGTGTACCGCTTGGTCTCCAGCACCTGGGTGATGCCCGCGGCCAGCGCCAGCAGCGTCTTGCCCGTGCCCGCCTGGCCCAGCAGCGACACGAAGTCGCATTCCGGATTCATCAGCAGGTTCATGGCGAAGTTCTGCTCGCGGTTGCGCGCGGTGATGCCCCAGACATTGTTCTTGCCGTGGGTGTAGTCGCGCAGCGTCGCCAGCACCGCCATCTTGCCGCTGACCTCGCGCACTTGCGCGTACAGGGGCATCTGGCCTTCGAAGTAGACGAACTGGTTGACCACGAACTGCGAACACAGCGGGCCGTGGATGCGGTAGAACGTGGTGCCGCCCTGTTGCCAGGATTCCACGTCCTTGCCGTGCTTGTTCCAGAAGTCCTCGGGCAGCTGCATCACGCCCGAGTACATCAGGTCCGGGTCCTCCATGACGTGATCGTTGAAGTAGTCTTCAGCGGCCATGCCCAGCGCGCGCGCCTTCAGGCGCATGTTGATGTCCTTGGACACCAGCACGACTTCGCGCTGCGGGTACTTTTCCTGCAGGGCCCGCACCACGCCCAGGATCTGGTTATCGGCCTTGCCCATGGGCAGGTCGGACGGCAGGGTGCTGTGGATGGCGGTCGTCTGGAACATCAGGCGGCCGGTGGCATCCTTGTTGCCCAGCTTGGTCAGCTCCAGCCCTTCGTCGAGCTGGCTCGCGTCCTGCACCAGCGCGTCCAGCGAACGGCTGACCTGGCGCGCGTTGCGTGCCACTTCGGACATGCCTTTCTTCTGATGGTCCAGCTCTTCGAGCGTCATCATCGGCAGGAAGATGTCGTGCTCTTCGAAGCGGAACAGGGAACTGGGGTCATGCAGCAGCACGTTGGTGTCCAGAACGAAGAGCTTGCGCGGTTCGTTCTGGGCGCGGGCTTTCGTGCGCTTGGCGGGCGTGGGCTTGGCGCGGCGCGTTTCGGTGCGCGCCGCGGGTGCGGCTGGCGCCGGTGGCG
>NZ_DATCUY010000312.1:0-4203 GCF_036567245.1 Achromobacter sp. | reverse complement strand
GATCGCGGCGCGCGCCCTGGAGGCCACGGCTGTGGTCGAACTGCAAGGCGCGGCCCAGGCGCGCGCGGCGGCCTTCGTCATCACGGCGGCGGAAGGCGGCGCCCTGCATCGCCGCAGGCTCGTCACGCACTACGACTACTACGAACCGCTGTCGCGCGACCGACTGGTCGCAGGCAGCCTCGTGCCCGCCGCCTGGGCGCAGCAGGCGCAGCGCATCCGCTACCGCGTCTATCGCGAAGCGCTGGCGCTGTTCGAACACTACGACGTGCTGATCGCCCCCGCCACGCCGGTGCCTGCCACACCCATCGGCGCGGACTGGCTGACACTGGCCGGCCAGCGGCTGCCGGCGCGCGCCAGCATGGGGATCCTGACGCAGCCGGTGTCGTGCATCGGCCTGCCGGTCTGCGCCGCGCCAGTCTGGCCCGAAGCCGGACAGGACGGCCACCTGCCGCTGGGCGTACAGCTGATCGGCGCGCCTTGGCGCGAAGCCGATTGCCTGCGCGCCGCACACGCGCTGCAGCAGGCCGGCATTGCCCACCTCCGTCCTCTTTAACCACCGATCCGAGGCCACCACATGGGAACCGCCTTCGCCGTCATCGACATACCGCGCACACTCGCCGACACCGCCTACGGCACGCTGAAGCGGGACATTCTGGACTTCCGGCTGGCGCCGGGCGACCGCTTTACCGAGACCGAAGTCGCCGACCGCCTGCAGGTCAGCCGCACGCCGGTGCGAGAGGCTCTGTTCCGCCTGGAGCGGGAAGGCTATCTGGAGGTGAAGCAACGCAATGGCTGGCTGGTCAAGCCGCTGGACTTCAACGCGCTGGACCATTTCTATGAGTTGCGCAACGTGCTGGAAGCGGCCGCCGTGCAGTCGCTGTGCGCGTCGGCCAGCGCCACCGAGCGCCTGCGCGCGCTGCGCCCGCTGGCCGACATCTGGCTGGTGGACCCCAGCGAGCGTTCCGGCGACAACGAGCGGCTGGCGGATCTGGACGAGCGCTTTCACATCGATCTGGTGGCCGCCGCAGGCAACCCCGAGATCGCGCGCGTGCACCGCGCAGCCACTGAGCGTATCCGCATCGTGCGGCGCCTGGACTTCACGCTGCCCGAACGCATCGGCAAGACCTACGAAGAGCACGCGGCCATACTCGACGCGGCGCTGGCCGGTGACGCCGCACGCTCGGTTGCGCTGCTGAACGCGCATATCCAGGGCAGCCAGGCGGCGGTGCGCAAGATCACGCTGCACCGGCTGTATTCCTCCCGCGGCGCGCGGGCGGCCTGAGCCGGCCGCGCATGCCTGCCTCAGCCCGCCCGCAGCCAGCGCTGCAGCATTCGCGCCACCAGGGGCATGCATATGAACACCATGACGGGCGTCAACGCTACGCTGGTGATCAGCACCCGCCAGAACACGGGCAAGAGGCTCAGCGGTTCGCTGGCCAGTACGGAGAACGCCAGCAACACCGGAAAGTAGGCCAGCCAGATGCTGACGGCCTGCTTCCAGCGCGGTGGCGCGCTGGTCGTGGGCGCGAACCAGTCGTCGGTGCCACTGACGCGGCGCTCGTGGCTGGCACGTACAAGCGCCGCGCCGCGTTCCAGCCACATGCGGCGCGGCAGAGAGTTTTCCCAGCGCCCGAGGCTGGCCCCGTCGGCAAAGCGCAGGACGATCTGGTACTGGTCTCCGCCTTCCGCGGGCTGCAGCACACCAGATCCAAGAAACCCCGGGAAACCTGCCGCAAGAATTTCGCCCTGGCGCATCCAGGACAGGAAATCGCCATAGCGCTCGGGCGCTATGTGCCGAGTGACCAGCATGGTGACCGGGGCGGGAACGGAAGAACGGGACATGGCAGGACTCCTGGAACGGCGTGTAGCTTGTTATGCAGTATTGACCCTAGCAAGCGGTGTGCCAGGAATCCCGCGCCCCTCGGCCGCAGCGCCGCTCCTGAACCCCGGCGCGGCGCAGCAGGTCCGCGCACCTTGCAGCACACCATCATGGTGATCGCGCGCCCCTTGCGCACCACGGTGGTGCCTGCGCAGCCGACATCAGGGCGTCATGATCCTGAATAACCATATCCGCGATCGTGATTGAGCGTGCCTGCGTACAGGTCTACACTGAGATTCCCGTTCAACCCTTGGAGCCTGCGCCCCATGAGCACCTACAAGATTGCCGTTTTCGTCGGAAGCCTGCGCGCTGCCTCGTTCAACCTGCGGCTGGCCCGCGCGCTGGAAAAGCTGGTGCCCGCGGACTTCAAGTTCGAATACGTGAGCCTGGGCGACGTGCCGCTCTACAACCAGGACAACGAGAACAACCTGCCCGCCCCCGCCGCCAAGCTCAAGCAGCAGATCGCCGACGCCCAGGGCATCCTGTTCGTTTCGCCCGAGCACAACCGCTCCGTGCCGGCTGCCATCAAGAACGCCATCGACTGGGGTTCGCGTCCCTGGGGCCAGAACTCCTGGACCGGCAAGGCCGTCGGCATCGTCGGCACTTCGCCCAGCGCCGCCGGCACCGCCCTGATGCAGCAGCACCTGCGCAACATCCTGGCCGCCGAAGGCGCCAACACCCTGACCACGCCGGAAGTCTTCCTGCAATACACGGAAGGCCTGGTCGACGACCAGTACAACATCACCAACGAAGGCACCCGCAAATTCCTGCAAGGCTGGGTGGACCGCTACGTGGACTGGATCAAGAAGTTCAACGCCTGATCGCCGCCGCTGCCGGCGCGGGCTCATCCCGGCCGGCAGAGATCGCCCGTCTACCTCCGGGCGATCCAGCCCCCCGATACGTCGGGGGGCTTTTTTTTTGCACCGCGGTTCACACTTATCCCCGCCAACTGTGGAGAAGCTTGAGGACAGCCTTGGGGCAGAATGAAAAAGCCGTGTCCTGCCAAGCACTTGCAAGGGCCGGTCAAAAACTGCGCAATCATCCGTTTGGATGATTTTTTGCCCACTTATCCACTGAAATCGGGATGAACCGGCGGACTTGCGCCGCAGCCGTGCGGCAATGTGGATTTGTCCCCGCGTTCTGTGGAAAAGCATGAGGACAGTATGAGGGCAGGTCGGAAATCCCCTTGCATATCAAGCGCCTGCAAGGGGTGGTCAAGAATGGCTCAAACACCGTATCGAAGCGCCCCGGTTGTCCCCGGCAAATGTGGATAAGCCTGAGGACAGTATGAGGGCAGCCGGCAAAAAGCCTTACAGGCCAAGCACTTGAAGGGGCCGCTCAAGAAACGCTCACTTCCCGCGGATCGACGACGCCGCAACGGCTGAGGGCGGCGGGAGACGAAAGCGCGACAGGCTTGTCCCCAGCGAATGTGGACAAGCCTCTGTACAGTCGGATAACAAGCCCAAAAAACCTTTATCCGACAATCACTTGGAAGGCGTGCTCAAGAAAGGAGCAGCAAGCGGGCTCACTCGTTCCCTTCCAGCCGCATGCCTATCTTCAAGCCGACTTGCCAGTGCGCCACCTTGCCGTCCTTGATGTGGCCGCGCACTTCGGTGACTTCGAACCAATCCAGGTTGCGCAGCGTATCGGACGCGCGCGCTATGGCCTGGGCGATGGCGTCGTCGGTGGACTTGGTGGAAGAGCCCACCAGTTCGATTTGCTTGTAGACATGATTCGACATAGCTCGTCTCCGCTAAGGGGGTGAGTCGTGAATCGTCGGCCTGGCGGCGGTGTTCCGGCGCTTACGACCGGCAATCCATTCGAACACACAGCATACGCCCACGGCGCTAGAGTGGTGTTACGAGTTCCGTCGCACCGGCCTCGGCGCGGCGCAACGCGTTCCCGCAATGCAAGCGAGGAGGTGTCGTCATGCCTGAACGAAAAACCCTGGAACGAGCGGCGCGCGACAAACGCCAAGGAAAATCCGCTTCCACGCAGGCCGGAGAATTCGTGCGCGAGGAAATCGAACACGTGCGCGAAGGCAAGCACGGCGTGCGCTCCACCAAGCAGGCCGTCGCGATCGGCCTGTCCAAGGCGCGCCGCGCAGGCGTGGCGCTGCCCACGCCGAAGAAGGCCAGCGCGGCGACCAAGCGCAAGGCGAAGCAGGACAGCGTAGCGGCCCATGATGGACATGCCAAGTCGACCAAGCGCGCCAAGGCCACCACCACCGCCCTGAAGAAGGAAAGCGCCAAACCCGCGTCGCGCGCCGCCTTGTCGCGGCAGGCCAGCGCAGCGGCATCCAAGCGCAGCGCCGCTGCCCGCTC
>NZ_DATCUY010000311.1:0-8977 GCF_036567245.1 Achromobacter sp. | reverse complement strand
GGCCAGCGGGCCGCGGCCCGCCTCGTCGACGCCCGCCGTGACCATGGCCGGCTGCTCGGGAGCCACGAACAGGTCAGGCTGCTCCACCTGCCACCTCCAGGATCGCCTGAGCGGCCAGCGCAGGCGTGTCGCGCAGCAGCTCCTGATGCAGGGCGGTAAAACGGGCCTCGATACGCGCCCGGCCCGCGTCGTCGGTCAGGGACGTCCACGTCGCTTCCGCGAGCTTCTCGGGCGTCGCATCGTCCTGCAACAGTTCCGGCACGGCGAAATCACGCAGCAACACGTTCGGCAAGCCTACCCAAGGCAGGTACGGACGTTGCTGGCCGGATTTCCAGGCCATGATGCGGCGCATCCAGGGCGACAACACGTAGGAGATCACCATGGGCCGCTTGTACAGCGCTGTTTCCAGCGTGGCGGTGCCGCTGGCCACCAGCACCGCCGTGGCGGCCTCCATGACGGACCAGGCCACGGGCGCCTGGCGCTCTCCGCCCTCGCCGTGCAGATCGTTCGCGGTGATGCAGCGCAGTCCGGGCACGGGGTACTGGGCCAGGATGGCCTGGAACTCGGCGCGCCGCTGGTCATTGACCATGGGCACCACGCATTGCAACGCCGGATCTTTCTTCAGCAGAATCTGGGCGGCCTGCAGGAAACGCGGCGCCAAGAGGCGGATCTCGGACGAACGGCTGCCTGGCAGGATCGCCAGCACGCGGGCGTCCTGATCGATGCCCAGACGCTCGCGCGCCGCGGCGCGGTCCGGCTGCATGGGCACGGCCCCGGCCAGCGGGTGGCCCACGTAAGTGACCGGAATGCCTTCCTTGCGGTAGATCTCTTCCTCGAACGGGAACAGCACCAACATGTGCGACACCGACTCGCGGATCTTGTGGATGCGCTCATAGCGCCAGGCCCAGATCGACGGCCCGACGAAATGCACAGTGGGCGTGCCCGCCTGGCGCAACTGGTGCTCCAGGCGCAGGTTGAAGTCCGGCGCATCGATGCCGACGAAAACGGCTGGCGGCTCCGCCAGCCAGCGCTGTTTGACGTCCCGATAGGTGCCGAGCAGGCTGGGCAGGCGCTTGAGCGCGTCGACATAGCCGAACACCGTCAAGGCGTGCATGGGATGCCAGGCTTCGAAGCCGTGGGCCTGCATTTGCGGCCCACCGATGCCCTCGCAGCGGATGCCGGCGTCGCGCGCTTGCAGACCGGCAATGATGCGACCGGCCAGCAGGTCGCCCGAAGGCTCGCCGGCCACCATGCCGATCCGTGTGTTCATGGGCGGATGATGCCGCGGCTTGCGACGTCCAGGAAGTCGAGCAAGGTCTGCAGATGCGGCGCGACCTCGGGCTCCGCCTGCTGGCGCGCACGCAGTTCGGCGCGCGCCGTGTCCAGGGACAACCCCCTGCGGTAGATGATCTTGTAGGCGTCGCGCAGCGCTGCGATATCGGCGGGCGTAAAGCCGCGGCGCTTGAGGCCTTCGACGTTGACACCCACCGGCCGGCAGGGATTTCCGGCAGCCAGCACGAAAGGCGGCGTGTCCTGCATGAGGGAGCTGTTGCCGCCCGTCATGCTGTGCGCGCCGATGCGCGAAAACTGGTGCACGCCGGTCAAGCCGCCCACGATGGCCCAATCGCCGACGTGGACGTGGCCGCCCAGCTGCACCGAATTGGCCAGGATGGTGTTGCTGCCAATGTGGCAGTCATGCGCCACGTGCACGTACGCCATGATCCAGTTGTCGTCGCCCAGCGTGGTAACCCCGCCGTCCTGCACGGTGCCCGTGTTGAGCGTGACGAATTCCCGGAAGGTGTTGCGGTCGCCGACTTCCAGTCGGGTAGGCTCGCCCTGGTACTTCTTGTCCTGCGGCATGCCGCCGACCGAGCAGTAGCGGTAGAAGCGGTTGTCGCGCCCGATGGTCGTCACCCCGTCCACCATGCAGTACGGGCCGATCTCGGTGCCTGCGCCGATGGTCACATTGGGACCGATGGTCGCGAACGGCCCCACGACGACGGTCGGGTCGAGCTTTGCCGCCGGATCAACGACGGCGGTGGGGTGAATGTTTCCTGCCATTTACTCTTCCAGGCTGCGAATCGCGCACATCAGCTTGGCCGAGGCGACTTCCTGGCCGTCCACCGTCGCGCGCGCTTGGTACTTACAGATGCTGCGGCTCAGGCGTTCAGCTTCCACCTCGATGCGCAGCTGGTCGCCCGGCACCACGGGGCGGCGGAAACGCGCGCCGTCGATGCCAACCAGGTAATACGCGGTCTTGGCACCTTCGCACTTCAGGCCGCCGTTCTCATCGGTGAACGAGAACAACGCGGAGGCCTGAGCCATGGCTTCCACAATGAGCACGCCCGGCATCACCGGGTGGTGCGGAAAATGGCCGTTGAAAAACGGTTCATTGATCGAGACGTTCTTGATGGCCACGATGGACTTGCCAGGCACCATTTCGACGACGCGGTCAATCAGCAGCATCGGATAACGATGCGGCAGCCTCTCCATGATCCCCTTGATGTCGAGTTCCATTTTTCTATGCTTTCCTGCGAAGTAAAGTAATCGTGCGGCGCGGACGCGCCAGTGGCGGCGATGCGCCCTAGTCTTTTTCCAGCGTCCGCACGCGCCGGCGCAATTGCGCCAACTGTTGTATCACGGCGGCGTTGCGCTGCCATTCGCCATGTTCCGCGTACGGGAAGACCCCGGTATAGCGGCCAGGCTTCGAAATGCTGGAGGTCACCGCGGTGCCCCCGGAAATATGCACATCGTCGGCCAGCGTCAGGTGCCCCGACAGCATGGCCGCGCCGCCTATGGTGCAGCGCTCGCCGATGGTGGTCGAGCCGGCCACGCCTACGCAAGCCGCGACGGCGGTATGCGCGCCGATCCTGCAGTTATGCGCGACCATGATCTGGTTGTCCAGCTTCACGCCATCGGACAGGACTGTATCCTCCAGCGCCCCGCGGTCGACGGTGGTGTTGGCGCCGATTTCGACGTCGTCACCGACGGTCACGCCGCCGAGCTGGGGAATCTTGC
Organism: Achromobacter sp.; assembly: GCF_036567245.1. Classification (GTDB taxonomy): domain Bacteria; phylum Pseudomonadota; class Gammaproteobacteria; order Burkholderiales; family Burkholderiaceae_B; genus Achromobacter. The sequence goes on along the minus strand of NZ_DATCUY010000311.1, from coordinate 5,959 downwards.
CCCAGGCGCCCTTGCCCAGCGAGGGGTCCGGCGCAAAGCCGAAACCGTCCGCACCCAGCACGGCACCGCTATGGATGATCGCGCGCGCGCCCACCTTGACCCCGTCATACAGGGTGACGTGGGCATACAGGCGGCTGCCAGGTCCCACGGACGAACCGGCGCCGATGACGCAGCCAGGCCCGAGCACGGTATCGCGGCCGATGCGGGCGCCGGATTCGACAACGCAATTCGGACCGATGCGCACGCCCTCTTCGATGACGGCGTCAGCGGCGACAACCGCGGAGGGATGCGTGGACGCGGGCAGCGCGGGACGCCTGGCGGCGTCGAACCACTGCGCCACGCGGGCGTACAGCAGGTAGGGATGCTGACAGACAACCAGCGCGAACGGCGGCCGGGCGTGGCCCTCGGCTTCCAGAGCCTGAGCCACGTCGGGCGAGACGATGACCGCCCCTGCTTGCGTGGCGCCCAGCTGATTCTGGTAGCGGGGGTTGGCCAGGAAAGCAATTTCCTGCCGACCGGCCGATGACAAGGTTCCGATGCCGCAGACCCGCATGGGGTCTGCACCGGGAACCGCGCTGATACGCCAGTCCATTCCCTGGGTGTTGGCGGCGCTCAACAGTGTTTCCAGCGTTGGCGCGCGGGCAAGATCCAGTAAAACCGGCATAGCTTGACGGGTGCTGCTTACTTGCCCAGGCTCTGGATCACCTTGTCGGTGATGTCGATGCGCGGGTTGACCGTCACGGCGTCCTGAATGATCAGGTCGTAGCTTTCCTGCTCGGCGATGCGCTTGATGGCGTCATTGGCCTTCGTCACGATGCCCGAAAACTCTTCGTTGCGGCGGCGGTTGAAGTCTTCCTGGAACTCGCGGCGCTTGCGCTGCAGGTCGGTATCCAGGTTGGACAGTTCGCGCTGGCGCTTGACGCGGTCGGACTCCGACAGGACAGGAGCGTCCTTGTCGAACTTCTCGGCTTGCGAACGCAGGCTGTTGTTCAGGCGCTGGAGTTCATCGTCGCGCTTCTTGAATTCGGCTTCGATCTTGCTTTGCGCTGCCTTGGCCGGACCCGACTCGCGCAGGATCCGCTCGGTATTGACGAAACCGATCTTCGTGCCTTGGGCCTGCGCGGGAATCGCAGCAGCCGAACCGAGAATGAGCGCACCTACCAGGGCAATGGAACCGCCCAGCTTGCCGCGGCGCTTGGCGCGCAGCGAATTCGAGGTTTTAAGTGCGGAATCAGACATCATGAAAATCTCACCTTCCAGTAAGGCAAAGCCAAAGTGTGTATTGTGCCACTAAACAGCAAGGGAGCCGGCTGAGCGCCCCTCTCCCTTGTTTTCAAGCGTAACGGCGCGCTTAGAAACCCGTTCCGATCTGGAACTGGAAGCTCTGCTTGTCGTCGCCGGTCTTCGAATTGAGCGGACGGGCATAGGACAACTGCAACGGCCCCATCGGCGACTGCCACGACAGGCCGATACCGGCCGAGAACCTCCAGCCGCAGGGATCCTCGACCTCGCTGCCAGGCTTGCCGCCGGTGCAGCTCTGGCCACTGCCCGCCGATACCTGGCCAGCGTCCGAGAAAATGAACCAGCGCAGCGTGCGGTCCTTCGACGCGCCCGGGAACGGCAGATAGAGCTGCGCGTTGGCGACGACGCGCCGCGTGCCGCCCAGGTAATCGCCCGTCTTCGAATCGCGCGGCCCCAGGGACGAGCCCTCGTAACCGCGTACCGTGCCGATACCGCCGGCATAGACGTTCTTGATGATGGGGTAATCCTTGCTGCCGTAGCCCTGCCCCCAATCGACCATGCCGTTCAAGGCCAGGGTATAGGAGCCGCCCAGCGGCACGAAGTACTGCTGCTGGGCCGTCAACATCGTGTACTGCAGATCGATGGTCGACAGGTCGGCCTTCAGGCGGGTGTACCCGCCCCGGGTCGGCGCCAGGCCGCTGTCGCGCGTGTCCTTGGTCCAGCCGGTGGTGAAGATCACCGAGTTGGTCGCATCGCCGTAGTCTTTGACGAACTTCTCATAGGCCGCCGGCGAGTTGTTGAACAGGTCGATCTGGTTGCGTTCGACGTTGGCGCCCAGCATGATCCGGTCGTATTCCGAGATCGGCACGCCGAAGTTCATGCCCAGGCCCATGGCCTTGACGCGGTAGTCGCCGTCGTTGTTGTTCCAGGGCTCGGTCACGCGATAGTAGGCGGACGTGGTGCGGCTGATGCCGTCCTTGGTCCAGTACGGATCGGTGTGCGACAGCACGATGGCGCGGTTGGTCTTGCTGGTGTTCAGCTGCAGGGTCAGGTTGGTGCCACTGCCGAAGACGTTGTCTTCGCTGATACCGGCCGACAGAATGGCCTTTTCGGACGAGCCGTAACCCACGCCCAGGTTGATCATGCCGGTGGGCTTTTCCTTGACGTCCACGTTGACGTCGACCTGGTCGGGAGAGCCCGGAACCGGATCGGTCTTGACGTTGACGTCGCTGAAATAGCCCAGGCGGTCGACGCGGTCGCGCGAGGTCTTGATGTCCTTGGCGTCGTACCAGGCGGCTTCCTGCTGGCGCATTTCGCGGCGCACGACTTCGTCGCGCGTGCGGGTATTGCCGCCGATCTGGATGCGACGCACGTACACGCGGCGGCTGGGGTCGACGTAGAACGTCAGGTCGGCCTCATGCTTGGCGCGGTCCAGCTGCGGGTTCGGGTTGACGTTGGCGAACGCATAGCCCAGTTCGCCCAGGTAGTCGGTAATGGCCTTGGCCGAGCCGTTGGCCTTGGCGGCCGAGAACGTTTCTTCCGGCTTGATTTCCAGCAGCGCGTTGATTTCCTTGTCCAGGCCCAGCAGATTGCCGGCCAGCTTCACGCTGCGCACCTTGTAGGGCTCGCCTTCGTGAACGGTAATCGTGATGCGGATGTCCTTGCGGTCCGGCGAAATCGTGACCTGGGGCGGCTCGACCGAGAATTCGAGATAGCCCTGATCCAGGTAGAACGAGCGCAGGCGCTCCAGGTCGCCTTCGAGCTTTTCGCGCGAATACTTGTCGGTATCGGTGTACCAGGTCAGCCAGCCCGGCGTGGTCAGCTTGAATTCGTCGAGCAGATCGCTTTCGGAGAAAGCCTTGTTGCCCACGAAGCGGATTTCCTGGATGCGCGCGACCGAGCCTTCGAACACGTCGAAGCTCACGCCCACGCGGTTGCGGGGCAGCGGGGTCACGGTGGAAGTCACTTCGATGCCGTACTTGCCCTTGGACAGGTACTGCTGCTTCAGTTCGTATTCGGCGCGCTCGAGCATGGAGCGGTCGAAGATGCGGCCTTCGGCGAAGCCCACTTGCGCAAGCGAGGTGGTAATCGCCTTGGAGTCGAACTCGCGCATGCCGTTGAAGTTCACCGACGCGATCGTGGGGCGTTCCTGCACGACCACCACGACGACGTTGTTGTCCGTCTGGATCTGCACGTCGGTGAAAAAGCCGGTGCCGTACAAGCGGCGGATGGCTTCGGTCGCTTCTTCTTCGGTGAACTTCTCGCCCACTTTAACGGGGAGATAGCCGAAGACCGTGCCGGCGTCAGTTCGTTGAATACCCTCTACGCGGATATCCCGCACGACAAAAGGGTCGAAGGCGTGGGCGATGGCCGGTACCAGCAGTGCGGCGATCAAACCCGGCAGTACACCCTTTTTGTGATGAAACATCCGGCGAAAAGACATCCTTGAGTATCCTCGGTCGTGCAAATGGCGGGGGATTTTATGCTAAATCGCGTTCAAGTGAACAAACGCGTGAAATCATTGAACAGCGCAAGCCCCATCAGGCTTGCCAATAAACCTATGCCGGCGCGCTGTCCGATATCGATCCACCTTGCTGGCGGCGGGCTACCCCGCACAATTTCGACGAGATAGTACAGCAGATGGCCACCGTCCAGCATGGGAATAGGCAGCAAATTTAGTACGCCGAGACTGATGCTGATCAAGGCGATATAGGCGATATACGCAACAATTCCGATTCTGGCGGTCTGGCCGGCGTAATCGGCGATGGTTACGGGACCGCTGACATTGCGCCAGGAAACGTCGCCCGTGACCATGCGGCCCATCATGCGCAGCGAGAACCAGGCGGTGTCCCAGGTGCGGACCGCGCCTTTCCACAGGCTCTCGAACACGCCGTAGCGCACGGTCACCATGGGAATGTCGCCGCCCAGCTGGACTCCCAGCCGGCCGATTTGCTGGCCGTTGACGGTCTCGGCGCGTGGGGTGACGTTCAGGGAAATATTGGCGCCGTCGCGCGCCAGCGTAAGCGCCAGCGTCTTGCCGGCGCTTTCCTGGATCTGCCGGACCAGGGCCCCGGTGTCCGGCGTGGCTACGCCATTCACGGCCAGGACCAGGTCGCCAGCGCGCAGGCCAGCCGCCTGCCCTTCTCCGCCGTCGTTGACCACGCGCACCGCAGGCTTAGGCTGGGCCAACCGCACCCCGGCCGCGGCCAAGGGGTCGCCACCGGCCGGATCCATGGTGTTGGATGGCAGCACCAGTTCGCGCTGCTGCACCGCGCCCGCAGGCGTTTTGACCTCGATCCGGGCGCTGCCGCCGGTGGCCATGACGTCCATCAGGCGCCAGCGCGCGTCGGACCAGGAGGCGACCTCTTCCCCATCGATGGCAAGGATGTGGTCGCCGGAGAGCAGGCCCGCTTGCGCCGCCGGCGTGCCGGCGGCGGGCTGGGCAATGACGGCCACGGGCTCCTCGGTGCCGGCCATGTTCAGGCCGGCGTACAGGAAGACCGCGAGTATCAGGTTGAAAATGGGACCGGCGGCGACGATGGCAATGCGCTGGCCCACCGGCTTGCTGTTGAAGGCCCCTGCCACTTCCGCCGGGCTCGCGCCAGCGGGCGGATCGTCCTGCATCTTGACGTAGCCGCCCAGCGGCAGGGCCGAGACGGCCCATTCCGTGCCGTGGCGGTCGGTGCGGCGCAGGATGACCTTGCCGAAGCCCACCGAAAAGCGCAACACCTTGACGCCGCACAGGCGGGCCACCCAATAGTGCCCCAGTTCATGGAAGATGATCAGGGAGCCAAGCGCAACCGCAAAGGCCAACAGGGTGAAAAGCATCAGGGTCGGAGAAATCTAGAAAATCAGAGGCCGGCGGACGATGGCCTGCATCAGGCCAGGCCCAGGCTGCCCGCGAAGACGCGCGCGTCAGAGTCAAGCGCGAGCACGTCGTCAAGACTGTTGAGCGTAACAGATGCTTGCCGCGCCTGCCACTCCAGGGAAGCCTCGATAACCCGCGGAATCCAGGTGTACGGCAGGCGGCCGCTCAGGAAAGCCTCCACGGCGATCTCGTTGGCGGCATTCAGGGTCACGCAAGCCCCCTGCCCGGCTCGCAGCGCCGCGAAGGAATGCGCCAGGCACGGAAACCGAGCCAGATCGGGCTTTTCGAAGTCCAGCCGCCCCAGGCGCGTCAGATCCAGCGGACCGACGCCGCTGTCCAGGCGTTCGGGAAAGCCCAGGCCATAAGCGATGGGGGTGCGCATGTCGGGCTGGCCGAGCTGCGCCAGCACGGAACCGTCGTCGTACTCGACCATGGAATGCACCACGCTTTGGGGGTGCACCACCACTTCGATGCGGCTGGCGGGCATGGCGAACAGCCAATGCGCCTCGATCACTTCGAGACCCTTGTTGAGCATGGTGGCGGAGTCCACCGAAATCTTGCGGCCCATGCTCCAGTTGGGGTGGGCGCAGGCCTGGGCCGGGGTCACTTCGTGCAGGTCTTCCAGATCACGCCCGCGGAAAGGACCGCCGGAAGCGGTCAACAGCAGGCGGCGCACGCCAGGGGCCGGGCTTTCAGGCGCAACGGCGCGCCCGCCGTGGGGCAGGCATTGGAAAATAGCATTATGTTCGCTGTCGATAGGCAGCAGTTCGGCGCCGTTATCGCGAATGGCCTGCATGAAGAGCGAGCCGGCCGCCACCAGCGCTTCCTTGTTGGCCAGCAGCACTCGCT
>NZ_DATCUY010000310.1:0-1809 GCF_036567245.1 Achromobacter sp. | reverse complement strand
GTGGACTTGCGCCTGGCCGTGGGCAGCCTGGCGTTCGGCGCGGGCTGGGGGTTGGCCGGTTTCTGCCCGGGACCGGCGCTGGTGGCCGCGTCTGCCGGCGTCCCCGAGGCGTTGATTTTCGTGGCCGCCATGGTGGCAGGCATGGCGATATTTTCAGTGCTGGAAAAATTCAAAAGCCGGTAGACCGGCGAGGAGACAAGCATGCCGACAGCAGAGGCGCAGCGCGATTTCGATGTGGTGGTGGTGGGCGGCGGATCGGCGGGCATAGGCGTCACGGCCAGCCTGCTGCGCCGCCGTCCGGACTTGCGGATCGGGGTCATCGAACCCAGCGACAAGCATTACTACCAGCCCGCCTGGACGCTGGTGGGGGGCGGGGCCTTCGACATTGCCAAGACCGTGCGTCCGACCCGCGCCGTCATGCCCAAACGCGCCACCTGGCTGCAGGCCGCCGCAGCAGGCTTCGAGCCAGAAGCCAACCGCGTGCTGCTGACTGACGGCAGCGCCGTGAGCTATCAGCAATTGATCGTCTGCCCCGGCCTGCGCCTGGCGTGGGACAAGGTCGAGGGTCTGGCCGACACGCTGGGCAAGAACGGCGTCAGCTCCAACTACCGCTACGACCTGGCGCCCTATACCTGGGAACTGGTGCGCGGATTGAAGGGCGGGCGGGCGCTGTTCACGCAGCCGGCCATGCCCATCAAATGCGCAGGCGCACCGCAGAAAGCCATGTACCTGGCCTGCGACCACTGGAAGCGCACGGGCGTGCTGGACCGCATCGAGGTCGAATTCGACCTGGCGGGCGCGGCGCTGTTCGGCGTACCGACTTTCGTGCCGCCGCTGATGCGCTACGTCGAAAACTACGGCATTGCGCTGGCCTTCAATTCGGCGCTGGTGGCGGTGGACGGCGCGGCGCGCAAGGCCTGGTTCGACCTCAAGAACGCCGACGGCGCGGTGACGCGGGTCGAGAAGTCCTTCGACATGCTGCACGCGGTGCCGCCGCAGGTCCCGCATGACTTCCTGAAGAACAGCCCGCTGGCGGATGCCACCGGCTGGTGCGAAGTGGATCCCGCAACGCTTTTGCACGTGCGCCATGGCAACGTGTTCGGGCTGGGCGACGGCATCTGCACCAGCAATGCCAAGACCGCCGCGGCCGCGCGCAAGCAGATCGTCACGGTGGCGGAGAACCTGCTGGCGCTGCGCGAAGGCCACGCCATGCCGGTCAAGTACGACGGCTACGGCTCCTGCCCGCTGACGGTGGAGCGCGGCCGCATCGTGCTGGCCGAGTTCGGCTATGGCGGCAAGCTGCTGCCCACCTTCCCGCTGGACCCGACCGTGCCGCGCAAGAGTGCCTGGTTCCTCAAGGCAACCTTGCTGCCCTGGATCTACTGGAACGGCATGCTCAAGGGCCGTGAATGGCTGGCGCGCCCGCTGGGTAACTGAGCGCCCGCCATGATCGATACGGTGTTGGCTGTCAGCGCGGCGTTGGGGGCGTGCGTGGGCCTGATACTCGGGCTGACCGGCGCGGGCGGCGCCATCATGGCGGTGCCGCTGCTGGTCTTCGGCCTGCACTTGCAGGTGTCGCAGGCGGCGCCTATCGCCTTGCTGGCAGTGGGCCTGTCCGCCGCGCTGGGCGCGGTGCTGGGGCTGCGCAAGGGGCAGGTCCGCTATCGCGCGGCGGGCTTCATGGCCGTCACCGGCATACTGGTGTCGCCGCTGGGCCTGTGGGCGGCGCGGCGCCTGCCTAACGCGCCCCTGGCCATCATCTTCGCCGGCGTGCTGGGCATGGTGGCGTGGCGCATGTGGAACCAGGGC
>NZ_DATCUY010000309.1:0-7417 GCF_036567245.1 Achromobacter sp. | reverse complement strand
CCCATGCTGCGCCGGCCGCTGTCCAGCTCGGAAAAGCTGGTCATCGTTGGCGCTTCCACGGGCGGCACCGAAGCCATCCGCGAAGTCCTGCAGCCGCTGCCGCCGGACAGCCCGGCCATTCTGATTACCCAGCATATGCCGGCGGGCTTCACGCGCTCGTTCGCGCAGCGCCTGGATGCACTGTGCGCGGTGACCGTCCGCGAAGCCGTGCACGGCGACCGCGTACTGCCGGGACACGTGTACCTGGCGCCGGGCGGCGACATGCATATGCGCCTGGGACGCAGCGGCGCCAACTATGTGATCGAACTCGAAGCCAGCGAACCCGTCAATCGCCACCGCCCGTCGGTGGACGTGCTGTTCAATTCGGCCGCGGTCGCCGCTGGCAAGAACGCTATCGGCGTCATCCTGACCGGCATGGGCAAGGACGGCGCCGCCGGCATGCTGGCCATGCACCGCGCTGGCGCCCACACGATTGCGCAGGACGAAGCCAGCTGCGTCGTCTTCGGCATGCCGCGCGAAGCTATCGCCTTGGGCGCCGCGGATGAAGTGGTTTCGTTGTCGGCGATAAGCGAACGCATTCTGACTCGCCTGGGCGATCGCGGGCACCGCGTCTGACGCGCAAAGCTCCCCGATCGGTCCAAGGCAAATTTTTTCTGGAGTAGAAGATGGTAGACAAGGGCCTGAAGATTCTGGTGGTGGATGACTTCCCCACCATGCGGCGGATCATCCGCAACCTGCTCAAGGAGCTGGGTTTCGAGAACGTGGATGAGGCCGAAGACGGCGCCATCGGCCTGGAAAAGCTGCGCAATGGCGGCTTCCAGTTCGTGGTGTCGGACTGGAACATGCCCAACCTCGATGGCCTGGAGATGCTCAAGCAGATCCGCGCCGACGCGGCGCTGGCATCGCTGCCGGTACTGATGGTGACGGCCGAGGCCAAGAAGGAGAACATCGTGGCGGCGGCCCAGGCCGGCGCCAACGGTTATGTGGTCAAGCCTTTCACGGCGGCAACGCTGGAAGAGAAGCTCAACAAGATCTTCGAGAAAATCGCGGGTTGAGGTGAGCCATGAGCACGACGGAACATGAGAGCCCGGGCGAATCCCCCGACCTGATCCACCGTATCGCGTCGCTGACGCGCATGCTGCGCGACAGCATGCGCGAGCTGGGACTGGATCAGGCCATCAAGGACGCGGCCAACGCCATTCCAGACGCCCGCGACCGTCTGCGCTACGTGGCGCAGATGACGGAACAGGCGGCCAATCGCGTGCTGAACGCTACCGAGCAGGCCGGCCCCATCCAGGATGGCCTGTCGCGTTCGGCGCAGGCGCTGGATGCGCGCTGGCAGCAATGGTACGACCAGCCGCTGGAGCTGCCCGAGGCACGCGAACTGGTGAAGGACACCCGTGCGTACCTGCAGGACGTGCCGAAGCAGGCGCAGCAGACACAGTCCCAATTGATGGAAATCATCATGGCGCAGGATTTCCAGGACCTCACGGGCCAGGTCATCATGCGCATGATGGATGTGGTGGGCGCGATCGAACGCGAACTGCTGCAGGTGCTGCTGGACAACGTTCCGCAAGAGCGCCGGGACGAGGCCAACAGCCTGCTCAACGGGCCGCAGATCAGCCCGCAGGGCAAGACCGACGTAGTGACCAGCCAGGATCAGGTCGACGACCTGCTGGCGAGCCTGGGCTTCTAGCCAGGAATCGCGCCGCCGGACCTGCCCTCCGGCGGCGCCCCTTCCTGATGGTGCAGCCGGCGCATGAACGTATTCCCTAGGGGCGTAAACCGCGCCTCATCGATAGACTTCCCTCCAGAATAATAAATAGGGGCCGTGCAGCGTGAATCATGGCGTGCATTGCGCGTCAGGCAACGGATGCCCATAGAAGGCGATCCGGGCCGGCACAAGGAGGTTGATCGTGGCCAGATCCGTATTCCGTCTGGGAGGCATGTGGAGCTTGTTGCGGCGGCTCAATCGCGGCGACGCGACGCTGTCGGAGCGCACTTTATCCTTTAGTCCGGCCGTTTGGCCGCTATACGGCTTCATGACGCGCATACGCAGCCGCATCATGACCGTCCGCCAATCCAGCATAGAAATCGCGCTGAATGCCGCGCGCACGCAGTTCCAGGCGGGCCATTGTTCGCTCCTGGCGCAAGAGCAGGCGCGCGCCGCCGACGCGCTCGCGGCCAGCGGCGCACAAATCTCCGCCCTGTCGGCATCGACATCCACCCATGCGCGCGAGATCGCCGAGGTGTCGGGGCAGAATCTGCACGCGGCACAGCAGGCGCTGGCCGAGCTGTCCGACGTCAAGGCGCGGGTGGAGCGCATGACGCGCGAGATGGCGTCGTTCAGCGAGGTGGTCGGGCAGTTGACCGGCCGGGCCCAATCGGTGGGCGACATCAGCAAGCTGATCAAGGAGATTGCCTTGCAGACTCAGCTCCTGGCCTTGAACGCGGGGGTGGAGGCGGCCAGGGCGGGAGATGCGGGGCGCGGCTTCGCAGTAGTGGCCAGCGAGGTCGGGCGCTTGGCCGAGCGCGTGAACTCGGCCACCAGCGATATCGGCCGGCACACCGCCGAGATGCTGGAACTCGTGGAAACGACCCAGCGTCAGACCGGCACGCTGCGCGAGGATGTCGACACATCCGGCGAAGTGCTGGGCCGGACATGCTCCGGTTTCGAGCGATTCGTGCGCGACTTCGACAGTATGAACCGGCAGGTTGGCGACGTGGTCCAGGCCATCGGCGAGGTCGACGCCACCAATCACGGCATGAGCGAGGACGTGGGGCGGATCGCCGCGCTGAGCGCCGACGTGCTGGAGCGTGTCGGCAGCATGTCGGGCGAGATCGACCGCATCCGCCGCCAGACGGAAAGCGTGCAGGAGGTGCTGGCCGACATGCGCACCGGCAATACCGCCTTTGACGGCCTGTCCGAGACCGTCGAAGCCTTCCGGGACGCTGCTGTCAGCCTGCTGGAAGATGCCAGAAACCGCGGGGCCGATGTGTTCGACCGGCACTACCGCCGCATTCCCGGCAGCGATCCCGCGCGCTACCACACCAGCTACGACCGGCAGATCGATGTATCGGTGACCCGATTGCTGGATAGCGTGCTGGATGGCGTGCCGGGCGGGATCTACACGATCCTGGTGGATGGCAGGGGTTACGCGCCGGCTCACAATCTCCGTTTTTCCCAGACGCCCAGCGGGGATCCGAAGCAGGATATCGCGCGGGTGCGGAACAAGCGCATTTTTGACGATCCGGTGGGTTTGCGCCTGGCGACCAACACCGGCGGCATGTTGCTTCAGACTTACTCCCGCGACACGGGCGAAATCGTCAACGACATTTCCATCCCGGTCTATCTGGGGTCGGAACATTGGGGCGCGGTGCGGATCGGCCTGGATTTCAACCGCTTCCAGACGGTGGCGGGAGAGGGCGAGGCCGGCCGTCTGGCGGTTGCCGCAGGGGCCTGACGCGGCCAGCCGTCACGGGGCAGGGGGCGTTCCAGGCCGGCCTGGAACGCGCCTCCTGGAACGCATCCGGGAATAGCGCCGCTTTCCCCCCGTTTCTTGGCATATCGCCGAAGCCGGGGGCCTCCTAGAATCTCGGCGGGCAGCTCGTCATTCCAGAATCCGCGAGCCGCAACATTACCGCAGAGCATGGCCGAAGAAAGCGACCTCGAAAAATCCGAAGCCGCCTCTCCCAGGCGCCTGGAAAAGGCGCGCGAGGAGGGGCAGATTGCGCGTTCCCGGGAATTGGGGACGTTCATGATGCTGGCGGCGGGCGTGGGCGCCATCTGGGCGGGCGGTGGTTCGCTCTACCGCACCCTGACCGGCGTGCTGCGCAACGGCCTGGGTTTCGATCAGCGCATCGTCGCGGATCCCGGCGTGATGGTCGAGCGGGCGGTCGAGGGGTTCGGCCAGGCCTTGCTGGTGTTGCTGCCTGTTTTCGGGCTGCTGGCTGTCATCGCAGTGCTGTCCAGCGTGCTGCTGGGCGGCATCGTCATCTCGGGCAAACCCCTGCAGGCCAATTTTTCCAAGCTCAGCCCGTTGGCCGGCTTGAAACGGATGTTCTCGTCGCAGACGGTGGTGGAGCTGATCAAGGCGCTGGCCAAGGCCCTGCTGGTGGGCGGCGTGGCGGTCTGGGTCATCTGGCGCTACCACGACGACATGCTGAGCCTGATGCACGTGGCGCCGTCCGCGGCGCTGGTCAAGGCGCTGACGCTGGTGGCGATGTGCTGCGCCTTCATCGTGGCCTCGCTCATCGTCATCGTCATGCTGGACGTGCCGTGGCAGATCTGGAGCCACCTGAAGAAGCTGCGCATGTCCAAGGAAGACGTGCGCCAGGAACACAAGGAAAGCGAAGGCGACCCGCACGTGAAGGCGCGCATCCGGCAGCAGCAGCGCCAGGCGGCGCGGCGCCGCATGATGTCCGAAGTGCCGAAGGCGGACGTGGTGGTGACCAATCCCACGCACTACGCCGTGGCCCTGAAGTACGACGAGGAAAAGAGCGGCGCGCCGCGCGTGCTGGCCAAGGGTACCGGCCTGATCGCGGCCAAGATCCGCGAACTGGCGGCTGAAAACCGCATTCCGACATTGGAAGCGCCGCCGTTGGCGCGCGCATTGCATCAACACGTGGAGATCGGCCAGGAAATCCCGGCCGAACTCTACACCGCGGTGGCAGAAGTGCTGGCGTGGGTCTTCCAGCTGCGCTCCTGGCGGGCCGGGTGGGGCGCCGAACCTACGGTCCCGACCAAGCTGGCCGTGCCGGCCGAGCTGGACCCGCAAGCCAAAACCGCAGCACAAGGAGCTTAAGGAATGAGCGCTTTGCTCACCATGTTGAAGAGTAGCGGGGCCTCGCATGCGCGGCTGCTGGCGGGACCCATCCTGATCGTGATGGTGCTGGGCATGATGGTCCTGCCCCTGCCCACGTTCCTGCTCGACCTGCTGTTCACCTTCAACATCGCGTTGTCCGTGATGATCCTGCTGGTCGCCATGTTCACGCGCAAACCGCTGGATTTCGCGGCGTTTCCCGCGGTTCTGCTGTTTGCCACGCTGTTGCGCCTGTCGCTGAACGTCGCCTCCACCCGCGTGGTCCTGCTGCACGGCCACACCGGTCCCGATGCGGCGGGCAAGGTCATCGAGGCCTTCGGCCACTTCCTGGTCGGCGGCAACTTCGCAGTGGGGATCATCGTCTTCGTGATCCTGACTATCATCAACTTCATCGTCATCACCAAGGGTGCCGGCCGTATTGCGGAAGTGGGCGCGCGCTTCACCCTGGACGCGATGCCGGGCAAGCAGATGGCGATCGACGCGGACCTGAACGCCGGCCTGATCGGCGAAGACGAGGCGCGCAAGCGCCGCGCGGAGGTCTCGCAGGAATCCGACTTCTTCGGCTCGATGGACGGCGCCAGCAAATTCGTGCGCGGCGATGCCATCGCCGGCCTGCTGATCATGGCGATCAACATCATCGGCGGCCTGATCGTGGGCGTTGCCCAGCACGACATGTCGATGGGCGATTCGGCCCGGGTCTACACGCTGCTGACCATCGGCGACGGCCTGGTGGCCCAGATTCCGGCGCTGGTGATCTCCACCGCGGCGGGCGTGGTGGTGTCGCGAGTGTCGACCGACCAGGACATCGGCCAGCAGATCCTCAGCCAGCTGTTCTCCAATCCCAGCGTGCTGTTCCTGACGGCCGCCATCGTCGGCATCATGGGCCTGATTCCCAACATGCCGCACGTGGCCTTCCTGACCCTGGCCGGCGCGCTGGGTTGGGGCGGCTGGGTGCTGTACAAGCGGCAGACTGCGGCAGCGGCCGCAGCCGCGGAGGTGCCGCCGCAGGCGATCACCCAGGCGCAGGCCGCCGCGGCCGAGGCCAGTTGGGATGACGTGTCCATGGTGGACCAACTGGGCCTGGAGGTCGGCTACCGCCTGATCCCGCTGGTGGACCACGCCCAGAACGGCGAACTGCTGCACCGCATCCGCAGCTTGCGCAAGAAGTTCGCGCAGGACGTGGGCTTTCTGCCGCCAGTCGTGCATATCCGGGACAACCTGGAACTCAAGCCCAACGACTACCGCATCCTGCTGTCCGGCGTGGAAGTCGGCCATGGCGTGGCGATGCCGGGGCAATGGCTGGCGATCGACCCGGGCGGCGTGACCATGCCGATCAAGGGCACGCCCACGACCGACCCCGCCTTCGGCCTGCCGGCGCTGTGGATCGACGGCAGCCTGCGCGACCAGGCGCAGGTAGCGGGCTACACGGTGGTCGATGCCGGCACGGTGGTGGCGACGCACCTGAATCACCTGATGCATCGCCACGGTTCCAACCTGCTGGGCCGCCAGGAAGTGCAGCAGCTGCTGGACCGCATCGGCCGCGACGCGCCCAAGCTGGTCGAGGATCTGGTGCCCAAGACCCTGTCGCTCACGGCGTTGCAGAAGGTGCTGCAAGGCCTGCTGTCGGAAGAGGTGCCGATCCGCGACATGCGCACCATCATCGACACCTTGTCCGAGCATGGCCCGCGTCTGGCGGCCTTGGCTGCAGGCACGGGCAGCCAGCCCGATATCAATGAACTGATCGCGCTGACGCGCCGTTCGCTGGGCCGCGCCATCACCCAGCAATGGTTCCCGGGCGAGGGCGAGCTGCGCGTGATCGGCCTGGACGTGAAGCTGGAGCGGGTGCTTTCGCAGGCCATGACGACCAGCGGCGGCTTGGAGCCGGGCCTGGCCGATACCTTGCTGCGCGAAGCGCAGGCCGCGGTCGAACGCCAGGAATCGCAGGGCAACGCGCCGGTGCTGCTGGTGTCGCCGGTCTTGCGCGCGCCCTTGTCGCGCTTCCTGCGGCACCATTTGCCGCAGCTGGGCGTGTTGTCGAATACGGAAATACCCGATGAGCGCATGGTGCGTGTGACCGCGCTGATCGGTGGAGGTAATGGGGCATGAAGATAAGTCGATTTTTCGGAGCGAACAGCCGCGATGTGATGCGTCAGGTCCGGCAGGTGCTGGGGCCGGACGCGTTGATCGTGTCGAATCGCAGCGTCGATGGCGGTGTCGAGGTGCTGGCCACTGTCGAAGGAGCCTTCGACGAGGCGGCTCAAGAGGCCCCTCCCAGGCAGGATCTCGCGCAATCCCGGCCGGCTGAGTTCCGTCCGCAGACGCCTGCCGGCATCCCGACGAGCGTACGTTTCGATGCCCCGGATACGGCGGCGCGTCCCTCGGTGTCCGCGCCCGTCATGCCGCCGGTCGGCTACCCGGCGCCGTCGCGTTCGATTGCTGCTTACCACGCCGCATACGCAGCGTCGACGCAGGCCGAAGACGAGACGCCGCAGGTTGCGCCCCAGACGGCGGCGCCAGCTTCGGCTGCGCCTGTGCGTGTTGAACTGCCTTCCTTGCCGCCGTTGCGCCAGGCGCCCGCGGACGCGGCCCCGGCC
>NZ_DATCUY010000308.1:0-4903 GCF_036567245.1 Achromobacter sp. | reverse complement strand
CGGCGCGTTCGAACGATTCCGGGACGTGCAGCTGCACCACCTGGGCGCGCGGCCGCAGCGCGCCTTCCAGCGCGTCGGGCTGATGCGCCGCGAGGCGACCGCTGTCGAACGCGGCCCGGTTGGCCGCCACGGCCACGCCGTTGAGTTCGATGGCGCGGTTGATGGCCGCTTGCGACAGCGGCACGCCGCCCCGCTGCCAGGCATAGCCCAGCATGAACATATTGGACAGGATGCTGTCGCCGAACAGGGCCAGCGCCGCTTCATGCGCATCGATCGCGGCGGTGTTGGCGTCGCCCGCCGCGTGGCGGATCTTGGCCAGCAGCGCTTCGGGCCGCATGGCGGCGTCCGGATTGCGGGTGAAGTCTGAGACTGGCGCCACGTAGCTGTTGACCGTGACCTGCGTGTGGCCGTGGCGCAGCGCGCCCAGCGAGTCGGGCGCCACGGAGGCCACCGGGTCGCACAGGATCGCGGCGTCGGCCTGCTGCCAGTCCAGGCGCACGGGCCCGGCAGGCGCGCCGGGAGGCGCCAGGCGGATGTGGCTGACCACCGTGCCGCCTTTCTGCGCCAGGCCGGTCAGGTCGAGCACGGCGGCGGACAGGCCTTCCAGGTGCGCGGCCATCGACACAATGGCGCCGATGGTGATGACGCCGGTGCCGCCCATGCCGGCGACCAGCAGGCGATAGGGATGGTCCAGCGCCGGCATGGCCGGCAGAGGCAATTGCGCGATCAGTTTCTGCAGGCGTTCCTGGTCGGCCTTGGGCGCGGCGCTCTTCTTGGGCTTGCCACCCATCACGGACACGAAGCTGGGGCAGAAGCCTTCGACGCAGGAATAGTCCTTGTTGCAGCTGGATTGATCGATGGCGCGCTTGCGGCCATAGGGCGTTTCCAGCGGCACCACCGACAGGCAGTTCGACTGCACGCCGCAGTCGCCGCAGCCTTCGCAGACGGCGCTGTTGATCAGCATGCGGCGTGCCGGGTCGGGGAACTGGTTCTTCTTGCGGCGCCGGCGCTTTTCGGCGGCGCAGGTCTGGTCGTGGATCAGCACGGTCACGCCGGCGATCTCGCGCAGCTCGCGCTGCAGGGCGTCCAGTTCGCGGCGGTGGTGCACCTTGATGCCGGCGCCCAGGTCCATGCCCTGATATTTTTCGGGCTCGTCCGTGGTGACGACAATGCGCGTTACGTTCTCGCCGCGCAATTGCTGGCAGATGCTGGGCACCGAGATCGGGCCGTCGATGGGCTGGCCGCCCGTCATGGCCGTGGCGTCGTTGAACAGGATCTTGTAGGTGATGTTGGCCTTGGCCGCGACCGCCTGGCGGATGGCGAGATAGCCGGAGTGGTAATAGGTGCCTTCTCCCATGTTCTGGAAGATGTGCGGCATCTTGGTGTAGCGCGACAGGCCGATCCAGTCGACGCCTTCGCCACCCATTTGTGTCAGGCCGCCGGTGTCGCGGTCCATCCAGGCGGCCATGTAATGGCAGCCCACGCCCGACAGCGCCTGGCTGCCTTCCGGCACCTTGGTCGAGGTGCTGTGCGGGCAGCCCGAACAGAAGTAGGGGCGGCGGCGCATGCCGTCGGCGTCGTTGGACAGCGGCGCCTGGCACGCGAACGCGGACAGGTCGGCCGCCAGCGGCAGTCCGGCGGCGCGGCTGAGCCAGTTGGCCAGCGGCTGCGCCAGCAGGGAGGGGCGCAATTGGCCGGCCGAGGGCACCAGCGTTTCGCCGTCGAAGCCTTTCTTGCCGATGACCGAGGGGCGCTCCGGCAGGTTGAACAGCAGGTCCTTGATCTGGCTTTCGACCACCGCGCCTTTTTCCTCGATTACGAGGATGTGAGACAGGCCGCGAGCGAATTCCAGCAGGCGCTGCGCATCCAGCGGCCAGGTCAGGCCGGGCTTGTAGATGCGCACCGGCGCGTTGGCGGTGACGGTGTCCACGCCCAGGCGCGACAGCGCTTCCATGGTGTCCAGATGCGCCTTGCCGACCGTGACGATGCCCACGGTGGCCTTGGGCGCCGGACAGGCCAGGCGGTCGATGCTGTGGCGGCGCGCGAATGCGGCCACGGCCTTCATGCGCAGGTTCATGCGCGTTTCGATCGCCAGCGACAGGAAGTCGCGCGCGGAGTATTCGAGCGATTCGGGCGGCATGTCCGGGTCCGCCGGCATGTCGTAGCGCTGGGCGGGGGCGGGGACGAAGGAATGTCCGCATTCGATGGTTTCGGACACGGCCTTGAAGGCGACCCAGGTGCCCGAGTAGCGCGACAGGGCCCAGCCCCACAGCGCGAAGGTTTCGTATTCGTCGATGGAGGCGGGATGCACGATGGGCATCTGCCAACCGATCAGCGAGGCCTCGCTGGAATGCGGAATCGAGGACGACACGGCGGTGTGGTCGTCGCCCACCACCACCAGCACGCCGCCGTTGCGCGATGCGCCCGCGGCGTTGCCGTGATGCAGCGCGTCGCCGGCGCGATCCACGCCGGGGCCCTTGCCGTACCACATGGCGTAGACGCCATCGACGTTGCGGTCGGCGCGCACCCCGGCCTGCTGCGTGCCCATGACGGCGGTGGCCGCCATGTCTTCGTTGATGGCGGGCAGGAAGGTGATCTGGTTGGCGTCCAGCGCCTTCTGCGCCTTCCACATGGCCATGTCCACGCCGCCCAGCGGCGAGCCGCGGTAGCCCGAGACGAAGCCGGCCGTGTTCAGGCCGCGCTCGCGGTCCATCCGGCTCTGGGCCAGCATGATGCGCACCAGCGCCTGGGTGCCGGTCAAAAAGATGCGGCCGGAGCTGCGGGTGAGGTTGTCGGCGAGCTGGTACTCAAGGTCCAGCTGGGGTTCGGCGGCGGGGGTACCGTCCATGGTGAATACTCCTGGTTTCGGCACCATGATAGGTTCGCGAGCCATCAGGTTTATTGCGTTTTTGGATCGTGCTATCCCTATAATTCGCAATGAACGTTTCGTGTACTACAAAAACCAGGAGACTAAGCGATGGACAAGACCGATATCGGCATCCTCAAGGCCTTGCAGGAGGACGGCCGGGCCTCGGCGCAGCAGCTTTCAGAGAAGGTGGGCCTGTCGGCCGCGCCGGTGTGGCGGCGGGTGAAAGCGATGGAGGCCAGCGGGGTGATCCAGGGTTATAGCGCCCAGGTGGACCGCAGCAAGGTGGGGCTGGGCTGCATGTTCGCGCAGATCAGCCTGGAGCGGCATTCCGCCAATACGGTCGAGAACTTCGAGCGCTCGGTGCGCGACGCGCCCGAAATCCTGGAGTGCTATGCGGTCACGGGGGATTCGGACTTCCTGCTGAAAATCCTGGTGGAAAGCCCGGAAGCCTACGACCGGTTCCTGCACCGCTTCCTGTTCAATATGCCGGGCATACGCCAGACGCGCACCATCGTCGCGCTGCGCGAGATCAAACACGAGCAGCGCCTGCCGCTGTAGGCGCTGCGGGGGCCCTCTCTATATAGATATAGGGAGGGCCGCGGTTTTATTGGGGTTGGATGCCCGAAATCCGGATCCATTCCTTCCAGCGCGCCGTGTCTTCCTTCACGAAGGCATCGAAGCGCGCCACGTCCATGGATTCCGGCGTCAGGCCCAGGGCGCGCAGCTTGTTGGCGGTGGCCTCGTCCTTGACCGCCGCCTGCATATGGGCGTTCATCTTTTCCACGATGTCCGGCGGCGTGCCAGCCGGTGCCGACAGGCCCAGCCAGCCGGCGACGACGAAATCCGGGTAGTAGGTGGTCATGGTCGGCACGCTGGGCCAGGCCGGCTGCGGCTGGGCGCCGGTGACGGCGATGGGGATCAGCCCCTTGCCGTCGATCTGGCCCATCGCGGTCAGGTAGTCGACGAAGGCGAAGTTGATCTGCTTGCCGCGCAGGTCGGTGATGATCTGGGTGATGTTCTTGTAGGCCGCGCCGGTGATCTCGATGCCGGCGCGTTGCTTCAGGAGCTCGGACGGCACTTGCGAGGACGAGCTGTAGTAGCCGAAGAAGACCTGTCCGGGATGCTTCTTGGCGTAGTCGACCAGATCCGGCACCGTGCGGTACGGGCTGTCGGGCGACACCACGCCGACCGTGCCGAAGGTGCCCA
This sequence comes from Achromobacter sp., assembly GCF_036567245.1. Lineage (GTDB taxonomy): Bacteria > Pseudomonadota > Gammaproteobacteria > Burkholderiales > Burkholderiaceae_B > Achromobacter. The sequence goes on along the minus strand of NZ_DATCUY010000308.1, from coordinate 828 downwards.
GCATGCCGACCTGGCGGAAGTCCTTTTGCGCGTCGTAGGGCAGACTCTTGTAGAGGAACTGATTGGCCGAGTGGGTGGAGTTGGTGGACAGCAGGAAGGTGTAGCCGTCCGCCGCCGCGTTCTTGGCGGCGTTGGTGCCGACGATGCCGCCGGCGCCAGGGCGGTCCTCGACCACTACCGTCTGGCCGGTCTTCTCGCCCAGGTATTGCGCCAGGGTACGCGCGGTGAGGTCGGCCGCGCCGCCCGCGGCGGACGGCACGATGAGGGTCACGGGCTTCTCAGGCCAGCCAGCTGCGTGCGCGCTTGCGGCCAGCAGCAGGCCGGCGCCGATCAGGGCCGGGCGGATAGAGCGGGGAATGGACATGGTTGTCTCCTGATGGCGCGGTGGCGCGTCGTTGTCGTTGTTGTCGTGGGTAGGCGGGGTCGTCAGCCGAACTGGCCGCGGTGCCAATCCAGGATGGCGGCGGCGCTGGCTTGCCACTGGTCCGCGTACATCATGCAATGCGGCTGCCCGGCAAGCACGGCGTGTGAAAAGCCGAAGCGGCGCGCGATGGCCAGGTCCTGGCCGGGCGGGTGGCGGTCATGCGTATCCAGTCCGGCTTCGAGGCACAGGCCAGGCGCGCCGATGGCGGCGGCGTTGATGGGCACGCGCAGCAGGTAGCGGTCATTGAGCACTTGCGGGCTTTCGGCGCACAGGCGCTGCGATACGGGGGCGACGTTGCGGTCTGGCGAGGTCGCCAGAAAGCGCGCGCGGATTTCATCGTCGTTCGGAGCGCGGCGCGGCGTGCCTTCGGGCACGGGCGGCAGCGCCTGCGCGTCGGGCAGGTC
>NZ_DATCUY010000307.1:0-1800 GCF_036567245.1 Achromobacter sp. | reverse complement strand
TTCCGCTCCGACGCCATGAGCAAGGCGCTGCATGCGGGACACGCGGCAGCCGTCGGCGTGCGGGCGGGGCAGGGGGCCGCCCACGGCATCACCGGCGTGCCGGACATCCTGGAAGGCGAGGTCGGCTTCGGCGCCGCGCTGGCGCAAGACCCCGACTGGAACCTGGCGATCGACGGCCTGGGTCAGCGCTACAACATCCTCCGGATCACCCAGAAAAACCACGGTTGCTGCGGCCACACCTTTGCGGCGATCGACGGCGCGCTGGCGCTGCGGGCCCGCGGCGTGCGCGCGGACGACATCGCATCCTTGCGCGTGGACGCCTACCAGACGGCCCTGGACGTAACCGGCAACTTCGCGCCCGCCACGGCCTTCGAGGCCAAGTTCAGCCTGCCTTATGTGGTGGCGCATGCCCTGGTTCACGGCTCGGTACGCCTGGACGCCTTCGAGCCGCAGCGCCTGCAGGACCCGCAAGTGCGCCAGCTGATGCAAAAGCTGGAACTGCGCGCCGATGCCGAGCTGACTGCCGGCTTTCCGCGCATGCGGGCCGCCCGCGTCTCCATCACCACCACCGGCGGCCAGACCCTGGAACACCATGCTCCCTACCGCAAGGGCGATCCCGAAGCGCCGCTCTCCGACGCCGAACTGAATGACAAGTTCGAGGAACTTTCCGGCCCGGTGCTCGGCCGCGAGCGCGCCCTGGCGCTGCGCGATGCTGTCTGGCGCCTGGACGGCATGCCGGTCCGCGCGCTGCGGCTGGCCGCCGACATGCCCCGGCCCTGACGCCTTTCCACTCCGTCCATCCATGACACCAGCCTCATCCATGTCAGACATCTCTTTTGCAGAAGCGCTACTGTCGCCTCGTTCCATCGCCCTGGTCGGCGCTTCCGGCGACGCGCGCAAGAATACCGCCCGGCCGCTGCGATTCATGCGCAAGCACGGCTATGCCGGCGCGGTCTATCCCATCAACGCGGGGCGTGCGGAAATCCTGGGCGAAAAAGCCTATCCGTCCCTGGCGGGCCTGCCCGGGCCGGTCGACCACGTGTTCGTCATGATTCCGGGCAGCGAGGTCGCGGCCGTGCTGGAGCCATGCGCCCAGGCCGGCGCCCGGGTCGTTACCGTCTATTCCGACGGTTTCGGCGAGACCGGCGCCGAAGGCCAGGCGCGCCAGGCCGCACTGGTAGCGCAAGCCCGCGCGCTGGGTTTGCGCCTGCTGGGGCCCAACAGCATCGGATCCGCCAACCTGCATACCGGCGGCATCCTCTCGGTCAACGCGGCATTCGAGGCGGATACCCTGCTGGCGGGCGATCTCAGCATGGTGTCGCAAAGCGGCTCGATGATGGGATCGCTGCTGTCCCGCGCGGCGGCGCGCGGCTTCGGCTTTGCCAAGTCCGTCTCCGTCGGCAACGAGAGCGACATCACGGTGGGCGAAGTGGTCGATGCGCTGGTGGACGATCCGCAGACCAAGGCCATCCTGCTGTTCCTGGAGACCTTGCGCGATGCCGCCACCCTGGGCCGGGCGCTGAGCCGGGCGCGAGCCGCGGGCAAGCCCGTGATCGCCTACAAACTGGGACGCTCCGAACAGGGCGATGCGTTGGCGCAGTCGCACACCGGCGCCATGGCGGGCAATGACGTCGCGGTGGATGCGTTCCTCAAAGCCTATGGCGTCATGCGGGTACGCAACCTGGAGACGCTGTTCGAGCTGGCGCCGCTGGCGTCGCGCTATTCCCGCGCGGAAAGTTCGCGGCGCGCCCCGGACCAGCCGGCGCGGGTCGCGGTGATCACGACGACCGGCGGCGGCGC
>NZ_DATCUY010000306.1:0-3636 GCF_036567245.1 Achromobacter sp. | reverse complement strand
CGGACAGTTCTTCCTGCAGGCCGCGGCCGGCGCCTCGGTGCTGGCCTTGCTCTGGTTCGGCCTGGATACGCTGGAAGCGGGGCGGATAGAAGGCCCCGCGCTGGCCGGGCTGTTGCTGGCGGTCATTGGCATTTTTGAAGTGGCCGGCCCCATCATGCGCGGAGCGTCGCGCATGGGATCGGCCATCTCGGCGGCGGCGCGCATCCGCGAGGTCACGCAATGCGCGCCGGACATGCAGGACCCGTCCGCGCCTCGCGCCTTGCCCGACAGCGGCGTGCTGGAGCTGGATGGCGTGCGCTTTGCTTATCCCGCCCGAGGGGCGGCCGCGAGCCCGCTGGTACTGGACGACGTCAGCCTGCGTGTGACGCGGGGTGAGCGGATCGCCATCGTGGGGCCGAGCGGCGCGGGCAAATCGACCTTGTTGCACTTGCTCTTGCGCCTGGAGGATCCGCAGGCGGGGCAGGTGCGTTTTGGCGGCTGCGACGCGCGCGCTTGCGCGCAGGCCGATTGGCACCGCCGCATCGCGCTGCTCTCGCAGGACGCGCCGGTATTCCTGGGAACCTTGCGCACCAACCTGCTCATCGGCGATCCCGACGCGGATGACGCCGCCTTGTGGCGCGCGCTGGATGCCGCGAGGCTGGGCGATTTTGTGCGCGGCCTGCCCGATGGCCTGGATACCTGGGCGGGCGAGACGGGTTCGCAGCTGTCGGCCGGGCAGGCGCGCCGATTGTGCCTGGCGCGCGCGCTGCTGTCGCCCGCGGCAGTGATTGTGCTGGACGAGCCGACCGCAGGGCTGGATGGCGAGGCCGAGGCGGCATTCTTCACCGACTTGGCTGGCGCCGTGGGGGGACGCGCCGTGGTGCTTGCCACCCACGCAGCCTTGCCGCCGGGGGCGGTCGATCGGCGCTTTGTCTTGCAAGGCGGCCGGCTACAGGAATGTGAATTGTCATCGGGGGCGGCAATCCTGGCTTAAGCGCGGTTGCGAGGTTATAGTTCGCCTTGCTTCAATTCTTCAGGGCCGTCTTCCATGCAGACCGACAACGCCGAGTACATCCGGCGCACCATCCGCAGCGTTCCAGACTGGCCCCAACCCGGTGTCATATTTCGCGACATCACGCCCGTGCTGCAGGATCCGCGCGCGTTCCGGGTGCTTATCGATCTCTTCGTCTACCGCTACATGCGCCAGCGCCTGGACCTCGTGGCTGGCGTGGACGCGCGCGGATTCATCGTGGGCAGCGTGCTGGCTTACGAGCTCAACCTGGGTTTCGTGCCCGTGCGCAAGAAGGGCAAGCTGCCGTTCCGCACGGTGGCCGAGGAATACTCGCTTGAGTACGGCAACGCGTCAGTTGAAATGCACACGGATTCCGTGCGCACCGGCCAGCGCGTCCTGCTGGTGGACGACCTGATCGCCACGGGCGGCACCATGCTGGCCGCCATCAAGCTGCTGCAGCGTTTGGGCGCCAATGTGGTCGAGGCGGCCGCCATCATCGACCTGCCCGACCTGGGCGGCTCCGCGAAGGTCGCCGCCACCGGCACGCCGCTCTATACCGTCTGTCAATACGGAACCGACGCCACCGCGTAGGAGCTACGCGTCCGATAGGCGCGGCTGGATAAAGTCCAGGAACGCCTTGGTCTTGGCCGGCAGCATGCGCGAAGGTAGCAGCGCGAAGAGCGGCAGGGGAGTCAGGCTCCACTCCGGCAGCACCCGCACCAGACCCGCCTGCTTGATGGCGCGCTCCATCGCGTCGAAGACCAGCAGCGGCGTGATGCCCAGGCCTTGACCGGCCAGACGTCCCAGCATGCCGACGTTGTTGGCCGACAGGCGCCCCGACACTTGCACGCGTTCCACCTTGTCGCCCGAATGCAGCATCCAGAAGGATGACTCCTCGCGCATGGTGGGACGCAGGCATTCGTGATGGCTGAGATCCGCCGGTACGCGAGGCTCGCCATGGCGCGCCAGGTATTCGGGCGAGGCATACAGCTGGTGGGCCATCAGCACGATCTTGCGCGAGATCAGGCTGGAGTCCGGCTGCTGGCCGAAGCGCAGAATCAGGTCGAACGGATTGCTGATGGGGTCGATCGGACGCATGCTCAGATCGAAGTCGCACTCGATGTCCGGATGCTGCTCGCGGAATTCGCTGATGACGGCGGGCAGGAACAACTGCGCCAGGCTGGTGGGCTGCGAGATGCGCAAGCGTCCCTTGGGCTGCACCGCCATGTCCAGCAACTGGTCGTGCGCGATGCGCGCTTCTTCCACGATATGCCGACAGCGCTCGAAATAGATGGCGCCGGCCTCGGTCAGGTCGATCTTGCGAGTGCTGCGGTTCAGTAGCCGCATGCCGATGCTGCGTTCCAGTTCACTGACGCGGCGCGAGAGCGTGGATGTCGGAATATTCAAGGCTTCGGCGGCGTGGCTGAAGTTCTTGCGCTTGGCGACTTCGACAAACAGAGCGATGTCGTTAAGCTGGATATCCATGGGGCCCTCGAATTTCAAAATTCCATTTCTGGCAGATTTGTATGATAAATGGAATTATTGTCCCGCCAGCAGAAATGTCTATTCCCGCCACGCTGAGCGGCGCATCCATCACATGACGCGCTCATCTTCCGTTACCTACCTTGCTTGCGCCTGAATGCTGGCAAGGCTTGCGGTTGTTGGGTCCGACGCCGTGTGTGCAGAAAATGCGCAGATTCTGGCGGTTGCAACGCTTAATTGTCCCATCTGTGCAAATATGTTCCCCAAAATAAGGGTTTTTACTAGGCCTGAATCGCCAGATACTTCGTCCCAGCAATCAAATTGTCATATCGCACCTGCCAGCCTGGCAGAAGACGATGTGCAAGGTTTAGGATGGAGTCATCGCAATGAAAGCCCTAGCTACCGCACTCATGGTTACCGCAACGCTGGTGGGTATGTCCGCCGCTCACGCCGATGGCAAGACGCGTGAACAGGTCCAACAGGAACTGCAGGCCGCCAAGGCCGCCGGTCAGGTCACGTTTGGTGAACTGGACTACCCGCCTGTCGCCGCCGAGCGCACCGGCCTGTCGCGTGAACAAGTCCAGCAGGAACTGCAAAGCGCCAAGGCCGCCGGCCAGGTGACCTCGGCTGAACTGGACTACCCGCCCAAGGCCGCCGTGTCGCAAACCGCCGGCAAGACCCGCGAACAAGTCCGCCAGGAATTGGCCGAGGCCAAGGCCCGCGGCGAGTACTCCTTTGGCGAACTGGATTACCCGCCTCAAGGCCGCTAAGCCACCCGGCTGGCAAAGGAAAAAGCCCCTCCCGACGCCGAGGGGCTTTTTTTTGTCCAGCACGGACGGTCCGCGAGCCAAAGCCGATAGTGTCGCGTTTCTGCATCAGAATTGTGCGGGCCAACCAACAACTCTTGTTGGTCTTCAGGACCCCGCAGGAGAATATCCCTGGCCCGTCCGGTATTTTGCGAGCCTTAATTCGCATTTGATATCAACGTGTTAACGCAGGTTTCCAAAGAGAGTAGCTGGTAAGAAGGCCGTCATTATCCCAACCATGGAAAGTAGTTCTTCGAAATCCGGGTTACTTCGAATGGGCGCAGGCTGGACACTGGTTTCAGTGCATGCGCCGCTAACTTGTTCGCAGCGGCACGCAGATTCCCGGCCCTGTGCGCG
>NZ_DATCUY010000305.1:0-5627 GCF_036567245.1 Achromobacter sp. | reverse complement strand
GGCAGGCGCCACGCCCGGCGCGGCGGCGTCCGGCACCAGCAGGGGCGCCTTGCCGATCAGCGCCACCAAGCGGTCGATGCGGGCCGACTGGGCGGGAATATCCACGGTGGACACGGCGCGCAGGCGGTCCAGGTCGCCGTTGATGGATTGCTGCAGGCTGGAGAAGCGCGGGCGGTCGGCGCGCGCCAGGCGCGACTGCGCCGTTTCCAGCGCCACGATCGCATTGGAGACGTTGCCAACCAGGCGTAGCTGCTGGTTCGCAATGGTCAGGAGGCGCTCGACATCGTTGGCGAGCAGCTCGTCGCTGGCGCTGTCGTTGAAGTTCTGCCAGGCCAGTTGCAGGGCGTTGTACTGGCTTTGCGTTTCACGCACGGTGTCTTCGAGCTCGCCGACACGGCCAGCCTGGGCTTGCGCCAGGGCCAGGGCCTCGCGCGTGTCCTTGCGGGCCTGCGCGAGGTCGGTGGTCAGCGTTTCGAGGCGCGTGGCGACCTCGCGGCCGGCGGATACGAACTGGGTGCGCTGCATCCAGAGGGCGTAACCCAGGCCGGCTGCCAGCAGGATGAGAATGATGAGGGCGGGGACCAGCGGGCCACTGCCGCGCTTGGCCGCGCGGGCCTTGACGGGATCGGCCGGGGCCGACGCGGGCGCGCTTGCACCCGGGGCGGCCGTCGGAACGACCGGATCGGTAGCGGGAGTCTTGTCTGTCATGACGCGATTGTATTCGGTGTCAGTCCGATGCAACGAATCAAGCAGCAACAAAAGCCTGGAATATCGACTCGTCGTTGGGCAAGCAGATTTTTACCATCGGCCGCGCCCCGCCTTCATGACAGGCCTGTGGCACGCGGCGTTCCAGGGAGGGATGTGTCAGCACGAAGCGGCACCGCGGCCACCAGTCAGCCAGGCCGGCAGCATCCAGACCGGCCCGCAGCGCGTCCGCGCCCTCGCCGCTGGTGATCAGCCAGGTGGCCGGAATGCCCGCGGCCGCCCATTGCCGCAGGCTGGCGAGTTGATCGGCGCCCCAGTTCGCGGGGCGGCGCAGGTAGGCCGCATGACGGGTCACCGCCGCGCCGTGCGCCTCGAGCTTGTCGCCCAGCCAGTCCCTGCCCTGCGTGCCGCGCACCAGCAGTACGCGGCGGGGGCGTTGCGGCAATCCCTGCAAAACCTCCCAGAGGGCCTCGGAATCGTGGCTGGGAGCGTTTTCGGGGGGATGCAGAACTGTTGTATTCGCGCCAAAACAGGCGGACTGGCGCAAGGCGTGGGCGCTGGCCGGCCCAACGGTGGCAGCGATGACGCCAGCCGGCCAGGGAGCGGGCCCGTCCACATGGGCCCACTGATCCAGGTACAGCCTGGCCGCATTGCCGCTGACGAACACGACCATGTCGTAGTCGGAAGGGCGCGGCGGTCCCCCGGCCGTTGCCGGCAAGGCCTGGATTTCCAGGGCGGGAAGGATGCAGGGCGTCCAGCCGGCGCCGAGCAGGCGGCCGGCCAGCGCCTCGTTGCGGCCATCGGGCCGCGTCAGGATGGCGACCCGCGGCAGTTCGGCGGCTGCGGACGCCATGGCCATCAATCGGGCCTGGGCTCGTCTTGCAGCAGCTCGCGCAGGATGTCCTGCGCGCCCGCATCCAGCAGCGCCTGGGCCGCCGCCTCGCCGATGGCCTGCGCATCGGCCACGGGTCCGCTGCGGGACGTATGGACCATGCGCACGCCGTCGGGCGACGCCACCAGCGCGCGCAGCGACAAGGTGCCGTCGGCGATCTCGGCATACGCCGCCAGGGGCACCTGGCAGGAGCCGCCCAGCTCGCGGGATACGGCGCGTTCGGCCACCACACAGGAAGTGGTGCCCGCACTGATCAGCGGCGCCAGCCAGGCGCGCATGTCGTCGCGGTCGTCGCGGATCTCGATGCCCAGGGCGCCCTGCCCGGCTGCGGGCAGGCTGTCTTCCGGCTCGAGCAGGCTGCGGATACGCGATCCCAGGCCCAGTCGGTCCAGGCCGGCGGCGGCCAACACGATGGCGTCGTATTCGCCCTTGTCGAGCTTGCCAAGGCGCGTGTCGAGATTGCCGCGCAGCGGCTTCACCACCAGCTCGGGATAGCGCGCGCGGATCTGGGATTCGCGGCGCAGGCTGGAAGTGCCCACGACGGCGCCCGCCGGCAGATCAGCCAGCGTGTCATGCGTGTTGGAGACGAAGGCATCGCGCGGATCCGCGCGATCGAGGACGGCGCAAAGCTCGAACGGGGCCTGCAGATCGACCGGCACGTCTTTCAGGGAGTGCACGGCCAGATCGGCGCGCCCGTCGAGCAGCGCATTTTCGAGTTCCTTGACGAAGAGACCCTTGCCGCCCACCTTGGAGAGCGTGCGGTCGAGGATCTGATCGCCTCGGGTCGTCAGGGTGAGCAGCTCAACCGCGCACGCCGGGTACAGCGTGCGCAGCCGGTCGCGCACATGCTCGGCTTGCCACAGGGCAAGCCGGCTGGCACGGGTCGCGATGACCAGGCGTTGCGGTAGAGACACGAGACGGCATCAAACGAAATTGGAGACGATGACCGTCGCGACCACCCCGAGGATGGCCAGCACGAAAAGGCCCTGAAGGAGGCTCAGGCCCGATTCGGATTGCTGGGGATCGGTGGATCTACGCAGACTCATGTGCTGATTCCTTGGAAGCGGTTTTGCGGCTTGCCAGCCACCGTCCAAGGACAACAACCAGCAAGGCGCCAATGATTTCTGCGCCGATTTTAACCGCAGTGGGCTGAACGCCGAATTGACGCTCGACAACCACGTCGGTGATCAGCATGCCGCCCGCGATCCAGCCCAGCAAAGCCGCGCCGAATGTAACCACCAGCGGATAGCGGTCGATGAGCTTGAGCACCAGCGTGCTGCCCCAGATGATGATCGGCACGCTGACGATCAGGCCGAAGGCGACCAGGCCGATCTGATGGTCGGCGTGGGCATTCTGGGCCGCGCCGGCAATGGCGATCACGTTGTCCAGGCTCATCACGAAGTCGGCGATGATGATGGTCTTGATGGCGGCGGCAATGGATGTTCCGCCCTTCACGTTGCCATGGGCGTCGTCCTCGGGGACCAGGAGCTTGACGCCGATCCAGACCAGCAGCAGGCCGCCCACGACCTTCAAGAAGGGAATCGACAGCAGCGTCAGGGCGAAGGCGATCAGGACCACGCGCAGGATGATGGCGCCGGCGGTACCCCACAGAATGCCTTGCATGCGCTGCTTGGGCGCCAGATTGCGGCAGGCCAGCGCAATCACGACGGCATTGTCGCCGCCGAGCAGGATGTCGATAAGGATGATCTGGAATACCGCTGTCCAACTCAGCGTCTGGAAAAACTCAAGCACTATGAACCCCCGAAGGCATTTATGAAAAGAGTGGCCGGTCCCGGTCCGGCATAGCTCGCCGCGCGAGGCGCGGCGAGCTTATTCAGTACAACTTATTAGTATAATTCAGCTTTCAGTCAGCTTTCTGGCGCATCAGCAAAACTTTACCGATAGCCAGCACCAGCACCGCGCCCAGCACGCCCGTCATCAGCGCAAAGCTATGCTGCGTGATCCCCAGAGCCGCGTCGATACGCGCCACCGGTTCCTCCAATGCCGGATCGCCCACCAGCAATTCGCCCGCGATGAAACCCAGCAACGCCGCGCCCACCCAGACGATGACCGGGAAGCGTTCGATGACCTTCAGAAGCAGCGTGCTGCCGAAGATGACCAGCGGAATACTGATGGCCAAGCCCAACACCAGCAAGGTCGTATCGCCCATCGCGGCGGCGGCGACGGCCACCACATTGTCCAGGCTCATGACCAGGTCGGCAATCATGATAGTGCGGATTGCGGTCAGCAGATTGCCTTGCGTCTTGCCTGCGCCGTCTTCCTCGCCTTCAGGCAACAGCAGCGTCACGCCGATGTAGACCAGGAGCAGCGCGCCAATGAGCTTGAGCCACGGCAACAGCAGCAGCTTGGCCGCTACCAGCGTCAGCACGATACGCATGATGATCGCCGCGGCGGAGCCGACCACGATCGCTTTTTTCTGTTGGGCCGGAGGCAGAGAACGCGCCGCCAGCGCAATAACCACGGCGTTGTCGCCCGATAGCAGAATGTTGACCCAAATGATCTGGAGCAACGCTATCCAGAATGCCGCTGAACTAAGTTCCATGCCTCTCTTTCCTAGGTGTGATCCCCCTAGGACAAACCAAATGAATGGGTGAAATAAGATGAAAAAGACGTACTGACCGCCTTGGTGCGAGCCCGGCGGCATTCTTGCCTGGTACGTGCGAAGTTTCTTTCATTATAGTTTCGTTCAGCTTTCCGTATGTTTCCCAGGCCGCGGCATGGACGCGGGATTTCCCTAGGATTGCCGAAAAAAAAGCGAAAAAAAACCCGCCGTAGCGGGCTTTCCATAAGCGGGGTGCAAGCGCCGGACATCAGGGGTTTGACGCCGGAGCCAGGCCTCCCGCCAGAAGGCGGCAGGCGCCGGGCACCCAAGGCGCCCGACGTCTGGCCTGATACTTTTACAGCACCGACTTGAGCAGCTTGCCCATTTCGGACGGGTTGCGCGTGGTGCGGATGCCGCAGGCTTCCATGACTTCCAGCTTGGCGTCGGCAGTGTCGGCGCCGCCGGAGATCAGCGCGCCGGCGTGGCCCATGCGCTTTCCGGGGGGAGCGGTGACACCGGCGATGAAGCCGACTACCGGCTTCTTCATGTTGTCCTTGGCCCACTCGGCTGCGTTGACTTCGTCCGGACCGCCGATTTCGCCGATCATGATGACGGCGTCGGTGTCGGGATCGTCATTGAACATCTTCAGCACGTCGACGTGCTTCAGGCCGTTGATGGGATCGCCACCGATGCCGACGGCGCTGGATTGACCCAGGCCCAGCTCGGTGACTTGCGCCACGGCTTCGTACGTCAGGGTGCCCGAACGGCTGACGATGCCGATGCGGCCCTTGCGGTGGATGTGACCGGGCATGATGCCGATCTTGATTTCGTCGGGGGTGATCAGACCCGGGCAGTTCGGGCCCAGCAGCAGGGTCTTGCTGCCCTTGGCCTTCATGCGGTTCTTGACTTCCAGCATGTCGCGGACCGGGATGCCTTCGGTGATGCAGATCACCAGATCCAGTTCGGCCTCGACGGCTTCCCAGATGGCGGCGGCGGCGCCCGCGGGCGGCACGTAGATGACGGACACGGTGGCGCCGGTGTCAGCCTTGGCGTCCTTCACCGAAGCGAAAATCGGCACGCCTTCGAAGTCTTCACCCGCCTTCTTGGGGTTCACGCCAGCCACGAAAGCGGCTTTGCCATTGGCGTACTCACGGCACATGCGGGTGTGGAACTGGCCCGTCTTACCCGTGATGCCCTGGGTAATGACTTTGGTGTCCTTGTTGATCAGAATCGACATTTGTGAATCCTTGGATTTTTCTTTACTTGACGGCGGCTACGACGCGGGTGGCGGCTTCGGCCATCGTGTCGGCGCTGATGATCGGCAGACCGGAGTCGGCCAGCATCTTCTTGCCGAGTTCTTCGTTGGTGCCCTTCATGCGGACGACCAGCGGCACGTTCAGGTTGACGGCCTTGCAAGCAGCGATCACGCCTTCGGCGATGACGTCGCAGCGCATGATGCCGCCAAAG